>JBARXP010000204.1:0-9241 GCA_049647405.1 Elainellaceae cyanobacterium | reverse complement strand
GCCAATACGACGCTGCATGAGGCAGCAAGGATAGCAATAGAGCGATGAAATCTTTTTCCGAGAATCATGTGGGACAAACCTAAAACACTCAAATGACAATCAGTGACAATGCTTCGTGAACACTTCTGCATTTATTGACTTTACCAGACCTCTCCAGGTTCGAAATACCCCTCAATTTCCAGACTTTAACGTCACAGAGATTGAGGAACTGAAGAAAAGAGATTCTAGCCAAATAAATGGGTATGGCATACTTGTTCTCAGTGCAAAGACCCACCTCCGCCACAAATGTTCCCAGTAATGTGTGGCCTTCTAAGAGTTTTGCCAGTAATAATACTGTTTTTTGAGTTTATGAAGCCAGGACTGACGCACAACTCGCTTAAGCCTGAATAAACTCGTTGAAAGGGTGGGCGCGACGCGCCCACCCTTTCAACAAACTGCGTAAGTCCTGTGAAGCCTTAGAGACCTTGATGCTGGCCGGGACAAATCTATCGGTTTCTTAGACAAACCTTGACCGTCAGGCCGTCTAACGAGACGAACTAAGCAGTCATATTCCTCAGACCTTCCCACAATGTAATAAGTTCATATAATTTAAAGAGTGTAATGTATGGAATATAGGGTCGAAGAGTCTGAGCCTTAGCCCATGACATCGGTGCGCGAGTTCGTTTGTAAGCCGATGCAGATGTGCCCTCTCTGACTCCGAATAGCTCTAGTGAGTACATACCTATTCACCTGATTTATATGAAATCAGCGTGGCTGAAACGAAAAAGCCGAAACTAACGGAGAAGCCTCACCCATGACGACCCTTGAAACTAAAACCCAGCCCATGGTGATCAACATGGGGCCTCATCACCCTTCAACGCATGGGGTCTTGCGGCTCATTGTCACTTTAGACGGTGAAGATGTAGTCGATTGTGAGCCTGTTATCGGATACCTCCATCGAGGCATGGAGAAGATTGCCGAAAACCGTACCAACATCATGTTTGTCCCTTATGTCAGCCGCTGGGACTATGCAGCAGGGATGTTTAACGAAGCGATTACGGTCAATGCTCCTGAGAAGCTTGCAGACATTCAGGTGCCCAAGCGTGCCAGCTACATTCGAGTGATTATGCTCGAACTCAATCGCATTGCAAACCATCTGCTGTGGCTTGGCCCCTTCTTGGCAGATGTCGGCGCACAAACTCCTTTCTTTTACATTTTCCGTGAGCGGGAGATGATTTATGACCTGTGGGAAGCCGCTTCTGGCTCTCGCATGGTAAATAACAACTATTTCCGAATTGGGGGTGTAGCCGCTGATCTCACCTATGGGTGGATCGATAAGTGTGCTGACTTCTGCGACTACTTTCTGCCCAAAATCGATGAGTATGAAAAGCTCATCACCAATAACCCTATTTTCCGTCGTCGGGTTGAAGGAATTGGCGTCATCACTCGCGAGGAGGCCATCAACTGGGGGCTGTCTGGGCCAATGCTCCGAGCGTCAGGGGTTAAATGGGATTTGCGTAAGGTCGATCATTACGAATGCTATGACGACTTCGACTGGGAGGTGAAGTGGGCAACAGAAGGCGACTGTTTCGCTCGCTACGTTGTGCGTGTTGCGGAAATGCGAGAATCTGTGAAGATTATTCGACAGGCTCTAAAGGGCATTCCTGGTGGGCCGTATGAGAATTTAGAAGCCAAGCGCATGTCTGCGGGGCCAAAATCTGAGTGGAATGATTTTGATTATCAGTTTATTGGCAAGAAAATTCCACCCACATTCAAAATTCCGGCTGGTGAACACTATGTTCGTCTAGAGAGCGGCAAAGGTGAGTTAGGCATCTACATTATTGGAGATGACAACGTGTTTCCTTGGCGCTGGAAGATTCGAGCCGCAGACTTCAACAACCTTCAGATTTTGCCAAAACTCATCAAAGGCATGAAGGTGGCTGACATCATGGTGATTTTGGGCAGTATCGACGTGATTATGGGTTCAGTCGATCGTTAAGGTCGTTCGTCTGGCTTAGAGGTCTGGGCTGTACTTCACATTTCATTACACTCTTTCTAAAGAAAGGCGGAACTAGTTCAGTGCTGGTTCCGCCTTTTTTTGGGTCAGGCAGAGCAGGTTTTATGCCACAGTATTTCTCTTTAGTGGGCGGAGTATAAGGTGGAACGATCGCCAAACCTAATCGTCCAACCAACCTCTGTGTCAGGCTTTTGGAGCCTAAGGCTAATTCAAATGCCGCATCCAGTTCATGAATGTAACTAGATATAAATGCGCGCGTAAATTTTGTTTTCTATTGGCACAGCCAGATAAAAGTGCTTGCTATTCTCAGTAATAAGCTGAACATTCTCATAAATAACGCTAATGGCATACGTTGCGTTGTGCTCTATTCACTCAATCGCCAGATTCGCTGTAATCGGTTGTCAGGATAGATTTGAAATGTCAGAAGAGTGCTAAGCCAACAGGCTTTGGTATCTGTTCAACGCTCTCCCAAGAGCTAATTCTGGTGTAGCTAAGCGCATTTCTCCCGATGAAACATTTTTGTGATACTTGGATTCATGACTGGTGTTCGGAACATGGTTGGACTGATCCGGTGATGGAACCTCTAAACCAATATTGGGCGTTTCCTCCGGGTGCTGTCATGCCAGAGCCGATCCCGACGAAGCAACTCCGGATCATCAAGTCGCAGCAGGGCTTGAGTAGCCAAGAAAAAGTCTGGTCTGCAACGGCGATCGCGTTTGCTGTGATTACAGCATGGCTAAGCTACGTATTGAAATGCCCCATGCCCCTGATTGCCGGGTTTGCCTATGCTGCTTTTGTCGTAGCAGGGCTAGAGGTAGACGAGGTTTAAGCTATCGACTTAGTCCATTAGCCTGAATTTCATGGCACAGCTGTGTGCCCTTGATTAATTCATAACTTGATTGATAAACGTTCTGTGTTTTAATCTTTGATCTTTGTCGGCTAGGAGCATCAAGCCAGCCGCTGAACACTCAACGAGTCTGGGCCTTCTGGCTCAGAGAGCGATAGGCTTCTGTAATTGCTTTCATGCGTCGCTCTGCTAAAAGCTGAAACTCAGGGGCAAGCCCGACCACTTTGTCTGGATGGTTCATCTGTGCCATGCGACGATAAGCTGCCCGAATTTCGCCCAGAGTTGCCGTGGGCTTGACGCCCAGCACATCGTAGGCCGACTTTCGATTGTCAATAATAAAATCTGAATCTGGCGTATCTTCTTTCCTCGGCTTAGCTGACCAAGCATCTTTATGGCGCAAGGCAAGCCATTGTTGAACACTATTAAACGTTTTCGTAAACTGCTCCGCCAAGGAGATGTTAGAGACGTGAAGCCGCACGCTAAAGCCAATGCTAGACAAAATATGCAGCAGCCCGTATTGCACTTGGAGCAGTTGAGGGTTGTGTTTGGCTCTGGGGTCAGGACGGCCCGACGCCGTCACGTGAAGCCAAGTCTTGCCTACCACTTTGGCATCGGTCGGAATCGTGCCGGATAGGTTGATTTGTTGGCGATCGCAGCTAATCGCCAAAGCGCTGTAAGAGATCGAGCTATAGAGTTCGCGTCGCCACACCAAGACATAGTCAGGCAAAAAGAAGAGGGTCAATATGCCCACATCTAAACTCCAGATATTGAGATTAGTCTCAATGAAAGGAGGCTGCATACACTGAATTTTGACGGGGGTGTTGCTGAGATTGATGACGTGGCTAGCCCCTGCATTGCGCTTCTGGTCTTCCACGGTTTTGCGGGTGGCTTCTAACCAAATTTTTTCAGATTGCGACAAAATTCGACAGGCTTTTTGAATGGTCGAGAATCGAACTTTAATGTCGTTATCAAACTGATAGTGGAGCGTAATCGTTCGATTTCTGCGACGGTCATACTCCAACTTCCAGGCTACCCCGGCTCCAATAGCGAGGATAATCAACCCAACCCAAAATTGTGTCAAAAACGCGGCGATCGCCCCAACAACCACAGATATGGCTATGACAAGCTTCGTATGGCTGGGCTGATGAATGCGTGTATTTGCCTCAGCAATGATTTCGGCAATCTGTGGGCGCGGGATATTGGCGTAGGCATTCCCTAGTTTTATGTCGAAGCGCATGGCTCCCTGAACCCGTGGTAGCAGGACATAGACGCACAGACACCTCTACCACAACTGGTAGAAAATGCCTAAAAGCAAGAAGCTTCTAATCATTTTAGCGAGAACAGTGATCAAGGCTTGTGATCAGGAGCCGTGACTTAAAATTGCTTCGCCTTAACGCCCTAATCTGATAAGGAAAATATATCATTCCTCAGGCTACAGAGACAAAAAATAGAGGGGAGCAGAAAGCTCGACCCGGAGAAGATTTGGCGAACTGAGGAATGAGAAGGTGAGCTAGAAATAACCCTACCCCCAGCATTGACCTCCTCATGAACGAGATTCGCGGAGTTCAATCAGGAACCACAGCGTTTCTCCTTGTACTGAAGAGACGCCTATGAAATAAAGCCACCCGTGAGGTTCACTGCTTTTTAAGCTCCCCAGAACGCAGTCCAGAAACTATGAAACGATCGGCTGCAACCGTCTTTTGAATTCTGCAACCAACTCTTCTTTAGTTCTTTCTTTTTGACCCACGTTGACATAGTGGTCAGCGAGTTGTTCAAGCTGCCCATTTAACACGAGTGTGCCGACTTGCCCTGAGCCAATATCTGTGAATATAAACCCGTCGTGTTTTGCGTAGTTAGAAATTTGTTTCTGGAAATAGGTGGGTAGACGATGCCACGGCATCGCAGGGTTTTCGTGGTGCTCAACATGATAGCCGTCGTTGAAGTTAAGCGAGTTTTTAGGAGTATTAATGCAGGCAAAGGTTGATTTGTAGTTGTTGTTTGGATCGTCTGGATCAACAAAAATATGCTGTTTCCAGTTTCCTTCCATGAGGGCAAAAGATAATATAATAGTCGGCAAGACAAAGACAAACAGCGTTGCAACAGGCTTAACCTGATAAAGACAAAAAACCGTCGCAAAAAAGGCTAGTGAACCCACAGCCGATCGAATCGCAACTTTAGCTCGGTTTTGCTTAACAAGATGGTACGGCAATTCAATCCAGATCAGAAATACATATCGGAGCATGTACTTTAAATGCTCTAGTTTAGAGCTTCGCTGATAGGGCATAGTAGAACTGACATCATGGGGCAGCATATTATTTTCACAATGGTGCATTGCAATATGATGAGCATAGTAAGTCCACAATGGCATACCAAAAAAGTTACATAAGATGCTCGTATTGATGTGCTTTAAAAACTGCCACTTCCGATTAAAAATTGGGGTGTGAGTCGAGTAATGTAGCGCTAATATGAATGACCTTGCATAGATCAATAGGTTGAAAATCACATAGCAAAATCCTAGAAGAGATACAACAATATCTGATACCCTATCTTCTAAAACATATAGGCCAACTGCCCAAGGAACAGTAGTTAGAAGAATATTTGCCATGACGTAGACAATATATATATTTTCCTGTTCTTGCCCTTTTAATAGGTTGACAACAATCCATTGGCTAATGCTTTTGGGCAACACAAAAAGATGTTCGTTTCTCGATTGGTCTACATCAAACTGGTTTAAGGCTGGATTAATTTTTATTTGTGTATTCATTCAGGACACTTACCTTGATGAGTTGAGAGGAAGTTGATATTGATATTGATATTGATATTGATATTGATATTGATATATATCCACGTCAAGATGGCACGAGCATTCATGGTGTCGAGGCAATTAGCAGATATTTGCATATCGACTTCTAAATATCAAGACCTTTGTCGTGGAGGCGATCGCCCGCAAAGCAACGACTATGGCTCCCTTATGTAGCTCCCTTCCTGAAAAATGTCAGCTTCAAGCAGGAGGTCACAACGTCATGGGGGCAGACCCGTTAGATGGCGATCGCCTCAAGTGCTTGTTGTAGCATCACCTCAATCGCTTGCAACAACTCAATTTGTCCCCAATTCAGATAAAGATGAGCGGCGATCGCACAGCCCCCTGCTCCGACCCCTTCTTTCACAAATCCTCGTTCATAAGCCCGGAGCTGTTCGTATCGAGCTGTGGCAAAGCTCAGTTGAGTGGCAACCAGCGGCACTCGAAGCAACTGCGCTAGCCCAACGGTGTCGCCTGTGGAGTCTTCTGCCACCCATCGGGTTGTTCCCACAATGACATTTTTAAGATTCCAGCGCAGGTGAAATTCTTCTGCTAAAGCTTGCGCCAAGGCCCAGACCGCTAGCATCTGCGTTCCTCCGGCGAGCAAGACACGGCAGGTTCGACTCGCAGCCAGCATCATGCCTGCCACCACCACCTGCATGGGGTCTCCGACTGCGGCCACCACTTGCAGCGGCGAGGCAAGATTATGATTGAGGCGCTGCCGTAAAGCTGCCAGTCCCATATCCACAATCTGCTGCTTTTGCTGATGATTGCAGTGGGGATGACTACTGTTGACTTTGCCCGCAACGCTCCAGCCTAAGCCTGTCAGTACAGCGAGAGCCGTTGTCGTGCCTCCGACCACACATTCGCCCAAGACTAGATAGGCACCAGAGCAATCGGATGAATCGGATGGCGCAGCGATCGCGGTGAGTTGAGCGGCGAGGCGATCGCCCCACCGTTGCCCCTGCTGAAACAGGTGTCTGGCCATCACTTCAGTCATGGCCTCTCCGGTGCTGACACAGCGAGCCGGACTTCCCGCTAAATCGATCGCAGGAATGGCAGGCGCAACAGATAATCCCGCATTCAGCACCTGTACAGGAATGCCTTGCTGCTCGACCACTGCCCGCGAAATCAGCACGGGAGATGCGCCTACATGGAGAGGAGGCAAGGGATAGCGCGGATGAGCCGTAACCCCGTTCCATAAAAATTCAGCATCGGCAATCGCCGTAAAGCGACGATCATCCGGTGTCGCGCCTGCGGCTGAAATACCCGGAGTCAGGCCCGTTTCAGTAAACCCTAGAACGCAGGCAAACAGAGGACGATGTCCACGAGCCGCCTCTAGCCAAGGCTGGGCGATCGCTTCCTCCGAGTAGATGCGAATCATTAGGGCTACTCTTCCTCCAGCAAAATCTTGACCCAGGTCGGCGGCTCAGGAATCGGGTTCCCCAAGCGCTCAAACAGGAGCCATGCCGCAAGGTGAACTGTGAATAGATAAACAATATCGCTGAAAATGACCATGCCGATGGTGGCAAGTTGCACCAGAGATACATCGGGCTGCCCCAACATGCCAACGCCTAGCAGCCCCCAATCGACTAAGCGATTCGAAGCCCAGGCCAGCAGATCGGTAATGCGCCCGGTTAGATAGACCCACAAGTCTTCGCCAATGAAGGCAGAGAGTATCCAAAGGCGAAAGAAAAAGCTAAAAGTTGAAACGATAGAGCTGACCGCAATAGACATGGGCCAGCCTACACCTCGCCGCCACAGCATTCCTAACTGCATTCCCAATAAGCCATAGGGAATCAGAAACAGCAGACTCAAGTAAGGCCCCATCAAAACGGAGAGCAGCAAACAGGAAACAATCGTTGACATCCAGGCAGCACGAGAGCCCCAGCGCAGGTAGACGAGGGCGATCGGGGCCGGAAAAAGGATTCGCATCCAGGGGCCAATGCTGAGGTAGTAGCTGACCAGCCAGAGCAAGCTGGCCGTGCTGGCTAAGAATGCTGTCTCCACCATGCTGAGAGGAGGCTTGCCGGGGAGAGGTGGCTGAGCAGTGGCGATCGCCGATGATGGAGCCGGATTCATCTCCGGATTCATCGCTGGATTCATTGCCGGATTCATTGCCGAACTCATCGTAGGCTCTACAACAGACGGTGTCCCCGCTTCTTCGTCTTCTGATAAAACGCGATCCATTTCGGCCCACGCTGCATCGTCATCACGCTGAGGAGAATCGGGCTGGTTCTCAGCTTGTGTTGAATCAATAGAATCCGGTGACTCCTCAGCATCGACATGGGGTGAAGGGATGGAGCGGCTGAGTCGTTCTTTTTCCGACTGTTCAGCTTTGGCTCGATCGGCCTGAGAATCATCAATAGAGCCACTCATGCGCAATTAAAGTCTGAAGTATCTGTCATGGGTTCACCTTCCTTGCTCCAAACTGCTCTTTTTTGAAGCGACGAATAATGTATCCCAATCTACTTTAAAGCACTACCCGATTTTCCGCGTGAAGCCTGAGTCTCTATTTCCGCCCATGTAACTCATCAACCTGCACAAGACTTACGCACAACTCGCGTAAGCCTGAATAAATTCCTTGAAATTGAGGGCACGGCGCGCCCTCAATTTCAACAAAATGCGTAAGTCCTGATGCCGTTGAACAGGCGATCGCTCGCAATCATCCTAATTTTTAGACTTCATTCATTGTCAATATGCTGTCTCAGGCGAGCCGCCAGTGCGAGACTGTCATCCATACTCAACACTATTCGTTTGTAATATTCGTCTACCAGAGTGAGAACGAGGCAAGGAGATTGACGAGTCACATACCAAAATTCTCGTCCCTGCTGGGTATAAAAAGTCCCTGCGAAGAAAAGACCCGGTATCGCTGTGCCAGGAGCTCGCAGTGCATACCACGGTAGCGTTGGCGATTCCACATTGATCTGAGTCACGTGCTCTAGAGAAACAGAAATGACCTGCCCGACATGACACGCCCATAGACGCTCATGCCATGTAAGGTTAAGTTCAACCGTAGTAGCCGTGAGTTGAATGTTCATGGCTGTAGCCCAAAAAGACTGAAATAAAACCGAAGATTTCCCGTTCCAAGATTCTATTCAATTCTAAGAAAAACTCGTGAAATCTTTGAGCACTTAAACATGAGCAATAGAGCACTCAGCCCAAGATGCAAGCCGCTCTATTCGGTCAATGACGACCTGAAAATCTTGAACGATAGCGGCTCGGTTTTGTAAGGTGAGCCGTGGCACATGAACGAAAACGCAGGGAATATCAGGAGCGTGATGATGAAGATAGCTCAATACCCGATAGTAAAGACGATTGCACACAAATTGCCCCGCATCATCGCTAATTTGAGTGAACTCAAGTCCTTTTGAAAGCCACATAAGATCGACCGAAGAATGCCGCTGAATATGTTCGTCAACAGCGGTTGATTCTAAATCAAGGGTCTTGCGAGACTCGCCCATGCCGCAACATACAACCGCTTTGGGATGGTGATGCTGAATATGATGAATCACCCGTCGAGGAGCTAAATCAAAGTCAACTGGAATCTGGCGCAAATAGTCTCGTTCGCGATGACGTGCCTGATGAGATGCTGGCT
>JBARXP010000203.1:0-15256 GCA_049647405.1 Elainellaceae cyanobacterium | reverse complement strand
CCCACATCCAGGTGACTTCAGCCCACTGGGGCCAAAACCAAAACAGCGGGCGATCGCCCAGAGCCGCATCGATAACCTGGCTCACCATCTGAGCATGAATCTCTACCCCCGGCATTTTATGACTTGTGGTTTCTCCCGTGCTGTAAGGGGTAAAAAATAGGTCTTTCAGGCTCTCTGCGGTAGAGCCAATCAGAACGATTTTTCCGGCAATTTGAGACGCATCAACTCGGCGGTTCAGCACATCAGACAACGAGACCTGCTGAGCGACTTGATTCCCCCGATAATTGAGGAGAATTTGATATCCTGCTGCATCAGCGTGATGGTAGCCCCCGTCTCTAGGCCGCATTGGCACAAATACCGCTTCTCCGAGCTGTAAATGGTCAGAATTCGCAGCACTGCCCTGTGGGACAATGCCTTGCTCTGCCAAATAATGGACGGCTAACTGTAATGAAAAGGAGAAATAAGTGCCCTCATCGTTAGACGCGATGATTAACTTGAGACGAACTACGCCATCTGGGTCAATGTGCAAATTGTTAAACCCGATCCGTTCAGGGGATACGTCTGCTGGAGGAGCAACCCCAGCCGAGCTTTCTCCAGCCAATTTTTTAATCACAATCAGATTTTCAGCCTGTAGCTCTTGCTGCAACCGCTCTCGACCTGGAGGATTAGGCGTGTTGCGGTGCAAATCGAGGCCAACGAGAAGAGGGTTGCTTTCTTGGACAATGCTGATCGCGTCAGCAATGACTTTATCTTCAGGAGTGACCACATTGCGCTCAATAATATCCGCTTCACTAATCCCAACCACGAGAATACGAGGATCGGGTGGAACGTCTCCTCGTAGTTGCATCAGGCGGTCGTAGACAAAAAGCTCAAAAGGCTCAACTTTTCCTATCTGTTGAGCCACTAAGACCATGCCTGTCGTGGTCAGACTGGTTAGGGCGATCGCCATCATTGCATCCGCATAAGGCAACGGCAAAGCCCTAAGCCAGAGAGTCAGGCGAGAAAAAAAGTGACGAAGTTTCACAGGAATTAAAACACAGGAGTGAGATGAAATATCAAAACAAAAACACGGCCATCAGCTCGATGACCCTGCACGGTGCTCTGTTTATTAACAATGAGGCGAGACGACCCTCGAAAGTATCGTCTTAAAACTCTAGATACAAGTTCCTAGCTATCGGTTTCGGAAAAATACAGTATTGGGCCGAGCCACAAAAAAAGGGTTGGCTCCATTTTTTCTGACTCAGATCAAGACATTTATTCTCGATAAAACCTGGCGGCTGCCTCAACTCAATATCAATCCAGTTGATATCAATCCAGCAGCAGATGTAGAAACGATCACTGATGCACCCAGATTGCAATCATCAACACCCTGAAGACATGCCCAACCCACGCAGGCAAATCGAATCAACTGATTCAATGGCGACGATAACCTGTAAAGCTATATCAGCCTACCGTTGACGCTGAGCATGTTACACCTATATTGACACGACCCGCGAATGTTCGTGCTAATTTCTCTCACGGAACCTGCGACATTTGATTGAGGTTCGATTGACATTCAATTGACATTCGATATCAACCCTACGACCGATCTGCTACATCGGCGCGACGAAACAGCAACACGTTACAGTTACTTTTGCGGGCGATCGCCTCAGGAATGTTGCCCTTAAGCACATGTTGAAGCAGACCTTCTCGACTTGCCCCCAGCAAAATAACATCGGATTCCTCTTGCCAAGCCAGGGTCAACACCGCATCAGCAATGGACTGCCCGACAACCGGGCGAGCCAGCACCGGGCAAGATAGCTCATGACTCAAATCATCTACGGCCTCTTGTAGTGGGGTTTGTCCGGTTGAGGCGTCAATCGCTGAAAAAATCTGACATACTCTGACTTCCGGCTTGTCGCCTAAGGTCACGAGAGCAGGCATCAGCTTCAGCGCATCTTTGGTGTTGGGGCCTCCCGCCACAGGCACAAGCCAGTGATTGAAGGTTGACTCTTTGTGAATTTTGGCCACCACAACTTCACAGGGAGCCTGCCGAATAATCGTATCGACCAGGTCACCAAACACACGCCCAGAGGCCACCGTTTTGCCTCGCCATCCCATCAAAATCAGGTCAATGTGGCGCTGTTTAATCGTTTCTAGGGTGGCTTGCGCCACATCGTGGGCGACCCGAATTTGCGTATGCACGGGAATCGACCACCGCCGCCCCACCTGCTCGGCTCGGTGTAGCAGTCGGCGAGCCCGAGATACGTTCACTTCTGCTTCACTGGGTGCGTAACTGCGAGGCACCACGATGATTTGCAGGCATTCCAGTTCATAGTGGCGATCGCGCGCGATCGCCGCCGCTAAGTCGAGCAAAATTTCTGCCGTCTGCGGGTTGCGGAGAATAACCAACAGGCGACCCCGCCCCGTAGAGGGAGCCTGGGTTTGGTAAACCATATAGGACGGCTCAGGCTGGGGGCCAAAGCGCTGATTGTCGCCGCTCAGCTGGTCTGATTCAGCCCGAATAATATCGGCCCGCGTGATGATGCCGACCAGGCGATGCCCGTCGGTGACGGGTAAGCGACTAATCTTAAATCGGTTCAGCAGATACAAGACATGAGTTAGTAGGTCGTGGGGCTTCACCGTGACGGGCTGGGGCGTCATAATGTCTGCCAAAATCATGTCGTGGCTGTCGTGCTCGCCAATGCGGGATGTATCTTGCAAATCGCTCTGAGTCACAATGCCGACTAGCCGACCATCATCGACCACAGGAAAGCCTCGGTGGTGCGATCGCGAAAACGCTTGCACCGTTTCCTTCAACGACATTCGACTCCCTAACGTTTCGACCCGTCGCTGCATCAGCACATCAGCGGTTAGCTCCGTTAGCTTGCTGGTTCGACCTCCGCCCCCCCCTCCGACATGAATGCCTTTGAGTGCCAAAAGCCGACTATAAAGAGAGCCGGGATAAAGCAAATCAGACAGCAGGTAAGCGATGACCGAGCTAATCATCAACGGCAGCACCAGATTAAAATCGGTCGTCATCTCAAACACAATGACGATAGCCGTCACGGGGCTTTTGGTCACGGCACTAAAAAACGCCCCCATTCCAGCTAGGGCGTAAGTTGATGTGGTCGAGATTTCTTGAGGCAGTCCTAGCGGTGTGCCCACCAACGCTTCTAGGGTGAGGGCGGTTGTTCCGACCAGGTACCCCAACGAAGCCCCTAAAATTAAGGCTGGGGCAAAAATACCGCCGGGAGCCCTCGAACCACAGGCAATGATCGTCAAGACAAACTTGGCCGCAAACGCCAACAGGGCCAACTGCCAAGCTAACTGAGCCTGGGTGAGAAAATCGGGCAGCCCCGTATTGTCTCGAAACTCTGGCGGCAGAAACACCATCACGACACCCGTTATCAGCCCTGCCAAGCCGACTTTTAGCGGCAAGCTGAGGCGAGACAGGCGGTGATTCATCGATAGGCTGAGGTACACACTGCGACTAAACAGCGCCCCCAACAGACCAGCGAGAACCCCCAAAATTCCTAGAAATGGCAGATCGGGCAGAGACACGCTCGTCAAAGACTCCGTCATGCTGGAATTGAGGCTTAGCCCCTGATCACCCAAGAGCCGCGCCACAACCGCGCCAATAAAAGACGCGAGAATCGCCGTTCCCATCGTTAGCCCTGAAAAATCTTGAAGCAGCTCTTCTACGACAAATAAAATGCCCGCAATGGGAGCATTAAACCCTGCCGCCAGCCCTGCGGCGGCTCCGGCAGCCATCAGCTGTCGTCGATATTCTGGCGAGTTGGGAATCCATTGGTTGAACTGAGCGGCTAGGGCTGCCCCAACATGAACCGTTGGCCCTTGCCTGCCCAGGCTCATGCCAGAACCCATCACGATGATGACCGCCACCAGCTTAACCAGGGCAACTCGTAGATTTAGCACAATCGGAAAACTAGCGAGAGCAGCTTTCACTTGGGGAACGCCACTTCCAGACGCTTCAGGCGCGAGACGCTCGACCAACAACCCGGCCAACAGCCCACCCACTAGCCCAATCAGCGGTAAAAACCAGACCGTGTCTGGCCCACTGGCGATCGCCATGCGCCAGTTTCCGAGCCACCCCGCCCCTTGCTTCAGTAATACAGCAGCTAGACCAGAAACTAACCCAACGACGCAAGCCTCAAAAATGGCTAATTTTTTTGGCCGCAGGGTCAACTGACGAATTCGCTTAGATAAAAAAGGCCACTCCATACGTTAGCCATTCTTAATAGGTAGACTCATGAAATTCAACCATGATGATTTTGAAGACAGACCCAAGGAGTTAACCGTAGTCACCCCCAAACATTGGCCTCTTAAGTTGTAGCAGAGCGATTAAGAAACCATCCTATAAATTGAGTCTCACTATTAGGTCTGATATAGCCACAGCCATTAGCCTTAGGACATTTTTGTAGGCGATCGCCGCGCGCCCACAAAAATGTCTATGTCCTAAATAAGCTGACTACAGCTATAGATCTGGCTCAGTAGGTAGCCAAAATTAAACGACGCTATCTGAGTGTATGCTTCCCAGCAGGAGACACGCCCCGTTCGCTTTAGTTTTGACCCCATACTGATCAGATTTCACGATGCTGAATCAATTTCAGCATAGGTTTTGCATTAGAGATTAAGACATTCGGTTAAGTAGACTTGCGAGAAATCAAAAAATAGGCAAGATATTAAGTCATTACCTGCAAAATTGAGTTGCTCAAGCGGCGTTTAGCTCTCAGGTTGCTCGAATCAGATTGCTTTAAGGTAATGTCTTTTTTCTACCCCCGTTTCAGATCAGGAGAATGTCATGGGTTTGCCTATCACACATGTTCAAACTAAGGCGTTTTCAACGGCTCATTCACTCTCTACAAAGCCAAAACCCATCCCAGTCAAATCCCTACAGCCTGCTGCTGTGCAACGGATTCAGCATGATCAACAGACTCAACGCTGGCCTCAATCGGTGCTTCTCGCCCTGAGCCTTTTGGCAGGCACCGCACTATCGTTGGCGATCGCCACCCCAGCCCAAGCGGAGCAAATAGACCGCCTCATTACCCAAAACCATCCCATCATTACGGCTCAGGCTACCCCCGCTGCCCCGTCTTATCTATTTATCAATCCGATTCAAGGCAACGATAGTGGAGCCGGAACCCAAGCCTCACCGCTGCGATCGCTCACCCAAGCGCTCAGCCAAGCCGAGGCTGGCACAACGATTGTGTTAGCCCCCGGAACCTACAGCGAAGAAACGGGAGAGCAGTTTCCGATTCGGCTTAAGCCCGGAGTGACGGTGGAGGGCCGCCGCGACCAGCACGGCGACGGCATCGTGATTCGCGGCGGCGGCTCATTTCTCAGCCCCACGGCGGCTCGACAAAACATTACCGTCTTAGCCGTCAGCCAAGCATCACTGATCGGTGTCACCGTCACCAATCCCAACTCAAGGGGGTACGGCGTCTGGGTTGAGTCAAGCAATCCAACCTTGGCCTACAACACGTTGCGCGACAACATTCACGACGGCATTGCGGTGAATGGAGCCAGTGCCCCGCTGATTCAGCACAACCTTTTTCTCAATAACGGCACCAACGGCGTCTCAGTCTTTGGCCGCTCATCTCCCCGCATTCAGCAAAACGTGTTCCACCAGACAGGCTATGGAATTTACATTGGCGACGAAGCTGAGCCAACCGTGGTGAGCAACCGCATTGTCAATAACCGCAGTGGTGTCATCGTTCAAGAGCAGGCGCGACCCGTGCTGCGCAACAACTTAATTGAAGGCAACCAGCAGAATGGGGTTGTGGCGATCGCCCAAGCCTTACCTGATTTGGGCACCCCTGAAAGCCCAGGGCAAAATCAGTTTGCTCAAAACGGAGAAGCCGACATTAACGCAGACGTGGCTCACTATCCGGTCATAGCCGTGGGCAACCAATTTGCTCAGCAGCGACTCATCGGCTCTGTCGATCTAACCGGAACTATGCCCCTTGCCGCTGCCCAAGGCGCTACCCCACTCCCGTTAGAGTCGGGCACAGTCACTCTTGCTGCATCGTCGTCTACGACGCTCCTTCAGGCTTCTCCTCAATCAAACGACCTCTCGTCTAATACGAGTGGCGCACCCAGGCTGCCTGAGCTAGACTCGCTGACTCCAACCCCCTCAACGCGACCTGTTTCCACTGAGGTGACGGAAACCCTGAATATAGCCACTCCAGGCAGTCCCACGGCTTTGGCATCCAGCCCTCTCAATCAGGCACCACCGACCCAAGCCAACGAACCCTCGACCCGTGCCATCCCTGTTCTTCCTGCTCCAAGCACCCTTGCGGCCACTCCCCCGACTCAGGTGAATACGGCAGCGATAGCGGCAGCGGCAGCGACAGCAACTGCACCCTCCAGTCAAGCGAACCCGACGACAACCAACCCGACGACCGCAGCGGCTCCCTCCGCCCCTGCTCAAGCAGCCTCCAGACCGTCTAGCCGTTTTCCCCAGCCCAGTGCATCCAGTTCTCAGCCGTCGCGCACCCCAGGCCGGAACAACGCCTTAGCGATCGAAGAATTCGTGGAGCCGTCTTCTATCCAGAGAGCCGCCTCCGTAAGATTTCCCGCCGCCGCCCTCTCTGAAACCGCCGCAACCCCATCTTCACTAGAGTCCTCGGTTGCGGCATCCTCACCTGCTGCAACAGCCCCGCCAGAATCATCGTCTGCCCTGCAACCGTCTTCTAGCCCCTCTGCCCAGACTCAACGTCTTCTGTCTCAACTCACAGCCATAGGCACAGCGTCTAGCGCAGGCAGCTCCAACGACGCCCAGATAACACGCTTAGAAACACGCTCTGATTTTGGCGACCCTGAAGCCGAAGATGCCGTTGAAATTCGAGTCATTGATCCTCCAGCCGCAATCGGTTCGAGCCGCCCTGCACCTTCGGCCTCCCGTCAAACATCTCGTGCCAATGCGGCCTTACTCAGCCTGTTGCCATCACAGGGCTCGCAATCTGATTCAATGGCGGCAGAAGAGGGAATTCCAATTCGAGTCTTGATGCCGTCTGAGACCACCGTTCAACCTCGACTGACCACCATTGCTGCGGCACAAAATTCTTCTCCGCCATCCCAGCCGCAAGCCGCTCCTCGCCCTACGATTCGTCCTCGCAATCAAAATTTGCTGCCTGTCCCCACGGCTGACGTGCCCTACGGCCATGTCGGGAACCGCTCACGCATCAGCGTCGGCAGCAACCCCCTGGCCAACCGCATTGGCCCCGGAGCTGGCCGCATTCAAATGCTGGGATTGCGTTATCGAGTCTTGGTAGAAGCCAACGGACGAGACGCTGAGATGGCCGTGCGATCGCTCGCCCCAGGGGCATTTCGCACTAACCTCAACGGGCGATCGCTGATGCAGGCTGGAGCCTACAGTAGTCTCGAAAACGCCAACGACATGGCGCGGCAGCTTGCAGGCCGTGGGTTGCGAACAGAAGTTCAGCAAATGCAATAGAGCTTGAGTGGAGCAATCATTAACAGGACTTACGCACAATTCGCCTAAGCCTGAATAAACTCGTTGAAGGGGTGGGCGCGACGCGCCCACCCCTTCAACAAACTGCGTAAGTCCTGATTAATTTGATGATGCGGCGATCGCCTGCTGCCGCAGTTGCTCAGAGCGATCGGCCCAGGATTGATTGCCCTCAGCCCGAAACAGGTCGCGGGCGTAGAGAAAGACCTGCTGGGCATCGGCATATTGGCGCTGCTGCAAAAACACCAAGCCTGCGCCATAGTAGGCATTGGGATAATTGGTATTGGCTTCAGCCGACTGCCGAAACGCCTCTAATGCTTCGCTAAAATCACTGCGCTGATACAAAATTGTGCCCAGGCTATATTGAGCTTCAGGATAGTTGGGATTAATGGCGATCGCCCGCCGAAAGGCTACCGCCGCATCATCTAGACGATCTTGCTGAAGATAAATTTGACCAAGGTGATAAGACGATTCGGGAGCGTTAGGACTCAACACCGTCGCTTGCTGAAACGAGGCGATCGCCAAATCGAGCTGCCCTCGATATTGCTGCACCAAGCCCAAATTGTAATGGGCCAACCCCAACGTAGAGTCAAGCTGAATCGCTCGTTGGAGATACTCTTCTGCCCGCTGAAAGTTGCTGCCTTCTAGCAACGCTGCGCCCAAATTGGCGTAGGCAACGGCAAATGTCGGATCAACCTGAATCGCACGATAAAAAGCATCCGCCGCTTGCTGGAGCTGCCCCTGCTGTCGCAGCGCTAGCCCCAAATTGTAGTGAGCGGCAACCTCTTGAGGATTAAGCTGCGTAGCCCGCTGAAAGGCGGCGATCGCCTCATTCAGTCGCCCTGCTTGAATGTATTGCAACCCCAGGGCAATCTGCCCTTCTGCTGTCTGAGGGTTGGCTTGGGCTTGGGCAATTCTTTCAGAAGACCGTTCGAGGGATTGAAGCTTAACCGCGTCTGCAACAGACTCAGCCGAAGCAGCGCCGACACCGCCCAGCCATGCCCCTAACGATAGCCCCGCCGCCACAAAACCAGCCCGGAGTCTTGACCATGACGAAAGTGGCGGCAAAGATGGCAGAAAAAACTGCCCTGGCACCTCAAAGTCAAAGGGGCAAAGCAGACGAGTCGGGCGATCGCTCAAACGCATAAACATCGACAGGAAAGATAGAGAGTCATCTTAGAAGAGTAGCGACAATTGGGGACATTCGCCCAGAGCTTCTAGAGTTTTGCTTTACCTGGTGAATGGGAAAAGATCCGGAAATATAGAGTTTTCAAAACTTCTTTGACCGGAAATACCAGATAGGTAATGGGGTTGACCGTCACAATAATGTTGCGAACATCTCGCTTTGCTAGGGCAACCACGGCCCAGGCCACCCACCCAGCCGACATCACCCCATAAGGGTTGAGGTTACTCTTAAACGGCCCCAAAATAACCTTGCGAATAATGCAGGGTGCATCCAATCGCCGCAGAGTCATCAGATCGCCGATCAGTCGCTTCGACGTTTCATACAGTGGACTCAGAGCCGGACTGACTTCTGCCTCTGATGTGTTTACCCATAGCTCCTTCGTTGCCCGATCCGTTGGCCCAGTCACGGTTTCAAAAAACAGCTCTGCCAATCGCCAGGTAGAAAGTGCATTTACCTCCAGAGACTTCTGAATCGCCTCAGGGGTGCGATCGCCATGCACATTCGTGCCGTGGTTGAGAACCAAAATGTCTACCGATTGGAGGCGATCGCGCAGGGCCTCTTCTTGACCGACCTGCCACTGTATCGTCTCAATCTCCAACTCGGAGGTGAGGTCAGGCGACGAGGTGAGGGCGATCGGCTTTGCGCCCTGACTCGCCAATTCGGCAAGCAGCGATCGCCCCATCGTGCCAGAAGCCCCTGTGACCGCTACCGTCTTACCGTTGAGAGCTAGACTGGTTCCCAGCATCTTATCTACCAGAGTGAAATGGCCTGCGAAATAGGCATTTTTCTCGTCAAAATGGTGCCGCCAATGATAAGTTCGGTTGATGCGCCAATTTGATGGAATCTCTGTCAAAGCTCCTGGCTCATGGGTCAAATCTGTTTCTAAAATCCACCCTTGAGAACGCGCTAAAGCCCCCACCAAAAACGCCATCGCGTAAAGGATGCCCACGATCACAGCGTAGCTTCGCACGCTTGCCATCAGCACCAGAAGACAGGCAATCATGACCAAAGACTCTGGCACATCGTTGTAAAGCTGAGCCTTACAATAAGCCTCCTTTGTCGTCACTGTGAAATCGCGTCGATAGGCTTTGTGATGCAAAAAATGCAGTCTCTGGAGCGGAACCCAATAATGCCCAGCGACATGATAGATATCTCGCACCACTTCTGAAAACACGACCGAACCGATCGCCAACCCCACCTGTGTGAGACCTTGCAGCCAAAATACACTCTCTCCCATCTCTGAGCTAATACCGTAATGTTGTGTAGGTCAATATCACATAAACTTTGAAAAATATACCAGCAAGGGCCAGCCTAACGGATCACTTTATGGTTTTACAACTCGATTCAATATCTAGTAATTGGGTCGGCGTAATTAAATGATGCTATCTGCGTACATGCCGCCCCAACGGGGAACATACACCGTTTGTTTTAGGGTTGACCCCATACTTACAGCAAACCTGCGGAAGCATAGACTGTAACCGCAGGTTTGTTCAATATTGACCGATACCCAATGACTGCCATATCAGAAATAACAGATGCCTTTTTGTCAGTCGAGCCTGACGGGTAAGGCTACGACGCGAGAGCAACTTCTACCATCTGCTGTAGCTCGCCATTTTGATATAGCTCAATCATCAGGTCAGAACCGCCGACAAATTCCCCATTAATGTAGACCTGAGGAATAGTCGGCCAGCTCGAATATTCTTTGATGCCCTGACGCACATCGGTGTCTGCTAGAACATCAAAGGTTTCGAAAGGAACAGAAAGAACATTCAAAATCTGAACTACGTTATTCGAAAACCCGCACTGAGGCATCAGCTTGTTGCCCTTCATAAAGACAACAACTTTGCTGGAGTTCACAATGCTGTCGATCCGTTCTTTTACTTCTGGAGTCATGGCAATTGCTCTACGTAAAGACTTTCTTTAAACTTCAAAATGGCGGCTTCATCTGGGCGATTTAAGCGCTTTGACTCGTCGTTGCCCAGGTTTCGGGCGTATACGTTTTGATCGACAGAGCATGAATTGCTTCTGTTGACATCGCCTGCTGCACTGAACGATACACCAACTGATGGCGTTGGACAGGGCGCTTACCCTCAAATGCAGGAGAAATCACAATCACCTGGTAATGGTCGCCTCCGCCTGTGAGGTCTTGCACCTGCACTTCTGCTTCTGGAATTCCAGCTTGAATCATTGATTTGACCTGATCAGGGCTAACCATCGACTTCCCTCTAAAAACTGAATGGCCTGCTCATCAATTTCATACTCTAGCAGGTCATTTTGACAATTTCAGTTTAATTGAGAGACAGACATGCCTCAACCCGTGCAAAAATCGGCGCTGATGCATTCAGCGAGTGTGGATTGCACAGGTGTTGATTGCACAGGTGATAGACGAGGCTCAGGCGACTCGTGTTGAGGCTAGATCTCAGAAGCAGCTATTGATGACCTATCCATTATCGATCTTATACCCAGAGCGATCTTCATGCCCAGAGCAGCAATCGTGGCAACTACAGGTCACTAGTTTCTCAGGCTTGATGCAGGTGCTGAAGATGTTGCTTCTGACCCTGATCGAGGATAGGGTGCATCGACAAAGCCTAGTTCAAAGAGTTGGCGATAGGCTTGTTGGCCTAATTCGCGAGTCGGTTGCTGGCTCTGAATAATCTGCACGAGGAGAGGCACGGCCAAATCGGGTTGCCCTTGCGCCCGATGGACTAGGGCAAGCTGATAGGTGGCTTGGTCGCGCATCTGTGCGGTGTCGAGAGCAAGCTGTCTTTGATTGTCGGCAACTCGATTGTCAATGCCTGAAAAGCTCGTTGCAAGCTGCTGATAGAAGTTAGACATCTGGTTAAAGACTTGGCGTGCTTCCCGCAATTTCTCGATGGCCAAGTCATAGTTTTGACTGGCGATCGCCTGATTCGCCTCCTCCATCAGACGCTCGCCACCCTGTACACTAAGGAGGCTGCCTGACTGCGATAGAGGCCGCAGGTCTTCTCCCGAATCGGATGAATCTGACTCTGGCAAGACCGTTGGGTCGCTGAAATCTTCAATGGAAGGCTCTTGGGCTTTTGCCGTTGAAGCAAAAGAAACCCAACACGATAGGGTGGCGATCGCCCCTAGAGAGAAAAGATATCGGCTCAAAGAACTGGAGGTCACAAAGAATTGATTAAGCATGAAGCGATTTCCGAGAGTATGTGAGAACCGAATGACAGTAAAGAATCTAGTGGCCGGATACTCTGTAGACAACAAACCGAAACAGAGTCAAACCCGGTGAAAATGAGTAGAGCCGCGTAATGGCACTGGCGTATGTGTTTATAGGAGGCCGTGAATAAGTGAGACCTCTGACATAAATCTTGGGACATCTTACCACTGACGCTCCCCTATATTTCAGTCTTTTACAATTTTTGGAATCGACGTTCTGATCTGGGAGTCTTGAGGTAGTGGCAGAAGCTGAAGTCTTTTAAAGCGACATCTCATCAGCACTGCATTCCCTTTCTTATCTACCCACCACCGTTCGGGACAAATGCGCGACAAGTTCACGATCGTATGATGAGAGGCGACATCACAGCCTTAGCTTATAAATCTAACTAAATCTAATTTATAAAGAATTCAAGTATAGAAAAAATCAGGCCAAAGAATTCAGGCATAGAACTCAAGCAATCCCTCGCAGCCAATTCCTCGCAGAAGACACACGCTAAACATCATGACAGATAGCTTTTACTCCTCTGGCCTGCCATCGTCTCAGTCATCGGGTTCAAGCGCAGATCAGGCCGATGTTAATTCAGAATCCAATCAAGACGAATCTGAATCGGTTCAGAATTCTAGAGACGACGGCGGATTAGACGATTCACCGCAAGATCCTGAGGTTGTCGATGATATCCGCGCTGTTTTAAATACGCCCGTCGCTGATGAAGGCACATTGCTACAGCGAGGAGGAGAAAGCCTTCCAGTAAAAAAAATGGCCGATCGCTTCACCGCAGGCTTTACTAACCGCGATCGCCAGCAGGTAACTCCTCAAACGGCTCAAGCCCTGGGCAGCACAAAAACGCGCTCGATTTTGGAGGGCAAACTCACCGAATTTCAGGTCAGCCCCGATCGCCTTGATGCGGCAATGGCTTCAACCCGCACGGCTTCAGAAGTGGCGTTTGCGAGTCACGCCTATCAGTCTCTCGACAGTGGTGAATCGGCTCTATACCCCACCGATCAAATCACCCTGCAATTTACGAAAACAACCAGCGCCGACTTAATCAGCACGATCGCCACCCAGGCTGGCTTAGCCCCAGTTCAATCGATTGAAGGCATTCCAAATGGTTATGTGTTTCGGCTGACAGAAAACAGTCCCGTCAATCCGCTGAAACTTGCCAATCGGCTAATGCAGCTCGATGACGTTCTTGTGGCCGAGCCTGATGTGGCGATCGCCGTTCAGTCTTTTTATCGTCCTCAAGACCCCTACTACGCTCAGCAATGGCATCTCAACCATGCTGGCGGCGCAGACTTAGCTTCAGGGTCTCACATTTCAATCGAGGCCGCTTGGGATGTCACCCGTGGCAGCCGTTCGGTGGTTGTTGCTGTCATCGACGACGGGTTTGACCTCAACCATCCCGACTTTCAAGGAACTGGAAAACTAGTTGCCCCCAAAGACTTAAAAGACCAAGACAACAGCCCTCAACCCGTACAAAATTACGAAAACCACGGCACCGCTGTGGCAGGGCTGGCGATCGCCGAAGAAAACGGCAGCAGCATCATCGGCGTGGCTCCGGGCTGTTCGCTGATGCCCATCCGCTATCCGGGTTTTCTAGACGATGCCACCATTGAGTCTATGTTTAACTGGGCTCACGAAAATGGAGCCGATATTATTTCCAATAGTTGGGGGCCTGTCGCCCTCTATTTCCCGCTTTCGCTGCGTCAAAAGGCAGCTATTACCCAAGCGGCCACCCAAGGACGCGACGGCAAAGGCTGTGTCGTGCTATTTGCAGCAGGCAACAGCAACCGCCCGATCAACAGCACCATTAACGAGCGAGGCTGGCCTGACAACCAGATCCAAGGGGCAACCCGGTGGCTCAACGGCTTTGCCGTGCATCCTGATGTCATCGCCGTGTCTGCCTGTACCAGTCTCGGCAAAAAAGCAGCCTATAGCTGCTGGGGCAACGAAATCTCAGTGACCGCTCCCAGCAATAACGCCGTTCCGGGTGTAACCCTGCCTAATCGAGGCTATACCGAAACCGGGCCTGTCGTGCGATCGCGCCTTCGAGGTCGAGGCATGTTGACGAGCGATCGCTTGGGCGCAGATGGCTACACCCGCACCCAGGTGGTTGATACCTTTGGCGGAACGTCGAGCGCCTGCCCTGTGGTGGCTGGAGTTGCCGCTCTAGTGCTTTCCGCCAATCCTGACCTGACGGCCCAGGAGGTGCGCCAGATCCTTCAGACCACGACCGAAAAAATCATTGATACCGATGCCGACCCGCAGCTTGGGCGAAGACGCGGCACCTACGACGTGACCGGGCATTCTGAATGGTTTGGCTATGGCAAGGTGAACGCAGCCCGTGCCGTGGCCGAAGCCCAGCGACGGCTCACCCCCCTACCCGCAATACAGCGCTGGGTACAGTCTCGCAACAGCAGCCGCGTGGCCATTCCTGACAACAATCTTCAGGGAGCCACAAGCACCATCACCATCAGCGATCGCCCCCCGCTTCGCGACATTAGAGTAGACGTAGAGCTACAGCATGGCTTTCTTGGAGATGTAGAGCTGTACTTGCTGTCACCCCAAAGTAGAAAGATTCGGCTTCAGAGCCGCACCCTAGGCCGCCAAACCCGTGTCCAAAATACATACTCGCTGCAATCAACCCCTTTGCTACAGACCCTGCTCAATCAGTCGATTCGAGGGCAGTGGCGACTCCTTGCGGTTGATCATGTGGCGGGCGATACCGGTGAAATTGTGCAGTGGCGGCTGAACTTAGGGGTCTAGTGTTGGCCATCAGGGCTGCTCACCCATCAGGAAACTGCCAACAGGCAATTCGCTCGACACTAGCACTGCCGCAGGCGCACCGCTCTGCCTGAGACGACACCCACTCGCGATCGCACTGACGACAATGATGCAGGAGATTATTTTGGTTGGCTGCCTCAATCCGAAGCTGCCACTCATACCATTCTTGAGCACTGAGCTGGCGCAGAGGAACTGAAGGAGGCTGAGGCTGAAAATCTGAAGAATCAGAAGACGGAGAAAAAGACGCCATAGATTTAGATGAGGGTGCGCTGTCTGACTACACTCTGGAAGGTCTGAGCCATTTTTGCAGTAAATCAACCAGCACCTGCACCCGAATCGGCTTGCTGAGGTAATCGTCCATGCCTGCATCGAGGCATTTTTCGCGATCGCCCGTCATGGCATAAGCCGTCAGCCCAATCACAGGAATATGCCCATCACTCAAACTCTCTCGCTGCCGTATTTGCTGAGTTGCATCATATCCATTGAGAACGGGCATCTGACAATCCATCAGCACCAAGTCAAAGTGCTCTGCTTCTAACCGATCGAGAGCTTGCTGACCGTTTTCAACGGCCTCGGCTTCATATCCGAGCTTACTGAGAATTTGTAGCACTAGCATTTGATT
>JBARXP010000202.1:0-17356 GCA_049647405.1 Elainellaceae cyanobacterium | reverse complement strand
CACCCACAGATGGCTAACCCACCGCGACTGCATACGCCAGTCGGGGGGCTAACGGTTTATGGTAAACCGTGGCTGCCTCGAATTGCACACAATTGCGGGGTAGCTGAGGGACTGAGTTCTGGTTTCTTCTCGCCGTAAAACTACAAAAGGAACCAGAACCTCATGTTTCAATCCCATTCGGGCGCGTTTGCGTCCACTGCTTCGGGTGACGGTTTTCCGTCTCGTTCTCAATCGAGTCCGTGTAACGAGCCTGTGCGTCATCTGCTCTACGGCTCGCCTCAAGCGATTCAGATCGTGATCAAGAGTCTGCATCGCCTGGGCTACGCCGAACCCAATGAGTGGAGCCGACCGATGCCCACCGACCGACCGGGCGAAGTGATGTGCATTCTCACCAAAACCGTTCGACTTCCATAGCTTCGCCTGGAATAGTACAGGGCGCGATCGCCAGTCTGACAACAGCATTGGCGATCGCCCTTATCTCACTGCGCTGATAGGCGATCGCCACCCTTATTCCAACGTTGCCAGACTGACGGGATTTGTTCTCCTGGGTGATAACCTGAGTTGGCTCAACTGGGCGTTGCCATCTCCGACCAGTAAGCCAATCTGACTCATATGGGTCAGCAGCGCCTCGGCTTATTCTTCGGTCGCACTTCGTTGCAGCACAACACTTTTGTCTAGACGACCTGCATACGCAGGGTTTTTGGAGGGCTTTTGTTTTTTCTAGCTCGATCCTTGAGAAAGTTAAGGGTTTCTGCGGAGAGCGCTCTCTTAAGGTTCCTTTACAATAAGCGCAATCTTGAGTTCGTCACATCAGTCTACTTCACCTGAATACCTACATGGCGCATCTGTCAGGCAGCGGATTTGCAGCTAAGCCGAGCGAAGAGAAGAGAGTAAATCTTCTAGGCCAGCAATGATAATCCTAGCGTAGTCATAACAGGCGTCGTTTTATCTTCAAACACCTCTAATTTTATGCTTTCAAAGTTGCAGGTGCTGGCGCATCAACCCAGAAGGCTGATGCGTCTTTCTCAGCGAGCGGCTTATATCTTCGGCTTTCCTGTGCTTGGTGTTGGCCTATGCGTATTAATAGGCTGGGCCTTGGGCATCCCTATTTTGACTCGAATTCTCCCCGGTGCAATCACCATGAAGCCCCTAACGGCTGCTGGTTTTTTGCTGGCCAGCGGGGCATTATTATGCAGGTCTTCTGTCAGGCTTGAGCAAGATAGCTTTAGCCAACGACTAGCGAAGCGTCAGCGTTGGTTAGATCGGGCGTCAGTCGGGCTTACTCTCGCGTGTCTAGCATTGGGCAGTCTAGGATTAGTTGAAGCACTGTTTCCGATTGAGACAGGTCTGGGAGAATTGCTGTTTCAGCAAGACCCAAACGATATTGATGCGATCGCTCGCGGACGAATGGCTCCCAATACGGCGCTCTGTTTTGTCTTGTTTAGCCTGTCGATGATAAGCTTCAACCGACGCCGCTATCACCTAGGCCAAAGGCTGGGGCTCGGTATTTTTTACATTGCCTTTTTAGGTCTGCTGGGATATGTCTACAGCATTGAGCTGTTTTATGGGGTGGGGTCGTTTACTGGCATGGCCCTCCACACCAGCTTAAATTTTATCTGTTTAGCGTTTGCGCTGCTGCTGCTATATCCCGAGCATGGCGTCATGGCAATCTGCATGGCAGATCATGCAGGAGGAACCCTAATCAGACGGGTTCTGTTTATAATTTTGGTCGGGCCAGTCGTCACTTGTGGGCTAGTATTGGCTGGAGTTCGGCAGGGCTTTTATGGCGGTGATTTTGGCATAGCGCTGCTGTGTGTGCTGGTCATTGGGCTGCTCAGCTTGCTGGCATGGAGTAGCAGCAACGCTTTGGGGAAAGCTGACTACTATGTTTCCTACGATGCCCTGACAGGGTTGCCCAATCGGCGCAAGTTTACTCAGCTCTTAGAAGTCTGGAAAGATTACTGTCGGGATCACAATCAGCGGTTAAGCATCTTGCTCCTCAATGTTGACCGATTTAAGCGCCTCAACGAAGTGTTGGGCTATGAAGTCAGCAACGATGTCTTGGTTGCCTTGAGTGAAAGACTACAGGCGATCGCCCCGCCAGAATCTGTCATTGCCCGTTGGGGAGGCGATGAATTCACGATTTTGCTTCCCAAAATTGCGAATCGCGAAGCCGGATCTCGCCTAGCCCAGCAAATTCTTGATGAGCTGACTGAGACATTTCACATTCACACCCACCAGCTCAGAATCAGCACGAGCTTAGGGCTCGTTACCTTTCCTAGCGATGGGCACAATGTAGAGACCCTTTTGCAACGCGCTGACTTAGCGCTGTCTAAAGCCAAAAGCCAAGGGCGCAACAACTATCAGACGTATAATCATCTCCTCTCAGAGCAGGCGATTGGAGTGCTAACGCTGGAAAATGCCCTAGTCACAGCTCTGGAAGAGGAAGAATTTCAGCTTCATTATCAGCCCAAGCTCGATCTACGCACAAACCAGATCACCGGAATGGAGGCGTTGCTGCGGTGGTATTCCCCAACGTTAGGGCATATTCCCCCAAGTCAATTTATTCCATTAGCAGAGGAAACGGGGCTGATTGTTTCCCTGGGTCGTTGGGTGTTGCAGCAGGTCATGCAACAAGCCCAGTACTGGCATCAGCAAGAACTGCTGACAGTTCCCATTGCGGTCAATATTTCAGCGCAACAACTTCACCAGGCAGAGTTTTTGCAAACCCTCGAACAAGACCTGCACTATTCAGCCCTGCCGTCTCATCTACTAGAGCTAGAAATTACTGAAACCACTGCAATGCAGGACATTAGCTATGTCCAAGCTCAGCTTTACTATATTCGCGATCTGGGCATCAAACTCAGTCTCGATGATTTTGGCACTGGCTTTTCTTCGCTGGCCTATCTGAGTCACTTTCCACTACAGCTGCTCAAAATTGATCGAGCGTTTGTGACGCACCTCATTCGTTCTCCCAAATCTCAAGCCTTAGTCCAAGCCATGATCGATTTGAGTCACGGGTTAGGAATGCGGGTTTTGGCGGAAGGGGTTGAGAGCCAAGATCAGCTAGATTATTTGAGACTTACGTCCTGTGATGAAATTCAGGGCTACGTGTTTGAGCGCCCGATGGACACGATGAAAATGACGGCATTGCTCAAGCGCCTAGCAAGAACATACAGCTAACGCATTCAGGTGAAGTCGGTGGGCAAAAATAAACGTGACTATGGGTAGGTTGTGGTTGAGTAATGCATAGCCCAAGGGGCATTCAAAAAAGGCGAAGCCTTGCCGAAGGCAATAACCCGATACCCGCATGGGTTCCGCTGCGCTAACTCATGCTACACAAGCGGCCAAAATTTAAGGCAATTTGAATCACGCTCGCAATTCTGTTGTATGGCGCTACGCGCTGATATAGAACCAATATTTTTTGGGAAGCCGCGCACCGCGTGGCTTCCCAGAAAATATCTGTCCCAACCTATCCGCACATTGCTATAAGAAAGATGTGTAAAAGAGAGGAGCGATCGCCCCTCTCTTTACGATCACCCATCAGTGATCACTGATGGGTAATGAAGCATTACGTAGCGCGAGACTGGTTGCGGCTGCGGTTGCCTGTCACGGGAGATTTTTTACTCCGGGCAGGATGCGCTTGAGGGGATGACTGACCTTGGCTGCCGCGACGTTTGGCAGGGCTGCTGCGACGTTGCTTAGAGCGTGGCGACGCTTTTTCCCCCTGAGCGGAAGGCTGCGGTTCGTATCCGGCAATCACATCCTTATCGAGTTTTCGGTTCAGCAGCTTTTCGATATCTTTCAGCAGAGCGGTTTCATCTTTAGAGACCAGAGAAATGGCTCGTCCTTCATTGCCTGCTCGCCCTGTGCGGCCAATGCGGTGAACGTAGTCTTCTGGGACGTTGGGCAGCTCAAAATTGACCACGTAGGGCAACTGGTCGATGTCTAACCCTCGCGAGGCCACATCAGTTCCAACGAGAACCTGAACTTTCCCTTGCTTAAAGTCTTTGAGGGCACGGGTGCGAGCAGCCTGACTTTTGTTGCCGTGAATCGCGGCGGTTTTTAGCCCATCAGTAGCCAGTTGCTCAGCCAAACGATTAGCTCCGTGCTTGGTGCGGGTAAAGACCAACACCTGTCTCCAATTGTTGAAGCCAATCAGATGAGAAAGCAATTCTCGCTTGCGATCGCGATCTACAGGATGCACGATTTGTTCAACCTGCTCTGCTGTCGTGTTGCGAGGAGCCACTTCAATCTGCACTGGGTTTTGCAGCAGGGTGCTGGCCAGTTGTCGAATCGCGGGCGAGAAAGTAGCCGAAAACATCAGCGTCTGCCGAGAAGCAGGCAGTTTTGCCAAAATCTTGCGGATGTCGCGAATGAACCCCATGTCTAACATGCGATCGCACTCATCGAGCACCAAAAACTCGATCTGGGATAGATCAACCGTCCTTTGCATGACGTGGTCTAGCAACCGCCCCGGAGTCGCAACCACAATGTCTACCCCCCGCTTGAGGGCTTGAATTTGAGGCACAATGCCAACGCCACCATAGACAACTGCCGACTTAATCGACAGATGCTTGCCATAGGTTTTCACACTATCGCTGACTTGAGCAGCCAGCTCGCGGGTGGGAGTAAGAATCAGCGCACGAGGAGCGCGATTTACTTTAATCGGGCTAGCAATAGAGCCCGGTTTTGAACTCGGCTTCGGATCAGTTTTGCTGCCAGTCTCATTGAGGCGGTGCAGGAGTGGCAGCGTAAACCCGGCTGTTTTACCTGTTCCGGTCTGGGCACTCGCAAAAATATCGTGCCCTTGCAGAATCGGGGGAATTGCTTGCTGTTGAATCGGGGTGGGTGTGGTGTAACCCTCATCGGTGACAGCACGCAATAGTTCGGTCGCAAGACCGAGGGTCTGAAATGTCATAGAGTTAAATTGCTCCTGAGATACGCCCCTACCCCAAATGAAATGCTGGGACCAGTCTTAAGAGCAGTAAATGTATGGTGTTTGCTTGGGTGGCTTATGATTAAGCTACTCCTACACTGCAACTTCTGACCGGAACTCAGTCGCAGGCGTTCAACATAACATAACTCAACGGGTTACGGGTAGCAACTGAGTTTTTTAGCCGCATATCCGTCGCCATTCTTTCGGGGTCAAAGCTTGCTTAAAGCCATTGGCGATCGCCAACACAGCTTGTTCCGGGGCTGAATTTTCGACTCATGAGCCCATGTGCTGAAAAATTTATTAAATCTGCATGACACTTGGGAAATGAAAAGACTAGGCTGTGGATCAGTGAATAGGTTGTGGATCAGTGAATAGACTGCATCAGCTTCATGATTGCAGGGGTGCTGAAGTAAAAGTTTCAAAGGAGACTCTTCATGATTACAGTGGCTGAAGCGCGCCCAACCGAGCGTGCCGAATTTATTCGTAAGACCTATATGCACTTGGCAGGCGCTGTAGGTGCGTTTATTGGGGTCGAATTTTTTCTGTTTCAGACGGGTATTGCGGAAGCAATCACGAGGGTTGTCAGCGGCAATCGGTTCATGTGGCTGGCGATTTTGGGCGGCTTTGCCCTATTGGGTTGGTTTTCTCGCAGCCTTGCCGCACGGGCCGATTCTACACAGACGCAGTATGCGGGTCTGGGTATTTATGTTGTTGCAGAAGCGTTGATTTTTGCGCCGCTGCTTTACATCGCGGCCTACTATTCTGATCCTACGGCGATTCCAACGGCGGCGATCTTGACGCTGCTGATGTTTGTTGGGCTGACAACCGTTGCTCTGACGACCAAAACAGACTTTACATTTTTAGGCGGAATCTTAAAAATTGGCGGCTTTGTTGCCCTAGGGCTGATTATCTGTAGTGCCATTTTTGGATTTACTTTGGGATTGATTTTCTCGGTCGTGATGGTGGGGTTTGCCTCAGCCGCCATCTTGTATGACACGTCTAAAATCATGCACCACTATTCTTCAAAGCATTACGTCGCGGCATCTCTGGAGCTGTTTGCGTCAGTTGCACTGCTGTTTTGGTATGTCTTGCGAATTGTGATGGCTTTTTCGCGACGCTAATAGCAGGCCAAGCGACACTCGGCTTGCCCCGCACCCCAGTTCGTTGAGGCAACCGCTCAATTCTTCTTCCTTAAGACACAGCCGCTCCTCGGAACATAACTCATGATCTGGAGGTCAAAGACTGAGACATGACTGCGACGTCTTGGGGTTGCTGAGTAGCCTACAATCTAGCGCGGGCGATCGCCCGCAAACACCCATTGAGCAATGACAATGCTGTGGCTTCCTAGATTTTTGTGGCGGTAATTCAGCAAGCTTCGACGATCCCAGTCTCCATTCAGATCGTTTTAGAGCGGTTTTATCGGAAGCGTCACGGCTTAAGTTGTGCTCTGACCGTTCCGCAGACAGACCACTCTGAAAATTGAGTCTGAAGATTGAGATAGCTATAAGGACAGTGAATATGAGCTACATTCGCCTGCTGATCGTCACAATTATTTCGACCCTGATGGGTACTGCCGCCTTAGATTTTTTTGCCGTAGCCGCTCAGGCCAACCCCGAACCTCAGATCATCAGCCAAGCTGATGACAGCTTGCTGCCCAACTTTGTGCTTAACCGCGCTAAAAACTATGCTCGACAGCGAGCCGAAAGCGAAAATGGTGGGGTATCGATCTACACGGCAGAATCATCCATGCACGGAGCATCTTCAGGTTCTCCCTACGTGATCAACGATGACGGTAGCATTACCTTCACCTTTCGGGGCGGACGACCCGGCGCAGGAGTCTACACCGTAGAGTCTCAGGTGACGGTTGACTACGCAGAGGTCTCAGGCTGGAACATCGTTACCAACTACAACCGCTCGATCTCCGCTACTTCAGTGGCCTATATCGAAGAGTTTAGCGCTTCAGAAACGGTGGTGCAGCAAGATGAGCAGGGGTCTTTTAACCTTGCGATTCTCCAGTCTCGCGAAACCATGTCTGATGTGATTGCCAGAATTTCTCTCAAGTCTAAGGATGGCGATCGCTTTATGGGAGAGCGGTTTGTGGGCGATTTTCGCTACCCCATCGGTCAGAGTGTTCAATTTGTGCAGGGGCTAACTCCGGGCGATCGCGCCGTGGTGCGTCTGTTTAACACGGCAGGCGATTTCCTGGGCTACAGCGAATTTGAGATCTTAAACGAGCACACCCTGGTAAACCTCGTGTTGTCTGACGACCCCTTGGGCGATCGCCTCGTGCGCACGGTGACAGGCATTGATGGCGATCGCAACGGTCGCTTAGATGACACCACCCAGGTCTACGACTATTTCACCCAAATTACAAATGTCACCAGCCGCTATGAGACGACTCGGGTCACTTTCTTTGAAAGCACCCGCCGAATTGATGTTAGCGATTTCGCCGTAGCCGGGTTACCCCGTTCTGGCAGCACCTGCGTCTACCCCGAAGCCCTGCGTCAGGGTCGATTTGCCCTGGTTGACTACACCTTCTCAGCGTTCAGCTCCAATCTAGCGCCAGCGCTGATCTCCATCCCCGGAGATCTAACCCGCATCACCCGTATTTCATCAAGCACAACAATCTACGAGGTGACTTCTCTCCTTTCCACTTACCAGGAAATTGGCATCTCAAATGGTGCCACTGAGCAAACCTGCGATTTGGGCTGTGCAGATGATTTTGATGACGACGTTGATGACGATTTTGATAATGACAATGGTCGTCGTCGCAACTGCAATCAGGGCTTAGGCAACGGCTCCGAAGGGTGCGACCCTGGCAACTCACGACCCCACGGAGGCAGCAATGATGAAGGCAACTGGGGGCCTGGAAATCCTGGTGGACGCCGCAGTCGTTAACTTGACAGTTAATTAGGGTTTGCAACATTTGCGAATTTAGGACGTAGTGGGAGTCCCGTGGTACGGGACTCCCAATCTTATTGAGACATAGCTCAGAAGTCTCTATCTTTTGGTAGAACGTTTAGCCCGACAACACCGGGTACAACATAAAGAAGGGGCTACTCTAACCAATACTTATTTGGCTTACAAAACGTTGTGTAGTGGCGTTTTTATCACTCCACAGGCAGGCATGTCTACACGGATTTGCAGCAGTGTTTGCAGGTAGACTTTGCAGGACTATAACTGTAGCTAGCTTACTTAGGACATAGACATTTTTGTGAGCGTGCGCCCACAATGATCTCCCAATGCTACGGGTTATCGCTAGATATGACTCGTTTATAGGATGCTTCAGCCATCACCAGGTACATCAACTTGATAATTTTTCAGAAATATTCAGAAAATCAATTCTTTTGGGGAACTCTTTCAGAATCCTGATCTTTAAATTTTTGGTTGAAAAAATTAAAGGCTAGGATGCGAAGAGCCTCAGCCTTATTATTAAGCCCCGTCAACTATGGGTCACCATGTCTAAGCCAGATTTGACTATTCTAGTCGTGGAAGATTCCGATACTGGTGCTAAACGCTGTAAGACTCAATTAGAGCAAATCTCTACCGCCACTTACCGCATTCTGCCAGCTTCCTATGCTGGGGGCTCTCTGGTTTTAGAGCGATCGCCCTCTCGTGATGCTGTTAGTTTCGTTGATACCATTGTTGTCTCACTGGGCAAGCCTCATCCAAACGATTTCAGCTTTCTTAAATCTCTGCAAAACCAGCTCCATTCCTGCCTTGAGGCAGACGATGTTCCTCTGATTGTCATCGGTGCTGACTCAGTTGACCATGCAGTACAGGCTCTCAAAGCCGGGGCAACCGACTATCTCGTTGGCGATCGCACCACACCTGACGATTTACACCGGGCGATTCAGCGCGCGATCGCTGCTACTCCACACTCGATTCCACACTCGATCGCTCCCGTAGAGACTGACTCAGCAGAAGACAGCCCTTCAGCCTGGGCTAAGCCATCTCATCATGAGCAGTGCGAAGCCTGTTTCCAGCAAGAAACTGCGGAAATCGAAGCAATTTATCAATCAGCCCCCATCGGGCTGGCAATTTTGGATCGTGACCTGCGCTATACCCGCATTAACGAACAACTCGCAGAAATTAATGGCTTCCCCGTGGCATTTCATTTGGGTCGCACCATCGGTGAGGTCTTACCCGAGCTAAAAGAAACGCTAGAGGGTCTACTACACTCGGTTTTGACAACGGGAAAACCTCTGCTCAACTCAGAAGTGACCGGAGAAACCCCCGCGCAGCCCGGTGTCAAACGACATTGGCTGAGTCATTTTGTGCCTGTCAAAAATAAAGATCAGGTCATCGGCATCAGCATTGTGTGCGAAGAAGTGACCGAGCGAGTGAGAGCTGCGGAGGCATTACGTCAAAACGAAACACGCTTCCGCCGAATGGCCGACAATGCCCCCGTGATGATTTGGCTGTCTGATAACGATGGTCGCTACACCTACCTGAGTCAGAGCTGGTGCCACTTTACGGGGCGTTCAGAAGAGTCGATGCTCAATTTGGGATGGCTGGAATCTGTGCATCCAGACGATCAGGCTGAGGTCACTACAGTATTTCTTGCCATGGTGAAGAAAAACCCATTCGTGCGGATGGAATATCGACTGCGCCACCACGACGGCAGCTATCACTGGATGCTCGACACCGCCGCACCCTGGTTTAATCAAGACGGAAACGTAGAAGGATATATTGGCTCTGTATTAGATATTAGCGATCGCAAGCAAACCGAAGAAGCCCTCAAATGTTCAGAAGAACGCTATCGACTCTTGTTTGAATCGATGAATGACGGCTTCTTTGTGATTCAAGTCTTGTTTGATGACACCAATACTCCGATTGACTATCTTTTTCTAGAGGTCAATCCAGTTTTTGAGAAACAGACAGGCTTAAAAGATGCCGTCGGCAAAACGGCTCGTCAGGTCTTACCCTCAGTCGAAAACCATTGGTTTGAGCGCTATGGCAATGTTGCCTTAACGGGAAACTCCATTCGCTTTGAGCAAATATCAGATGCGATCGATGGCTGGTTTGATGTGTCAGCCTTTCGCATCGGCCCCCCTGAAGATCGTCGAGTTGCCATTCTCTTCAAAGATATCAGCGATCGCAAACGAGCCGAGGCAGATCGCAGACAGGTAGAGCTAGAGCGAGAACAGCTCCTCGTGCGAGAACAGTCAGCCCGAGAAGCCGCCGAACGAGCAAACCGAATCAAAGACGAATTTCTCGCTGTTTTATCCCACGAACTGCGATCGCCCCTCAACCCCATTCTGGGTTGGACGCAGCTACTCCAGATGCGAAAACTCAGCGAGGCAGAGACAACAGAAGCTCTTGAAACCATTGAGCGCAACGTCCGGCTCCAAACTCAACTGATTGACGATTTACTCGATGTCGCCAAAATTCTCCGGGGCAAACTGAGTCTTGAGGTCTCTTCTGTGAACCTTGTTTGTGTGGTTGAAGCCGCCATAGAAACTGTACAGACCGCCGCTGATAGCAAAGCGATCGACCTCTATGCCAACTTGACCCAAGTTGGGCTTGTTGCCGGAGATGCTGCTCGACTCCAGCAAATCGTTTGGAACTTACTCTCAAATGCTGTTAAATTTACTCCTTCAGGCGGTCGGGTCGATATCAAGCTGAGACAAGTCGAGCAAGAAGCTCACATCATTGTTTCCGATAATGGAAAGGGAATCAGTGCTGAGTTTCTGCCTCATATTTTTGAGCAGTTTCATCAAGAAGATGCCTCTACAACCCGGAAATATGGTGGCTTGGGTCTAGGGCTAAACATCGTGCAGCAGCTCACTCAAGCCCACGGGGGAACAATCACAGTAAACAGCCAAGGGGAAGGATTGGGAGCAACGTTTACGGTTCAAATTCCGCTGCATCTGACAGAGGCTTGCCCCATGCTGTCACAAAAAAATCCGCTGCCGACCTTCGATCTGACGGGTATTCGAGTGCTGGCCGTAGACGATGAGCCCGATGCTCGTGAATTGCTGCGAATGTTGCTTACCCAGCATGGCGCTGAGGTGACGGCGGTTGAATCGGCTTCTCGGGCGATCGCCCTGTTGGAGACTTTCTGCCCTGATGTGCTGGTGAGTGATATCAGTATGCCTGATATCGATGGCTATACCCTGCTCCAACATATTCGTTCACTCCCGCCTGAGCGGGGAGGCCAGACTCCAGCGGTGGCGCTCACGGCCTATGCCCGCAAAGAAGACTATCAGCGAGCCCTGGATCAAGGCTTCCAAGAACATATTGCCAAGCCCGTCGAGCTGACGCAGCTGATTCGTGCGGTGTTATCGGTTGTTCCCGATCGGGTTTAATCAAGCAAGTTTAAGTCTGGGGTTTGTTGCATTGAGGGCAAGGTTGCACCCAGAGATTGTCGGGCCGCTACTTAGATGGCCGCTACTTAGATGGATAACCCGCCCATAGATTAGGAGGCGTCTTGGCGTAAGTCTGTGGTGTCCCATGCCTGATCGACTTCGTGGGGCAGATCATAATCATCAGACTGAAGAATCTCTTGCAAGTCGCTGGATAGCTGGTGCGATCGCGCCACTAAACTGGGCTGGTCGCCATGCAGATAAGCCATCTCATGCATCGCCTCAATGTCGTGCTTTCGGAAGGTTCTCGCGGCACGATGGGCACGATAGGCACGATAGCCCAGCAGTTTTAGCGCTTCGACTCCCATGTTGAGAGACGATTCAAAGGTCTCACGCTCGACCACCTCAACCCCTTGGCGGATTAACTCATAGCTGTGGCGGCGATCGATCGCCCGCGCCAAAATTTTCAGATGAGGAAAATGTTTTCTGACGATATCAATGGTGCGCAGCGCCTTTTCCGGATCGTCGATCGCCACGACAAATAGTTTGGCTTCATGAGCTCCCGCCGCGTGCAGCAGGTCAATTCGCGATGAATCACCGTAAAACACCTTATGACCAAACTTCCGCAGCATTTCAATATGAGCCGGATCATGGTCGAGAACCGTAGCACGAAATCCATTCGCAATCAGCAGCCGTCCAACAATCTGCCCAAATCTGCCAAACCCGGCGATGATCACGGGCGTTTCGCCATCGTCAATGGTGTCGGCTTGGCGATCGCTCTCTCCCAGTGACTTAAACCGGGGCTGCACCAACCGCTCATTGACGATCATCATCAGGGGCGTCAGGCCCATCGACAGGGCGACCACCACCACGAGCGGAGAGGTGACCGAACCGGGTAAGACGTTGTTTTGCTGAGCAAACGAAAACAGGACAAAACAAAACTCACCGCCCTGGGCCAAAGCCGTGGCAAACAGCAGATTTTGACTGAGAGATTGCTTAAAAAAGCGTCCTAAGATAAACAGCACCAGTCCTTTCAGCACTATCAGCCCAGCGACTAAGCCTAAAATGAGTAGCGGCTGGCGAAATAGCACATTAAAGTCAATGCTCGCTCCCACCGAAATGAAAAATAGCCCCAACAACAGCCCCTTAAACGGTTCGATATCTGTCTCTAGCTCATGGCGATATTCATTTTCAGCGAGAACAACCCCCGCCACAAACGTTCCTAACGCTGGAGAAAGCCCCACGGTTTGCATTGCCAAAGCAATGCCAATCACCAATAACAGCGCCGTCGCCGTGAACACCTCGCGCAGACGGGTATCTGCGATAAACCGAAACACCGGGCGCATCAGAAATCGACCTGCGATAATGATGCCACCGACAATTCCGATCACCAAAAGTGTCTGCTGCCAGCCGGAGAGAGCAGTGCTCGACTCCGCCGCAACTGACTCCGCCGCAACTAAAATGACCGAGCCAGATGCTAAGGCAGTTTCAGGAGTTCCCCTGGCTAGCAGCGGCATCAGCGCCAGCATCGGAATCACGGCAATGTCTTGAAACAACAACACAGAGAAAGACGCCTGCCCCGACTCCGTCTTCATCAAGCCTTTTTCGCTGAGGGTCTGAAGCACGATCGCCGTAGAGGATAGCGCCAACGTCATGCCAATCGCTAACCCCATCTGCCACGGTAGCCCCACGAGAATGGCAATGAGGGCGATCGCCCCCGTCGTGACGGCAACTTGCAGGCCACCGAGTCCTAAAATCGGGCCTCGCAGTCGCCATAGCAACGACGGCTGAAGCTCAAGCCCAATCAGGAATAGCATCATCACCACGCCAAATTCGGCAAAGTGCATGACATCTTCTTGCTGCTCGCCAACCAGACTCAAAACAAAGGGGCCAATAATCACTCCAGCGATCAGATAGCCCAGCACCGACCCCAGGCCAAGGCGTTGGGCAATGGGCACCGACAACACCGCCGCCATCAGATAGATAAACGCCTGAAAGAAAAACTCGTCGCTATGCATGGGGCGAAACCTCAGCGCGGATGATCACGTTGTCTGCCTCTGGGTTGATGCGGTTCATGGTTTTCAGGGTGTCCCAGCTAATCTGGTTATCGCGCAGAGCTTTAATTACGGCGCGATATTGCTGGGCGTGATCATTGATGTGATCGGCATGATGAATTTGATGGGTTCCATGCACCACAAACGGCGGCAGATACTCCATGCCGCACAGCCGCGCCGTTTGCTCAAAGGGGGTTAGCAGTTCTCGTAGGGTGTAGTAGTTGTAGCCTTCGCGGCAATAGGCTTGCATGGTTCCTCCCGTGGTGAGGGCAGAAAGACATTTTTTGCCCTGAAGTGCTGTGCCCTCATGACCATAGGCAAAGCCATGTTCTAGCACTAGATCTTGCCACTCTTTTAGAAGTGCAGGGCTGCTATACCAATAAAACGGATGCTGAAACACAATGATCTCATGGTTGATCAGGAGCTGCTGTTCGCGGTGGATGTCGATGTCAAAGTCAGGATATCGTTCGTAGAGATCGTTCACGGTGACGCCATCGAGATCGGCGATCGCCCGAATCAGTTGGCTATTAATGCGAGATTTGTGCAGGGCGGGATGAGCAAACAGAACTAGAATCCGATTGGGGTGGGTCATGGCAGAAAAGGAGAAATGAGACGGTGCTCAAGCGTTGAATAATAGAGACTTCAGAGCAATCATAGACTCAAAAGATAAAGCGTAGATGAATGAATAAAGCATGACTCATGGAACCGAAGATTTAAGGGAAAAATTCTAATCGTGGAGCCAGGGTCATATTGGTGAAGGCTTGGATCAAATCAATTCAAATCAACTCAAAGATTTCTCAGACTAGCACGAGATTTTGGGAGGCGATCGCCAAAACTACGATGCTGTCAGCAGACCCTAGACAGGGTGATTTCTATGTCACTTTAGGGAAAAATCATCCTTCAAAATTGCATATCTCCTCTTCGACCAGATGTAGAAGAAGACAGAGTCCCCACACTGTCCCCCAACGTGTCCCCCAACGGAGGTCTGATTCATGATTCTTCGACGTACTCTTCGGCGCGCTGGATTAGCCATCGTGTTTACGATGGCAACCAGTCTGTATGCTTCCAGCTACATGGCTCAAGAGGGTAAGGCCGCAACCTTAAAAACAGAGTCTGAAGTCACGAGCCTTTCCCTTTCCAAGCCTGCGACGACAGCTCAATTTTCCCAACGTGTCGCCCCTGAATTTGAAACAGCTTTGCAGCAAGGCATCGAGGCCATTGACGCGGGCGAATATGTTGAGGCCATTGATATTCTTGATCGGGCGATCGCCCTCCAGCCCGACCACCCTCCAGCCCATGTCGGACGAGGCTATGCGCTCTATCGTCTCGAACGCTATGGCGAGGCGATCGCCGCCTATGATCGGGCGATCGCCCTTGATGACACCCATCTTTATGCCTGGATTTGGAAGGCGATGGCACTTGATGATTCAGGCCGCCCTGACGCAGCGCTAGATACCTACGCTGTGGCGATCGCCCTCAATCCTGACAATGCCGATGTGTGGTTTCATCAGGCCATTACCCTGACGCGGCTCAATCGCTTTGCAGATGCCCTCACGTCTTACAACAACACGGTGCAGATTACTCCAGAGTTTGTTCGTGCGTGGTATGGCCGTGGTCTGATTGCAGGCGAGCTAGGACAACTGGATGTGGCGCTGGAGTCTTTTGTCCAGGTGACGACACGACAACCGGAGCATGTCGATGGCTGGTACTTTCAGGGAATGGCGCTGACATTGCTGGGGCGCACGGATGAGGCGATCGCCGCCTTCGAGCAAACCCTCATTCTCGATCCAGAACATCAGCTTGCCCAAGAAAACCTAGATGCCCTACGCGATTCACAACAAGCATCTCGATATTAACTGGGTCGGGGCACAGCACGGCTGTGCCCCTATGATGTTCTGACGGGATCGTTGACTACAGCCAGTTGCCAACTAGCACAATCAAGCTCCAATAGAAAGGATCGCTGTAATTGGGATTCTCTAAAATCGAGAGCTGTGCTTGGCGTAAGGCTTCAGCCTTGGTGACAGTTCCAGTTTGCAGTTCTTGATAAAACCGATTCATCATCAAAGGCGCGACTTCATCCTGAAATTGCCAGAGAGTCGCCACTGTACTTCTGGCTCCAGCCCGCACCGCCATTCCAGCCAATCCTAGAACTGCTCGATCATCACCTCCAGCCGTCTCACAAGCGCTAAGAACGAGTAACTCAATGGGTTGACGACGCCCCAGTTCTGTATCCAGTAGCAATTGGTTTATTTCATTAATATCTAATGACTCTTTCCAAACGAGAATAAACGTATCGTCTTGGTTTGAGCTAAATTGCCCATGAGTTGCCAAATGCACCACAGGAAACGGGACGTTGTTGATGGCCTCTCTCAGCGCCTCGTCAGTAAACTCATCATTGAGTAATCTCCGACTTCCTGGAACTAATTGTTCTAGATTAGCCAGCTCTTCTTCTACTCCAGGCAAAGCTTGAAACTCAGGAAATTCTTCGAGAGCTTCGCTAAGGCCACCCAACAAAATGTTGAGTTTTTCTGGCTGCAATGGAGATGATTCCACGAGTTGAAGGCTAGGTGCGAGAGCAACGCTGTATTTTTCGATTAGATACTGCTCACCATCATAAAGTGCTGACATTGGCACATTTCGGAGCGCCCCGTCTAGAACAAAAACCAGAGTTTTGACCTCTCCAGACTGAAGCTCATTCTCGAAGGGTTCAATAATCAGGCTATAGAGCTGTTGAGCTAAAGCCGGAACACGAGCTTGGCTACTGCGCCGTCGCAGATAATCCCTAAGCTCATTGGCTAGAGTAATGACATCATTTCCGCCTCCTGATAAACGAGTGAAATGTCGCAGCAGTAACGTTTCAGCCGTATTATCTGACTTCTCAATGCTCTCTTCGCTAGATAGTTCAGAACTGGATGATTCTGCCTCACTCTCTGAACCTATTGCAAAATCAGAGGCGTTGGTTAGCCCGTGCGAAGCAGGTATCGCCTCTTCAGGCAGGCTGAGAATTACCTCTAGTCGGTCTTCGAGGATAATCGGATAAATCACTGCCGCCCGACGGTCAACCTCATCGATCTGCACTTCGCTTGCGTTGAGACAGGCTTCGCGGAAAAAGTTGTCTAACTCCGCAAGCTGAAGTGACTCAATCGTTTTGCGAGCTTTTTCCAAGTCCGCAGCGGTAGGTTCAATATTGGGATCGAGGAGTAGCGATACCAGCTCTCGGTGCAGCGGTTCGATGCTTTCGCGGAACGAAAACTGTACCTCTTTGTTGACCGAAACCAGGTCTTGTCGCAGCAGTTGCAGCGTATCGATGGCACTGCTGTAGGCGGCGATCGCCTGATCCCGCTTTCCCTGAGCCTTTAGCACCCGACCCAACTGCCACTGCCACAGATACGACATATCCGTCGCATTGAGCTGCTGGGCTAGAAGTAATGCTTCCTCAGAAACGTCTTGCGATCGCCCCAAATTTCCCGTCGTTTCGTAGAGCTTACCGAGAGTACCCAGAGCAAAGGCCGTCGCACGGGGATCGCCCAGCGACTCGGCTTGGTCATAGGCCGTGGTCAGATGTTGCTCAATGCGAGTCACCTGCCCCGCCGCAAATCCGTTGTCTTCAGCCAGGGTGATGAGGCTATCTGCAAAGTTAATATGGGCAAACAGGGTGGTGCGATTGGGGGGCAAGCGGTAAAGCTGGTCACTCAGCGCAAACGCGAGGGTGTTGATCTCGCTGATATCGTTACGGGCGATCGCCACTTTCAGTAAATTAAGCTGAGCCTGCACCTGAGTCTCAGGCAGCGGCGACTCTGCGGCTTGGCGATAGGCATTGCCTGCTTGCTGCAACTGCTGTTGATCAAAATTATTAGAAGTGCTGTCAATTCCTTGGCTATAAAGCACATTGCCCAAACTTAGAGAGATTGAAGCCAGTTCTTCAGCATCTTGGAACTGTTGGGCGATCGCCAAACTCTGTTTCAGCACCTCATCGGCTTCGTCGAGATAGCCCGTCACCTGGTAGGCATCTCCCAAACTTCGCAGAGCTGATGCCTGCAACAAAGAAGGAGGCT
>JBARXP010000201.1:0-36996 GCA_049647405.1 Elainellaceae cyanobacterium | reverse complement strand
ATGGAACCACTGGATTTTTGTGCCACACCGTTGAAGACTGTGTCGAGGCGGTCAAAAATATTCCAATGATTAGTCGTCAAGCCTGTCGAAATCATGTGGCGGTCAACTTTGGAGTTGAGCGCATGGTAGATGGGTATGAGGCAGTGTATCGACAGCTTGTCCAAAACGAGCATCTGAGTCGCCAAACGAGGTACGCTCAAGACTCTCTAGAGTTTATACAAACATCTGCGCCAATAGTAGAACATCTCAAGCAGGTTGCAATGGTTGAAGACTTTCCCTCATCTTAAGCAGCCCTGGCCCCATAGTCCTCTTTGCGGAGCAGCAACATCATGACTCAGTCTTCCTCTCAGGCCAAAACCCCACTCGTTTCAAAGGCCAAAGCCCTAGATATCGTTGAACTAGATGGTCGCACCTTTGCCCCGGCCCAGCAGGTGCCGATTCCCGAGTGGCCCTGCACCACCACTAAACGACAACAGCCTTCTCTGACCCTCAAAGACAACGATTTATTTTTAATCACCGATACTCTGGGCAATATTTCGGGTTGTCAAGATGATCAGATCACGTCTAGTATGGGTCTCTTTTGTTGCGATACGCGGTTTCTAAGCCGCCTAGAAGTGCAATTTGAAGGGCAACCGCCCATCTTGCTGAGCAGTACATCTCAGCGCGGATTTGCCCTGTCGGCCTTGTGTGCAAATCCCTACATTGCTGGAGGCGGTGAGGATAAGGCAATTCGGGCTGAAACCATTGGTATTCAGCGCGATCTGGTGCTGCAAGGCGGGTTATTTGAAGAACTGACTTTGACCAACTACAACACTCATCCCGTGAGCTTTGAGCTGAGTCTCAGTTTTGATGCCGATTTTGCGGATCTGTTTGAAATCCGGGGACGGGTGCGGCTGCAAACAGGCAAAATCATGCGGCCAGTGTGCTTAGTCGAAGAAACCCCTGAAACACCTATCTTTAACGACGGCTCAGTCAGTGGAGAACGGGGAGAGCTGACCCTGGCCTATCAAGGGGTAGACCAGTTGCTGATGGAGTCAAGAATCCAGTTTTATCAGCGGCGACCTGACCAGTTGAAGGGCTACACTGCGATTTGGGCAGTCACCCTAGAGCCCCATGCCAAGGAGGTTTTAGGATATCGCTTGCAGCCCTTCATAGACAATCATCCTGCCTCTCTGGTCAGAATTCCGGCTACTTTGAGTCAGGCTGTGGCGGCAGAAACCATAGAAGAGCAGCAGTGGCGCGAGAGTGTGACGAGCATTCGCACCGATAACCGAGCGCTCAACCAAATTATTGAGCGGGCAGAACAAGACACTTACCTGCTGGGGCAAACCTTCGGTGGGAGCAAAATTTTGTCGGCGGGCATTCCCTGGTTTGCGACGCTGTTTGGCCGCGATTCGCTGATTGCAGCGATGCAGACGCTGATGTTTAACCCTGAGTTGGCGCGCCAAACTCTGACGGTGCTGGCCGCATATCAGGGAAAAGTAGAAGATGATTGGCGAGAAGAATCACCGGGCAAAATTTTGCATGAGCTGCGGTTGGGCGAAATGTCGCGCAGTGGCGAAGTGCCCCATACGCCTTACTACGGCACGGTGGATGCCACGCCTCTGTGGCTAATGCTCTATGCCGACTACTATGCCTGGAAGGGCGATCGCGCTCTGCTCGATCAGCTCTGGGACAACGCCCTCGCCGCCATGGATTGGATTGACCGCAGCTGTGAGAAAACGGGCTATATTACCTACCACTGCAAATCTTCGGGAGGCTTACGCAACCAGGGCTGGAAAGATTCGGGCGACTGCATTGTAGATGCCAGTGGCCATATCGCAGAAGGGGCGATCACCCTATCTGAGGTGCAGGGCTATGTCTATGCTGCCAAAGTGCGGCTGAGCCATTTGGCTCTTCTGCAAGACCGACCCGATTTGAGCGATCGCTGGCAAGCCGAAGCAGCCAACCTCAAAGTCCGTTTTGAGCGAGACTTTTGGTTGCCCGATCAAGGCTATTTTGCCCTAGCGCTCGATGGAAAGGGCAAGCCAGTCGATAGCATCACCTCAAATCCGGGACACTGTTTGGGGCTTGGCATTCTCTCGCCTGACAAAGCTCGCAGCGTAGCAGAACGGTTGCAGGCTCCAGATATGTTTAGCGGCTGGGGCATTCGCACATTAAGCAGTTCTTCGCCCGCGTACAATCCCATGGGCTACCATGTCGGTTCGGTCTGGCCTCACGAGAATGGCATGATTGCGGCAGGGTTGCGATCGCTAGGCCATACAGAGCAGGCGCTAGAAATTGCCCAGGGCATTTTTGATATGACTATTGTTCAGCCTTATCAGTGTCCGCCGGAGTTGTTTTGCGGATTTGAGCGCACCCCCACCAACCGACCCGTGCGCTATCCGGTGGCCTGTTCTCCCCAAGCCTGGGCCACGGGCACGGTGTTTCAACTGCTGCAAGTCATGGTAAATCTAGTGCCCGACGTGCCCAATAACTGCCTACGAATTGTGCAGCCTACCCTGCCCGAATCGGTGAGCTACATGTCGTTGAAAAATTTCAAAATTGGTCAAACACTATTGGATCTTGAGTTTGAGCGATCGCAGGAGGCAACCTCTTGCCGGGTTGTACGAAAGCGGGGCAACCTGCGCGTTGTCATCGAAGCGTAAGATAAGTTCGCGGACGGGCAAACAGCGCAGCCAGCAACCTTTCGATCGTGCTTCAAGGATTGAAAAAATCCAAAACGATAATCTACATTAGGCGTAACTTTACGCTTTTAGCTCTAATCGAGGCCAGCGCTGGCCTCGATTAGAGCTAATTAGATCTGAATCACTACCTCAGGGCAAGCAAATAAGTAGGTCGCCTTAGATATTTACTGCTTGCGTAGGATGGGTTACGCTTCGCTAACCCATGCAGGCGTTGGGTTTCGTTCCTCAACCACAACCTACATCTACTACGTTTAGTTTTGACCACCTACTTACCAGATCGAGCCCCCGCGACTAAATCTGGCGTCAGTTTCGAGTTATTTTCGTTCACGAAGGAGAGCCGCCTGTTCAGTATCGGCTTGGCAACTAACGGTAACCTATTCGTCCACCGCCCCTGAGCTGCCGCAGCCCCAACCGGAAGGCTGGCGGTCGCAACAATGCCATCGTCGGCTCACAAAACAGCCGCCCACAACCAGCCGATGAAGTCTGTACAATGTCGCCTTCTATGGCTTCTCGACACGCTCTAACTCTATCCATAATGACCATGATGCCTATACATTTTTCTCTTCTCTCCTGCTAAGTAGGTAGCCGTGAGTAACCGATGCCGGAGGGTGTGTTGCGGCACCGTCAGCGAAGGGTAGTGCGTCACTCAGGGCAATACACACCCTAAAATTTCTAAGGCCACCTACCTCAAATGACTTGGCATCAACGTCTTGAGCTACTTCAGCGAATACAATATCCGACATCCTGAGTCAGATCGACTATAGACGTATAAATTACTTTAAGGGCCACATCTAATCTATGGGCATTGCCATGCAATACCCGTAAACATGCTCAACTCATGGAGCACCTGCTGTAGGGGCATTGCATGGCAATGCCCCTACCAAAATCTTTTTTCGAATGTGCAAACACCAATCTGCGACTAGGCTGCTCGTCTCCCCACTAATAGGTTGTAGACAATGGCAATCACTGCTAGCACCAAAAGTAGATGAATGAGGCCACCGCCTATATTGATTGAGAGGCCCAAAGCCCAAAGAACGACAAGAACTACAACAGCGGTCCAGATTAAGTTACTCATGATGGTCTCCTTTTTAAGTAAGGGAAATTAAGTGAGGGAAATGAACACTCAAGTGATGGTACAAATAGTGCCGATCCCACATTGAGATGCTTTGCTTTCTTTCGCGATCCTAAACTAGCAATGACGAGTAAATCGTTCTAAAAAAGGGGGTTTAAGCCCCTCGTCTATTCCGATTCAACTAGGATTGTCGGGACTTAACTCAATCTCAAATAGATTAATTTAAGTCCACTGAAAACGAATGATATCAAACATTATTTGACGATATCTTGGGTCATATCTTTGACATCTTCCACTGCATTTCGGGCCTGACTTTCAATCTGCTTTGCACTGCCAGCAACCTGATCTCCGAAGTTACCCGTTGCTTTGCCAATCGCGGATTGAGTCTTCCCTTCTATGTTTTTTGTGACAGCTTTAGCTCTGCCTTTGAGCTGCATTTGATCTTGCACGTCGGCGGCAGCGCCGCGAATCCGGCCTTCCACTTGCTTGGCTTGTCCCATGAACTGATCTTGAGGATCGCCCGTCATATTGCCGATGGCTTCTTGGGCTCTGCCCTCATTGGTCTTAGCCGCTGCCTTGGTTTGACCCCATCCCCATAGGGCAATGAGTTGCTCTTGGGGTTGACTGTCTACGGTAAGAGACAAAGCCATTGCTGAGCTATCTGATTTTCCAGACCCAAAGGTTACCGTAGTGATAATTACTGTCGTTAGGCAAAAGATAGAAAAAAAGCGATTAAGCTGCTGAAGTGAAATCATCTTTAAACCCCCCAAAAGAATTTAATGGTTAATGAAAAGTCTCGATCGCAGCCACGAATGATGCTGCTTGACTGACAAAAGTTCTGATGTAGGTTGGTGTTGAGCAAAGCGAAACCCAAAGGGGAGCGTGTCACCTTTGCGCCCTCACCCTAAATCCCTCTCTCAGCGGAGAGAGGGACTTTGAATCTCTTGCACCCCTTCTCCCACTGCTGGGAGAAGGGGCTGGGGGATGAGGGGATTTCGAGATAGTTGCAAACCTGACATGCTCCCAACCCAAAGCCAGTGGCTTCGATGGGTTATGCTAACGCTAACCCATCCTACGGCAGGATCAAGGCTTCAAGAGTTTTGTCAGTCAATTAGCGAATGATGTCGTTGTGTTCTCTATTACAGAGAGCAACTAATCAATAATGTCTTTGGCCTTATCTTTTACATCTTCGACCGTTTGGCTTACTTTTGCCTCGGCCTGTTTTTCCTGGCCTTCTATTTGGGCTTCAGGATCATTCGTCAGATCGCCAACAGCTTCTTGAATTTTACCTTCAACATTTTTGGCAGTTGCCTTAGTTCTATCTTCCAAACTCATGATTGACTCCTAACTAATGATTTTCTAAAGTGGAGAACGCAATGCTAATTTCGAATTAGAAATACGTTCTCTGATTTCACTGTGATCGATGAACGTTCTATTTACTGGGTGAATTGATTCAATACGATACAAAACGTGATTTATAGCTACAGCTAGTAGCCTTAAGACATAGAATGGTTCCAAAAAAAGACGAGTTATCCATCAACACTTTTACCCATCAAGAAACCGTCTAGCATCTGTTCATAGCTAGAATCTTGCGTACCCAAAAGCTTGTCCCAGAAGGTAAAGTACAGCCCATAATGAACGGTGTATTTGAAATGATGGATTGAATGGTGAGCTGGCCCAATCATCCATCGACCCAGCCAATGGTGGGGAAAAATAGTCGGTAAGCGATCAAGTCCAAGATGGGTTAACACGGCCCATACGGTCATCGTGATCAGAATGGCTAATAAGGTCACGACATGCAGTGGAATGACAAAAACGATACCTATTAGAAACAGAGCCTGCACGATCGCTTCTAAGGGGGCAAAAGCAAAGGAAGTCCACGGGGTTGTGGAGCGCGATCGGTGATGCCCTTGGTGAAACCAGGAAAATAGTTTTGGGTGGTGAAATAAGCGATGGGTGAAGTAAAAATAGGTGTCTTGCAACACTAATACTCCGACATAGCTCACTCCCAAGTACCACAGACCATAATGCTGCGGCTCGCTGTATAAGCAGGTCAGCCCCGCACTATAGCCTGAGTAAATCAGCGCCGATACCAGTGCAAATATGGCTGCTGAGATCACCGATAACTTAATGTCGTGGCGAATGGCACGCCAGGATGGACTCTGACGCAGCACATTCTGGTTAATGAAGAACTCGCTAAAGGGCGAATAAAAGAACCAGTATGCGCTCCCTGCGACAACAAAATATCGGAGCAGGATGATGCCCAAGAAGGCAATGCAATAGAACTCGAATGAATGCACCGTCACGTTCAATTCCTAGTCATGATTTCCAATGCGGCTGTGCCAGATTGGGGGGCTCGTAAATTGTCTATGGAGAGTTGGGGTTTCTCGCTGTAAACCGAACTGAGCAACAAGTCGAGCACCTGAGCCTGTCGAGCACTGGCGATCGCCTGATGGGTAATCAGCTCGCCCACATTGAGAATCACCTGATCGTCTTGGTCAAGAATGACGCGGGTGACCGGACGACCTAAGGCTCTTTTGATCTGTCTTTCTTCAGTTGCTTGATGATTTCGAGTCTGAATGCCGCTGGCCATCTCTTTGAACTGGCTCCAAAGATCCATCGCGCCCGCTTGGAATTCTATCGCGCCCGCTTGGAATTTCTCGCCTGTGCTGTGGCTGCTGGTCTGCACGCGATCGCTCGCCCAAGTCATGGCATTGCTGGTGCGATCGTGCAATGCCTCACTCGACGATAACCCGACCGCCTTTAGCAAAGCAGGCTCTTGGTGGTTGATTTTGGCCTGTTCGATCACGTGGGTCGTGACAATTTTCCCCGATGCAGCAATGATTGACCCTTCCCCGTTACGAACAGCCTGATGTACCCGGCGGCCCTGGGCTTGCTCGACCGACAGGCTGCCCACCGTATCACTGAGTCGTTGACCGAGGGGATTCGACAAACTTCCTCCAGCCGCTCGATACAACACATCTAAAATGCCGAGGGCTTTTGCCGCATCAATCATCTCATGAGTAACCGTTTGGCCTTGTTGGGCAAAGGGTTCTCCCGCTGGGGTGGAGATGTCATGGTCAACCGTTTTATCGATCACAAAGGCTGTTTGTGCCTCAGGATTAATGATGGCGTTGGTGATCGAAGTCTGGGTACTGCGGCTTAATTCGTTGAGCCGATCTCCCGTGATTTGAGCCGTCTCCTGAGCCTGTTCACTAGCTGTGCGACCCAATTCGTTGAGCCGATCTCCGGTGAGTTGAGCCGTCTGCTGCATCTGCTCACCAGCGGTGTGGCCAAACTCATTAAGCCGATCTCCGGTGAGTTGAGCCGTCTCCTGAAACTTGCCGCTCACGGTCTGCATGGCCGCTCTCAACCCACCCACTTGCTCTTCCATGAGCTGAGCCGTTTCGGTCGGCACAAACGCTACATCTCGGCCTATCTTGAGGGTTTGTAGCGCTGGCACAAAGGATCGGCCAGAATAGGCATCGGCAAATAGCCCACCCGACACTTCGTAGCCTTCAATATTGCCCGTGCGCTCATCAAAATACAGATCGGCTACAACTCCTAAATCTTGACCCTTAACCGTGAGAATATGAGTCCCCTTAAGGATCGTGTTGTGCTCTAAGATCTGGCTGATTTTTGCAAGTGACTGCCCATTGGCGATCGCAGTTTTAGAGGTGACAACAACGGCATTAACACCAATGGCTTTCACATCTTTGAGCTGCAATACCTTGGATCGTTTAAACCATCCTGACTCTTGCACCAAAAAACCTAATAGCTTTTTACTATCTTGATCAAAAATCAAGTCTACGATGATATCAAATTTTTCGCCTGCATCATAGGAGACTACAGGCTTACCAATGATTTCTCTGCCCTTATACATAGATCAAAACCCTTTTTATGAATTCGACGATCGATCGGGAATTTAATTCATGTCTTACTAACCACGGAACTCCATATGTGGCTTCCCTCTCGTCTGATATTCTCTACCAAAGCCAGGGATGATATTAATCAATCCGGTGTATTCACATGCGACGACGATGGCGATCGCCAGAATGAAGGCCGAACCCACATACCAGCCACTATTTGATTGTTTTCCAATGAGGCGGGGCATAATCTTTCTCCTTAAACATGTCTAAAACTGGCAGATTCATATATTGATTATTCACTTATATAAAGCATGACGCGGAGATGGTTAAGAACCCGTCTCATTTAGCGATTGAATTGTATAAATTGCACAAGAATGCATTAACTTTTAACTTATTTTTGCCCCAGTCTATTGCCAGCTCATAGATTGATAGGGTAAACACTCAATCATCAGTTAGACGATCAAAATAGTTATCTATAGCGATCTCAAATGATTCGTGAACTTGAACCGTGAAGGGTGGGCGGGCGCAGCCTGCCCACCCTTCACAAATCATTTCGGATAGCTATAGCTGTAGTCAGTTTCGCTAGGTCATAGACATTTTTGTGGGTGCGTGGCGATCGCCCACAAAAACGTCCTGAGGCTACTGGCTAACGACTTAGATAGTGTTGAACAGCATCGTAATGACGCGAAAATGTTCAACGGATGGAGCACCTGCTTTAGGGGCATTGCCATGCTGTGCCCCTACCAAAATCATTCGTTGAATGTGTAATGCCTCATAGGCTGTGAGTTCCTGGGGGCAACAATTTTCAAGATTAACGGTAATCTCTTTAGCTCCTTCTCGGACTAGATTATCCACATAGTCCATTTGCAGATTTTCTGCTTCTTCTTTCTGGTTAAATGAGCCAAAGTAATAAGTGCAGTCAGGTGTTTTAGTTTGAATCTTGACCCACCATTTTTGCTGGGCGAGCTGCTGAGTAGAATACTGGAGATGAGATATATTCACGTTTATCTACCTTGACAACGAAGGTAGTAAAGCAAGGCAGCAGCAGTCTGATCGTCTCATTAAATATTTCCTAGCAATCACAAAAATGTGATTTAGATTGTGTTTTTGAGATAGAGCCTTCATGCATTAAATCTGTATTTACTGAATGCTACTCGGCTCATCGAATGACACTTTTTTGAACTGGCATACGATAGGTAATGCGACCTCGATTGAGATCGTAAGGCGTAACCTCGACTTTGACGCGATCGCCCACCAATATCTTGATATAGTTCTTTCGCAGCCGACCTGAGACATGGCCTAAAATCTCAAATTTATTATCAAGCTGAATTGTAAACATCGCGTTAGGTAGTGATTGAGTGACCATACCTTCCATTTCAATCAAGTCATGCTTCATGTCAGAGTTCCCCTCGGTATTTTTTAGCTTGGTGAGCTTATTTCACTGGTGCATTGCTGATTTGAGCTAACTTGATACAGGAAATCACATCAGACAAGATTGCACTTGCCATCATGCTTGTATGCACTTCAAGCTGGGCTTCTCTCAGAGTTTCAAAAAGAATACAAGCTTCCGGAATCACGGTGCGTTCAAAAAAACAATGGGGAATATTTGAAATTCGGACAACTTGAAATTGAGAGGTCTGATTCCTATAACGACAGCAGATTGTATCCGTAGGTTCTGAAGTAAGCATGGTTCATTTTTATGGATCGATGATGATTGTCTAGCCTAGATTTTCTAAGCCTTCGAGGGTGCTGTGTTCAGAGTATTTTTAGTCTAAAAGCCATTTATTTTAAACGTTAGATACACCATCACTCAGCGATGATTGACTTGATGTTGATGCAGGGGGTCAAAATGAATGATTTGTATACAAACGTCATAATTCAATTCAATTTTCTTGCCATTCTCGATCTTCTAGCTCTGTTTGTGGCAGCAATAATGTGGCCTCAATTTCTTGGCGAATGGCGGCTGTCACTTCGCAGTTGCTATTCAAGCAATCAACCAATAGCTGATTGGCGTCATAGTAGCGTTTTAGAGTTTGTTCTTGATCAGAGGTAAACTGCCAGGGATGGTTAATATTGCGGTAATGGGCGATCGCATCTCTGAGCTTTTTGATCCATGTCGCATAGTTGTCTTCCCACCATGATTGTTGCCGCTCTTGGGTTTGGTTTGCCATAGGCAGTTCGTCTTTAATCTGCTGCAAAGACTTATAAAACCCCGCATCCAAAACCATCGCCAGAATATTGCTAAGAGCCATGCTACAGGCATTCGCATAGGCAAAATCTTGGCTGTGGTCGATGGCAAACTCGACCAATAAATTCTCTAAGGCCGCATCTAAAAGAATCCCCTGATCGAGGGTGCTGGCTAATGCAAAGTTAGTCGATATTGGAGGGGTTTGGGCTAGGGCCAAGTAAAATGCTCGGGTTGTCGCAAGTTTGGGTTCGGTCGGAATGGTTTGAGATTTTTGGCTAGCCCATTTCAAAAAGCTTTGCAGATGTGGGTCTTGGGCCACTAGAGCGTCAATCTCTTGCTTCATCAACTGGACGAGAGAGTCGGCACTGCGCAACATGGCGGCGGTCAATAAAAACACTTCATGCCAGTGAGAATCGGTGATGTGGCTAACTAGCCCTCCCAGCGACTGTTCTAGTGACCAGAGATTATGGGTAGCGACAATTTTTCGAGCCGTCAAATACTCTTGAAACGCTAGATAAGAAAACGAAAAAATGCCCCGTGCTCGCTCGATCAGCAGCCCATGTTGAGCTTCGATCGCTTTTAGCACCGCTTCACTTTCGAGCTGAAGTTCTTCGGAGCCAAGAGTCGCGCCTGCTAAATTCTGGAGATAGTCTTCAATATATTGCTCAAGGGTGCGCTGCTCAAAAAAGTATTGCCCTTGCTCAAAGGTGACTGCGGCTAGCTGGCTGAGCAGCCTCATTTTTTGGGGCAACAAAAAGCCTCGATAGATGTCATCCCGTTCTATCCCTCTGGTTTCATCCCATTTACCGAGTAGCAGATCCAGCCCCTGTTTATAAAAGGTTGTTCGTTTGTTGGGAAATTTTTCATCTCCCTGAAACATCCAGCAGGCGAGATGCAGAAATAGAGGAGTGACCACTAACTGACGAAACTGCCAGTTTTCTGGCAAGTCTAGCTTTTGCATAAACTGAGCCGCTTTTGTCGGTTCCGACTGCGTTTCGGCGATGCTCAGAGCCGGAAACCATTTTTGGGCAAAGGTCGTGATTTGAGCCGAGGTAAAGGGGGCAATTTCTACATCGGTAAAGCCGCGCAGGCAAAGTTTTTGAGCGGCTGTGCGGCAGGATGCGATAAACCGATTGCGGTGATACTTGTCTGAGAAGCTGCGAATTTCATTGATCACCGGGGTAATATCCGAGTTGGGCACTTCATCCATGCCATCCATCAGCAACAGCACCCGGCCTTCCTGAAGCAGGGTATCTAGGGTCGCTGGGTCAGACATGCCCGCAGTGATAAAAGTCTGCTGGATGTAGTGGAACAGGCTAAAGGTCTGCTCTCGTTTGGATGCCTCGGCAAACTCTCTCAAGGCAATAAAAATTGGAACTTGGTCAGCCGCAAACTCTCCTCGGTTGCATTGCACAGCCAAATGCTGCAAAAACGTTGTTTTACCCACTCCGGGTTTACCCAATACTCGCAGCTTGGCATAGGTTTCAACCGCTTGCATACCGGGAATTTGAGCCTGCTCGACTGGCCCCAAGCCTACTCGATCAAACTCGGTGAGTGCCAGGTTATTCAGGGCAGACAGGTCTACCCACTGCTGACTGGCGACTGTCGCCAAAATATTGACATCGACATAGATGTCATCGAGGTTGACCGGGTGATGAATATCGAGCAGTTGCAAAATGCCGCATCGCTGCTGAATCGTGTCTCGATGCTGCGATCGCACGTTTGCGACTAACGTGTCAATATCCGCCAGCCCAGTTCTAGGCGGGTCATCAAGGCCAGGAAACTCTTCAGGTGGATGATCAGAGATCTCGCGCCAATCCAAATCTAGAATTTGGCATACTTCCATGAAAACCTGTCGATCGACCGCTTGCCCGGTAAAAAAACGCCAGATCGGTTGACGGGTTTTGAGATTGATCTCTCCCGCTAAATTGTCTTGAGTCCATCCTTTGAAGGTAAACGCCCGCTTCGCTTTCTTGATGCCAGAAGCTGAAGCCTGGAGCGATCGCTTGGCCATAGCATAAAAAGCTCATATTAAAATCAGGGTTTAAACGGTTGAAAAAAAGAATGTCTTAAGGATTGCTATTCATAATAGTCTAATTTTCCGTGAGTGGTGCATTCCCTGCGAGGGATAAAGTCTCTGCAAGGGACTAATTTTCCGTGAGTGATGAATTTTTCGTGAGTGGCAAAGATAGGCTAAACACTCTGGACTAAATGACGAGGTGCGTTCATTGGGAGCATGTCACCTTTGACTCTTTTGTGCCCTCACCCTAAATCCCTCTCCCAGCGGAGAAGGACTTTGAATCTCTTGCTCCCCTTCTCCCACTGCTGGGAGTAGACCGGAGGGCGCGCGTAGGTCTAAGACCGTGCGTAGCAGCAGGGGCTGGGGGATGAGGGGATTTAGAGAGAGTTGCAAACCTGACATGCTCCCGGAGACTGAGAGATGAAGGCTCATGTTTTTGAGTCGTCTCCCTGCATCTCGTAGCCCCGCAGGTTTAATCCCGTTGGGGCAAGCACAGAGTCTCCAACGACGATATTCTAAAGAGTCTGTTCTTAGAGACTCCTGCTATGTCTTCGCCGCATCTGAAGCCGTCTGCATCTACTGCTCCAACAACCCGTTCGACTCAATCGACAGGAGTGATTTTCGCGATTTTCGCTTACGGCTCTTGGGGGTTGTTGCCGCTTTACTGGAAGCTCTTTGAATCCATTCCGGCGGTTGAGGTGCTGAGTCACCGCATGATCTGGTCGATGGTGTTTTTGGTCGGCATCTTGCTGCTCCAGCGACGAATGCCCGAACTCGCCGCCGTGTGGACTTCGCCAGACAAGCTGAGGTTTCTCTTGGCGAGTGCCAGTCTACTGGCCTTTAACTGGGGCCTCTATATCTATGGAGTCAACACCGATCGCATCGTCGAAACAAGTCTGGGCTACTATATCAACCCGCTAGTGACGGTGCTGTTGGGCATGGTGGTGCTGAAAGAACGGCTCGACCGCATTCAGTGGATCGCGTTGGGTTTGGCGATCGCCGGAGTCACCATTTTCATCTGGGATTTTGGCCAAGTACCCTGGATTGCTCTAGGGCTGGCCTTTTCGTTTGCCTTCTATGGGCTGCTGCGAAAAATTGTGGCGATCGCCCCCATGGTGGGGCTGGCGGTCGAAACTCTGCTCATCGCCCCGCTGATGCTGCTGTTAGTGATCTACTGGGGAGCAACAGGGGAGGGCAGTTTGGGGGGCAGTCTGTTTATTACCCTGGCCTTTATGGGGGCGGGCATTGTTACGTCAATGCCGCTGCTCTGGTTTAACAATGCAGCGAAGCGGCTACGACTTTCGACCATGGGCTTCTTCCAATACATCGCACCCAGCATTCAGCTCATTTTGGGCGTGTTTCTCTATCAAGAACCATTTACCCGCACCCACGCTGTTACCTTTGGCTTTATCTGGGCTGCCCTTGCCCTCTACTCACTCAACACCTGGCTCAAATCTCGTGTGCCCCACGCGGATGTGCAGCCTGATGGGTGAAGTGCCCTGACGCTGCGGTAAGTTTGAGGATGGCGTCTTTCGTTTTTGCATTGCCATGACCCAGCTCAAGACCCTGATTTTTGATGTCGATGGCACCCTAGCCGACACCGAGCGCTACGGACATCGGGTTGCGTTTAACCAGGCGTTTGCCGAAGCGGGGCTTGACTGGCACTGGTCAGAGGAGCTATACGCCGAGTTGTTGGCCGTCACGGGGGGCAAAGAGCGGATTCGCTTTTTCATCGAGCGGCAGGCTCCCCCGTTGCCGGAGATGCTGGGAAAACCAAATCTCTCTGACCCCAATCAACCCTCCACCACTGACCCCAATTCTGATCCCAATTCTGCCATCCCGTTAGACGAGTGGATTGCGACGCTGCATCGAGCGAAAAATCGTCACTATGGTCAACTGATTCGGGCGGGCAAGATTCCGCCTCGTTCGGGTGTGGTGCGGCTGATTCGTGAAGCCCATGAGGCTGGGTTGCGGTTGGCGATCGCCACTACCAGCGCCCCCGACAATGCGATCGCCCTAATCGAAACGATTTTGGCTCCCAAGGGTGCGTCTTGGTTTGAGTTCATCGCGGCGGGAGACATCGTGGCTCATAAAAAGCCTGCCCCAGATATCTATCAGTATGTGTTGCGAGAAATGCACCTTGATCCCAGAGAATGTCTCGTGCTTGAAGACTCCGAACACGGCCTCCAGGCGGCAACCCAAGCCGGACTCGCCACCGTCATCACTTACAACAGCTACACGCGCGATCAAAATTTTTCTGAGGCGGCAATGGTGCTTGACCATCTGGGCGATGCCGATAATCCTGTTGACCTGGCGACTCAAAGCAATATAGAACTGTTAGCAAAAATTCCGCCAACAGTTCCACAGAATTACGTAACAGTGCCTCTACTCCAGGCTTACCATCAGTACAAGTCATCATAAGGAGAGGCATTGCGATGACTTTGCAATGCCCACAAAAGACTACTTGCTGCCAGCCTTAATGCATTCCTCAACTAAGGGAGCGACAGCGTCAACGTCTTTCCATCCTAAAATTTCGGTGACCTTCTTCTCCAGATTTTTGTAGGTTCTGAAAAACTCGGCAATCTCATCTAAGCGATGAGGCGCAATATCTTTGAGAGAAGTCACACCAACATAGCGAGGATCTTTGTCGGGCACACAGAGGATTTTTTCGTCGCGATCGCCACCATCCACCATTTCCAACATGCCAATCGGGCGAGCCGTGATGACACATCCGGGAAATGTCGGCTGATCCATGATCACCATGCCATCTAGAGGATCTCCATCATCAGCCAGGGTATTGGGCACAAATCCATAATCGTAAGGATATTGCACCGACGCGTACAAAACTCGATCGAGTGCAAATGCTTGCAGGTCTTTATCAAATTCGTACTTATTTTTACTTCCAGCAGGAATCTCAATCAGAACATTGATCAGTCCCGGCTTTGGCTGAGGTGGAATAAGCGATAAATCCACAGTCTTTAACTCCAATCCTTGGTCAGTAAGTTTTGACCTTTCGATTGTATAGCGACATGGGTTTAAACGAGCGATCGCATCCTTATTCCTGTGGGCTGAAGATGGGATAAGGCGGGGGCGACGGAATAATTTCGTTGGCTGGCGACGAAAATGAGGCGATCGCCAAAATAGGAGCGATGAGCGTTAACAGGGCAATGCAAGTTCCCACGAAGTTGGCGAGAGCTTGCGATGTTTCTTGCGGAGGCTTGTCGGTCTGACTACTAGAGTCCATACGAAAATTTAAAGATGAGAGGTTAAAAAGGTCTAGAAAAATCGAATTCGTGATCTAAATCACGACAAAATTTACGATGGAAAACTCACCACAATTTGCTAACTAACTTCTCTTATAGGATGGCTTAAAAATGACTTAATGATCTGTAAGATGCTAGACAATCTGACTTAACTTGGAAAATCTTTACAATTTAAGGGCTATACGTAAATTAGGCTATACGTAAATTAGGCTATACGTAAATTATAAGTGCGATCGCTGCTCTAAGAGCGTTCGGATCGCCTGTAACTCTTCTAAAATTGCTTCGAGTGTTTTTTGAGCGGCAGTCTCCGACGACTCCCGTACCTCAATCGTGATGCCACGAATGCCTAAAATATCTCTGGCGAAGCGTTCGACTTCGGCAGGCGCAAATAACAATGGCGCTTCTCGATTGGGTCGAGGCTCAGGGTTCAACCGTTTGAGATCAATCGGTGGGTCTAGATCGTCTGGATCGGTGTTGGTATAGCGATAGACCGAAGCCCGTGAGCGATTGAGCGCTTTCTGCACCTGCTCTACTGTCATGAGGTCATAGGGCGCGATGTCGATCTTCGGCATAGAAAACAATAGATTATCTATCTGATTCTGAGTGGGTGTAGGTGATCCGATGGACTCTGGCAAATCAGGGAGGTTCAATGTTTTATCCGATTGTTCCTGAGAAAAATCTGAATCCGAAGCCGTCATAAGCACTGAAGTTGAATCGTTAATCTTATCTTGAGAATCTTATGTCGAGGCTCGATCGTAGCACTTTGATTTCTAGCCCATTGGGCTTCAGACGGGGTCGAGCAGATTAGTGTGCCCTCAAAAATCTAGACTTGCATCATCATGATCTGAGACTCAAGAATATCTAAGGCTCAGCAGCCGTATGCTCAGATGTCCGCACGGCTCTAGACCGGGAAGGCTGCCGATATGCCGGAGTGCTGCTAAATTGGCGATCGCCCCCCCGAATTTGGTTCCAGATGCCGTTAACGCGCTGATTCCAGTCATCGCGCGTCAAATTGTGCGGATCAGGAATGCGCAAACACTGCACCACAAGCTTGTCAATTACAATCAGAGCTTCTTTTTTCGCATCCATACTGTTAGGCAGTTGAAAATCGAAGTCGCCCCAAAAAATGAGTTCACAGTCATAAAACCCTTCATCGTTGAGGAAATGACTGGCTCTGAGCACCTGGATGCGGTGGGTGGGCACGAGTAGCCCTCGCTTGCGCTGAGTCTCTCGCATCTGCTGCTCACTCTGGGCTCGCTGGGTTTTGAGATGAGGCAAAGGCCCGAGAAAATCGAGATAAAAGTGGAGATCGTCAGGAGTGTCTTGAACGCGCTTTTGGGTTTCAGAGGTTTGCCACCGTTTGGGAGCATAAATCCAGGTGCGAACCGCACGGGGAGTATCTCGACCAATCACGAGATGAACCATGCCCCATTCGCCTGAGTGCGATCGCATTGATGCAAACGGTTTCGGCTCGTTTTCCCCTGGCTTGTTGTTTCTCCACCACAACAAGCGTCTGATAAAGTTCAGCGCATCTTCAATTAGTCGGTCAAATATCATAGCCTTTGTCTCGAAGTGCAGGTAGCGTCTGATGATGAATGTGACTCTACATCAGGCCCGTAGGAGCCCGTACCTAAAATATATCGTCCTAAAACCCTTGGCTGAGACAGCCCCGAGCAGAAAAAAGCAGCTCTACGATGAATCTTGGGCACGACCTCTCAACCCACAGCTCAGCCAGTTTTCGCACTGCTTTTCGCACTGATTTTCATGCTGCTTTTCGCACTGTCTTTTAATCTTTGCCTGGAGTCTAAAAGTCATAGAAATGTGGAGTCTAAACATTTGCTCCAGTCTTAGTAATCCCATTAGGGTCGATTTTTTGTCCACCGGAGCCATAACATTAAGCTACAGACACATACAGAATGCGGTCAGAATGCGGTGAGTTAGCCGTGCGGTCGCTAGTATAGTGGCTAGGGTGTGATGTGCCATCATGCCTCAACGTAGTCTCTTTTGATCTCACCCAATCGACAATGCCTAGCCCCGATTCATCTGCTCAACAACCCACCTCTGACTCTCAACCCATTCGCCTGCCCAAGACGAGCGAATCGGAGTCCCTTAAAAAAATTCGCCACACCATGTCTCACGTCATGGCAATGGCGGTGCAGCGGCTTTTTCCAAAGGCACAAGTCACCATTGGCCCGTGGATTGAGAATGGCTTCTACTACGACTTTGATAGTCCTGATGCCTTCACCGAAAAGGACTTAAAAACGATCAAAAAAGAGATGATCAAGATCATCAACAAAAAGCTGCCCGTGCTGCGAGAGGAAGTGAGCCGCGAAGAAGCCACCCGTCGCATCAAAGAATTGGGCGAGCCTTACAAACTAGAAATTCTTGAAGGTCTCGAAGACCCGATCACGCTCTATCACCTCGGAGAAGCCTGGTGGGATCTGTGCGCTGGCCCCCACGTAGAGACCACCGCAGACCTTCATCCCAAAGCCTTTGACCTAGAAAGCGTGGCCGGAGCCTACTGGCGAGGCGACGAAACCAAGGCGCAGCTTCAGCGCATCTACGGCACCGCCTGGGAAACCCCCGAACAGCTGGCCGAATATAAGCGCCGTCGAGAAGACGCGAAAAAGCGGGATCACCGTCGCATTGGCAAAGAGTTAGGACTGTTTATCTTTTCGGATGATGTCGGGCCGGGGTTGCCCCTGTGGACTCCTAAGGGAACCATGCTGCGGTCAACGCTAGAAGATTTTCTCAAACAAGAGCAGGTAAAACGAGGCTACTTGCCTGTTGTCACACCTCACATTGCGCGGGTTGACCTGTTCAAAATCTCGGGGCACTGGCAAAACTATCGCGAAGATATGTTCCCGATGATGGCGGAAAACGATGATGATCGCGCCGACGAAATTGGCTTTGTGATGAAGCCGATGAACTGCCCGTTTCACATCCAGATCTACAAGAGCGAACTGCGCTCGTATCGCGAGTTGCCCATGCGGCTAGCCGAGTTTGGCACCGTTTATCGCTATGAGCAGTCGGGCGAGCTGGGTGGCCTAACTCGGGTGCGGGGCTTTACGGTGGACGATTCGCACCTGTTTGTCACCCCTGATCAGCTCGATGATGAGTTCCTCAAGGTGGTGGATCTGATTCTGTCGGTATTCAAGAGTCTGCGGCTGCAAAACTTCAAGGCACGGCTGAGTTTCCGTGACCCAGAATCTGATAAATATATGGGTTCTGACGAGGTTTGGAATGCGTCTCAAAACGCCATTCGCAAGGCGGTCGAGACTCTGGGGATGGATCACTTTGAGGCTCCGGGAGAGGCAGCATTCTACGGGCCAAAGCTCGACTTTATCTTCAGCGACGCCCTCGATCGGGAGTGGCAATTGGGTACAGTGCAAGTCGATTACAATCTGCCTGAGCGGTTCAAGCTGGAATATGTGGCGGAAGACGGCAGTCGTCAGCGTCCGGTGATGATTCACCGGGCTCCGTTTGGTTCTCTAGAACGACTAGTCGGCATTTTGATTGAAGAATATGCCGGAGACTTTCCCCTATGGCTGGCTCCGGAGCAGGTGCGGCTGCTGCCTGTGACCGAGGAACACCTTGCCTATGCCAATCAAGTCGCTGATCAGTTGCGGCTGATGGGAGCACGAGCCACGGTCGATTTGGGGGGCGATCGCCTGGGCAAGATGATTCGCAATGCAGAGAAGGCGAAGATTCCGATCATGGCAATCGTTGGGGCAGAGGAAGTGGCAAACAACAGCCTCAGCTTGCGGATGCGTCATGCGGGCCAGCAAACTCAAGACCTCGGCTCAATGTCGCTTGATACCGTCATGGAGAAAATGCAGCAGGCTCTGACCCAACGGGCAGACTTCTGAGCAAGCAGGGGATCATTTGGGGAATGTTGGATGGATAGAGACTCAGACCTGATTCACAACTCCATTCACCATGACAAACAAACACCATGAACCCTCGTTCTGCTTCAGGTTACATTGAGCCGATATCTCAACAATCAGCTCACCTCCCCCCTGAATCTTCCATTCAGGGGACGCAATCTGAACCTCAATCGCGCCCTGCCGCAGATTCAAACCATCCGCCCATCAAAGATCAGGTCATTGTTTGTGGGTTGGGTAGTCTCGGCCAACATTGCGTCGTTCAGCTTAAAGAGTTTGGCGTTAGGGTCAATGCGATTGAGATCAATCTCGCCAAAGATTGGCAGATTCCTTCGGTGCTTCAGTTGTTTGATCAGGTATGGGAAGCAGACTGTCGCCAAACAGAATGGCTGGAAAAGGCAGGAGTCCGTCACTGTCGCGCCATTTTGTTCGTCACAGATAACGAGCGTGCCAACATTGAGGCCGCGTTTGCGGCACGATTGCTCAATCCCAAGGTTCGTTTAGTCGTGCGATCGGCCAAGCATAACCTGAATGAGCTGCTGTCTGAGCAGTTGGGCAACTTCGTTGCTTTCGAGCCAACCCAGCTTTCCGCCCCAGCCTTTGCCCTAGCCGCGTTAGACGAACGAATTTTAGGGTTCTTTAAGCTCAATGATCAGCTGTTTCAGGTGATTCAGCATTCGATTGACCCCGGCCATCGGTGGAGCGGCACCCGCTATGTGTATGAACTCAACAACCGGATGCGGCGAGTGCTGAGCCATATCCCCGCAGCGGCGCGATCGCCACAGGGAGACCATCGTCACCATTTTCAAGATTTCTATGTCTGGGAGCCGAGTGCCAAGATTGAGGTTGGAGATATCTTGATCACGATTGAAGCCTCCCACGGAGGAGCTACCGATTGGCTTCCGGCTGAAGCGGATGGGGATGTTAGCGAAGCGCCGTCTTGGTTATCGAAGCGGATCGGGCAAGTCCAAACGCTAACGGTTGCAAAGGCGATCGCCTGGGTACAGCGCAGCATGAGTGCCGAGCATCAACTGCGACGATTGGCTCTCGTTTGCGGGCTGACGGTGCTGCTGTTGCTGAGCGTTGGCACGATTCTCTTCTGGCGGTTTTACCCCAATATTTCATTAGTCGATGCCTTCTTCGCAACCATGGTGCTGCTTTTGGGGGGGTATGGCGATCGCTTCGATGACTTTGGCCTCGATGTCCCTGTTCCCGGATGGCTACGGTTGTTTGGTTTGATGTTGACCCTGGCTGGGACGGCTTTTGTGGGAGTGCTCTATGCGCTGTTGACCGAAAAGCTGCTGACCCTGCGGATTATGTTTCTCAGGCGGCGTCTGCCGATCCCTGAGCGTAACCATGTCGTGGTGATTGGGCTGGGACGGGTGGGCATGAGAGTCGTGCGGCTACTGCGTCAGCTGCATCAGCCGATCGTGGGCATTAAAGAGGAGGCTCTTGATTCAGAGCTGACGCTACCGATTCCGGTGATCACAGGCAACATCAACTCAGCGCTGTCTCAGGTCAATTTGTCTCAGGCTCACAGCATCGTGGCCGTGACAGATGACGAAATGGAGAACTTGGAGTGGGGTCTGCGGGTTCACGCGGCCAACCCCCACAGCCGCATGGTGATTCGCACCTATGACCAGCGATTTAGCGATCGCATTGCACAACTGTTTCCCTACGCCCAGGTCTTATGTGCTTCTGCGTTATCCGCAGAGGCGTTTGTGGCGGCGGCGTTTGGAGAAAATGTGCTGAGTTTGTTTCGGCTCGATCAGCAGACCATTCTCGTAACGGAATACACCATCGAAGCCGACGACACCCTCCACGATCGCCTGTTGGCTGACATTGCCTATGGCTATGAGGTGCTGCCCCTGGCCTGTTGGCGCGCAGGGCAGGATCTGGCAAAATTCATGCCGTCTGACGACTTGCGGCTGCATGTGGGCGATCGCCTGGTCGTGTTGGCAACTATTGGAGGGCTGAAGCGAATCGAAAAAGGCGAAACTGCGCCCCGCCGCTGGCAGGTACGGGTTGAACAAGCCATGACCGACCATGCTATTTTTGACGGCGCGACTGAGTTGGCTCTAATCACGGGCTGCGGCAGCGAAGCTGCACGGGCACTGATGGCCGACTTGCCCGCGACTCTGTCTTTACGGCTCTACCATCACCAGGCTCATCGACTGGTGCGCAAGCTCAGACGAACCCAGGTCATCGCACAAGTAGAGCTAGCTTCAGACTCCGCTTCTCAATCCGCGTCATAACCCGTTTCACAATTCTCAAGCTTTCTCGCGCCAGTCTTCACTCTGAGCCATACTGGACGTACCTTGCTCCCCTCCAGATTCAGTGCCCCCATCTCGACTCGTTTACCAGGTTCGCTTCTATGGATCTTCCGTGCAGCATTCGCGACATTCAAACCCTGGTCATGTCGTTTCATCCGCTGATTGTGGTGGAAACGGTGGAGGAAGAACGGGTGCAGGTGCTGCTCAAGCAAGCCACCCAAGAAATGAACATGCCCATCTACGAGTGGTCGGTAACTCAGGGATTGGTGCGATCGCCCGGAACCTTCGATGCCCCCTGGATTAACGAATGCGCCCCCCCCGGAGCCAACAAACCAATCCCCTTTGAGAATACCAACGAGCCCGCAGGGCTGCTCGACCATGCGCTCGACTCGACCCAAAAGGCGATCTACCTGCTAAAAGATTTTGCTTGCCATCTAGAGGATGCGACCCTGAGGCGACAGTTTCGCGAGGTGCTGCAACTGTTTTCTCAGAGCCGCTCGGCGATTGTGCTCACCGGCAATGCGATCAACCTACCTAAGGAAATCGCCCACGATGCGGTGTACTACGACCTGCCCCTGCCGGGACGCGACGAGCTGTATCAGGTGGTGTCAGAGGTGGTGCGCAACCTCAAAGCAAAAAACCGAATTCAGGTGGCGATTCAAAAGCATGAGGTGCCGATTTTGGTGCAGGCGCTCATGGGCATGACTCTAAAGCAGGCGCGGCAGGTCGTCGCTTACGCAGCCTTAGAAGATGGCGAAATTTCGGTGGATGACGTGGGCAAAATTTTGCACCGCAAATCTCAGGTGTTTCACGACGATGGCCTGCTGGAATATCTGCCGCTTCAGGAAAATACCGCCGAGCTAGGCGGCTTTGAAGGGCTCAAAGACTGGCTCAACCGGGCCAAGGTGGGGTTTAGTCCCGAGGCGAAGCGGTTTAACCTCAATCCGCCCAAGGGGGTGCTGATTGTCGGCATTCAGGGCTGCGGCAAGTCGCTGGCCGCCAAGGCGATCGCCCGCGAATGGAAGATGCCGCTGCTGAAGCTAGACGCCGGAAAGCTCTACGACAAGTACATTGGCGAGTCAGAGAAAAACTTCCACCGAGCCATTAAGCTAGCCGGGTCGATGGCTCCCGCTGTGCTGTGGATTGATGAGATTGAGAAAAGCTTAGGAGCCATGAGCGGCGGCGATTCTGACGGGGGGCTGAGCCGTCGTCTCTTCGGCTCATTTCTCACCTGGCTGCAAGAAAAATCCCAGGATGTCTTCGTCATCGCGACCGCAAACAATCTCTCCCAAATTCCGCCAGAGCTGCTGAGAAAAGGGCGCTTTGACGAAATTTTCTTCGTCGATTTGCCCGAAGATACGGAGCGAAACACGATTTTGACGATTCACTTAAACCTGCGCAAGCAAAACCCATCTGATTTAGATATGATCGCCCTAGTCGCGGCTACAGCAGGGTTTAGCGGTGCTGAGATCGAGCAGGCGGTGATTTCTGGTCTCTATCGTGCGCTCTATCAGAAGCAACCGCTCAACACTCAACTGCTGCTCGACGAAATTAAATCGACCGTGCCGCTCTCGGTATCGCGACGCGAAGATTTGGAACAGCTCAGGGCGATCGCCAAAGAACGTTTTGTCAGCGCTAAGGCGATTTCGTAGGCTGGATTCCTAACCGAGTATCTAGTATGAACATGTCACACTAGAAACAGCGACTCTGGAAACCCCCAGGAGGTTTGAGGCATGGCATTCTCAACTGAGTCAAAAATCTGGACAGATGAAGAATTTATGGCGTTGTCCAACGACGGACAACGCTACGAATTGGTGGATGGAGAGCTAGTTGACATGGGCAATTCAGGCATGGAGCATGGCTACGTCGCCTGCATTTTGACGATTGTCTTGGGCGGCTATATTCGAGCGCATAAACTTGGAGTAATGTGCGACTCTAGCACTGCATTTTCATTAAAAGGCGGAAACAAAAGGTCGCCTGATTTTTCATTCGTTGTGAAGAATCGCTTGCAAGGATTGAGTCGCCCCCCGCGCGGATTTTTTCAAGGCTCTCCCGATCTGGCGGTCGAAATTCTTTCGCCCAGCAATACGGTAGAAGAGATTCACCGCAAGATTGTGGAATATTTTGAAAATGAGACTCGTCTGATCTGGGTCATCCATCCTGACGAGAAATATGTCTTGGTCTACCACTCCCCTGAACCCGATCGCTTTTTGCGGCCTCAAGATACGTTAGACGGAGAAGAGGTCGTCCCCGGATTTTCGATGGCGATCGCTGAGCTATTTGAAGAATGGGATTTCTAAGAAAGCGATCGCACGATCCTTTCCATATCTTGCCTCAATGTCGATAGGTCTTGCTCCACAACGGACTAAACAAGATCGCTTCTCATAGCGCCACGGCTTCAGCCAAAACTCGGTCACAGATGCGCGATCGCAATCCTTTTTGAGTCCGTTAATTAATCCCAGACTCGTTGAATACCGTCGGCATCCATTTAAAAATCTTGGCTTTGATGGCGATTTCCCAGAGTGAGGCGATGCTGGCAAAAGCAATTGGCAAAAACAGTGGGGGTGATTTCGATGCGGCTGCGAGTGCTGATGGGAAGCCTGTCGTTATCAAGAAACCAGATAAGGGCTTGGGGGTCGAGCAGGAGAAGTATGGCCAGAATAGCAAAGATTAAACGGTATTTAGAATTTCTCGGATCTCGGTTACGTTCATATCTGAGCGGTCAGACTTTGAATATAGAGTGATCAACACAATCTGAGTGTCAGTTTTGAGATAGTAAATCACTCGATAGCCAGCACTTTTTCCCTTCTTGATATTGCTGTTTTTCACTCTAACTTTGAAAACTGTCTGCTCTAAGTTCGGGATTTGATCGCCGGGTAGTTCTCCTGCTTCGAGTTGTTGAATGAGAAATTTAATATCAAGCCTGATTTTTTGATAGCGCTTGGCAAGGCGGCGAACATCTTTTTCAAAGCGATGTGTGAAGCCGACGTCAATGGTTGGGCTATTCGACATCTACACAATCCCAAAGCTCTGAAATAGGTCGCACTTCGCCAGCAAGGGCCTGCTGCCAGCCTTCGTGGATACCCTCAATCACGATTTTCGTAGGATCGTCATCTGGATCGATCTCCTCGTCTGATTCGGGGATGAGGACGATGACCCGGACACGGCAATGATGAGCGACGTTGAGCGGAAGATCGAGGGAAAGTTGACCTTCATCGTCAATGGTGGCTGTGGTTTCAATCGCTTTCATGGCAGCTGGGTTATTCTCCGAAGTACGAGGGCGAAGGTTTATTCTGATTCTAATGATGGCGAATTTCTTGACTCTTCTTTTCATCGTCAGGAGCCCCACTCATTTTGTCGAGGTGGAAATAACATGCTCCTTCCTATATCTTGCTTCAAGGTCGATAGGTTTTGCTCCACAACGGACTCACAAGATCGCTTCTTATAGCGCCACGGCTTCAGCCAAAACTCGGTCACGGATGTGCGATCGCAATCCTTTTTGAGTCACAATAATGCCTCGCCTTGATTATCCCAATACGTGGCGATCGCCTTCATTTCTCTCAACCTGTGGCAGGCGATTCGGTACAGTCGATGATTGCGGCGATATTGAGTATTGGGCTATTCGACATCTTCGCTGTAGCCTTCGAGAAAAGCGATGAAGACGTTGAGCAATAGCTTGTCAGCCAGAGTTTTGGTGAGTTCGGTGAGGGCTGCTTTGCCACCGTTGAACCAGCGATCGCGGTTGAGTAGTTGTCGCTGGAGGAGTGCTAGCTTATCGGGTTGAGTTCGCTGAAGTTCGGTAAATTCAGCTTCGAGGATGGCGTTGGCTTCTGCATCAGTGGCGGGCTGCTGGCGCTGGAGTTTTTCTATGATGGGGGAAAGTTCGGCGATCGCTTTTGTGAACTGGGGGTCGTGCGCGATATTGTGCTGAATGCCGATTTGATCACCGTGAATAGTGCCGCCCATGTTGACGGCAGCGTTGTTAGCGTTCAGGCTCTGGATATTGAAGTTGTTATTCATGAGTGCTGGCTTCTTGAGAGAGGACTAAGACGTGTTGATACAGTCGTGGACTAACCCGAAAACCAGTCTGGTTAATCAAAGCATCCACCACAGGCTGAACCTTGGGAATCAGGCTTCTTTGCTTTGCGACAATCAAAACGCCCAGCAAGCCAACGACAGAGAGCCCATAGCGCTTGGCTTCTCGGCGGCCTAACCGTTCATCCATGAGCAGTTCATCGGCTTTTATTTGAATGGCCAGAGCAATAGCATAGGCTTCTCCAGGATCTAGTTTTCCGACTTCTTGGAGGGTTTCAGCGATCGCCACATCGCTCAGAGATCGAACTTGAATCCATTCAAGCGTAGGGATTTGCTGAATACGAGTATCTTGAGCTGCGGCCAACTCGTCCACCACAATGTCTGGAATAATGACGGTCGTATAAATGCGTTGTAGCAACCAGAGGTGATCAATCAGCGCCAGACTGCCCAGCGGTGAGGTGTCGCTGACAACGATCATAACCAGCCGCGATCGCGCAAGCTTTGGATATCTTCTTCAAATTCTTCAACATCGTAGTGAATACAGATGCCGCGACTGCCAATAAGCTGCTGAAATTCAATCTGATGGAGCCCAGCGATGTGACTGGCTGTGCCTAGAGTAATTCGTTCCTGTTGGAAAAGGGCAACAGCGAGTTCTGTGCGTAAATCGCTTTCAGTAATTTGAACCTCGTCTGGTAAATCGATCGTTATTTGCATCAATAAACTCCTGAGTCGGTCTGCTTGGCTCACAAAAACCTGAAACGCTGATCGTTTTCTCAGCTTAGCTCTCCTGTGCCCTGCACCCCTCACTCTGCATTGCCTTTCTCAATTCCATCGCTACGGCTCGAATGCCTTCGGCAATTTCTTGAAAGGCTGCATCTTGATTATCCCAGAGGGTGACGGGCTGGCGGTTCTTGGGCAGCACGTCGAGCTGGCTGAAGAGAGCACTAGCCAAGTCTACGGGACGCAGCAGAATGGGGATGACGCGGGCTTCACCTGCGTGGTGTCGCTCGATAGCGCGTTGGATTTCGAGGTCGTAGCAGGTGTCGTCGGCGAGGGAGTGGACGCTGATCAGCAGCAGAATGATGTCGGCGGTGTTGAGCTGCTGGTTGATGATTTGGGTGCGATCGCCACCGGGAAGAATTTGACGCTGGCTCCAACTGGTGATGACTTTGTCTCGTTCGAGTAGAGTGAGGTGCTTGGCTAATTCAGCTTGCAGGATCTCATCTTCGGGGGCGTAGGAGAAGTAGAGGGCGATCGTCTTGCCTTGAGGAAGAATACCTTTAGTAATTTCGTAGTTGTAGTACTTGCAGCGGTTTTGAATTACAGAAATTGCTGAATAGAAGTCTGTATTTGACGAGCAACGTTGGCGTTGCCAGAGTAAGGCGATGGGGCTCGGATCACCAATGTTCCCCAATGCTTCTAACGCGCTCCTACGAACATTAGAGTTGGAGTCGTTGAGGGCATCCAATAATCCTGAAATCGCCGCTTCACTGCCCAGACTCGCTAATGCCTTGACCGCCCTCAAACGAACATTAGAGTCGGAGTCGTTGAGGGCATCCAATAATCCTGGAATGGCCGCTTCACTGCCCAGACTCGCTAATGCCTCGACCGCCCTCAAACGAACATCAGAGTCGGAGTCGTTGAGGGCATCCAATAATCCTGAAATGGCCGCTTCACTGCCCAGACTCGCTAATGCCTCGACCGCGCTCCTACGAACAGAAGAGTTGGAGTTATTGAGGGCATCCAATAATCCTGGAATGGCCGCTTCACTGCCCAGACTCGCTAATGCCTCGACCGCGCTCAAACGAACAAAAGAGTCGGAGTCATTGAGGGCATCCAATAATCCTGGAATGGCCGCTTCACTACCGAGCCCCGCTAATGCCTCGACCGCGCTCCTACGAACAGAAGAGTAGGAGTGGTTGAGGGCATCTAGCAATCCTGGAATGGCCGCTTCACTGCCGAGACGAGCTAATGCATTGACCGCGCTCCTACGAACATCAGAGTCGGAGTGGTTGAGGGCATTCACTAACCCTGGAATCGCCGCTTCACCGCCAAGACCCGCCAATGCATTGACCGCGCTCCAACGAACATAAAAGTCGGAGTGGTTGAGGGCATCCAATAATCCTGGAATCGCTACTTCCGAGTGGCTTGCTATCCAAAGCTGAAGTTTTAGGCGTAGAGGATTCTTGAATAAGTCGAGCCATCCGACAGTTGTAGCTTGGAATGCTGATCTCACCTCCCCGACCAATCTCGCTCCCAACATCAAATCCACATCATTTATGGCGAGCCTCACCACCCTTATCGCCTGCTCCTCTTCTGCCACTAGAGCCAGCATCAGGGCAACCGGTTCAGTCCACTTCAACAGATTGAGATAGTCTCGCTTCAGTTGCTCATTGCTCAACTCTGGCAACAACCACAACAACTGTTCCGCTGCATAATATTCCTGAATCAACTGGTGACGAAACTCAATTTGATCACCATTCGTTTGAATCAGATGGTGCTTCAGCAAATCCTTAAGACAGCGTTGTGCCGCTTTTGTCGGATAGGGTTCCCGCTTCCGCAAAAACTCCGTCAACACCTGCTCAGCTTGAAGTCGCGAAATGGCAATACTCAACTCAGCTGGCTGCTGCTGGGGGTTTGGCCCTTGCATCATAGTAAAGGCCAGACATTGCAGAAGTTTACCCCAGTCATCCCGATGCTCATAGGGATCAGGAACGTCAAATTTGAGTGTTCGCTCATAAAACTGAGTAAACTTGCGAAACACCTCTCCCAGATTCGTCGGCAATGCCTGATTTGACCTGAATATGGAGCAGAGCATCGACAGCAACAGGGGCGTTTTTCCTAGTTCTCGCAAGCGGTCTTTGAGCTGCTTGAGTAGCTGCTCTCCCCGGTCTTTGCCCAGATAGTTGGTTACAAACTGCCGCATCTGGGCTTCGTCCAGGGGCTGCATTTCTAGCTTTTTCTGAAGCCCCAGCTCACCCCCCAAGCTAATTTCGCGGGTGGTGAAAATCATTGGAGCTTTCGCAACGTCGGTTTCAAACCGGGCAATATCTCGCCGTGCCTCCTCTGACGGTAATTCGTTTAAGCCGTCAATCAGCAGTAAAAACCGACCCTGACGCAACAACGTTGTGAGAGTCGCGTCATCTAAGTCAAGATGAGGATCATGCTTGTAGAGAAATGCTCGAATGCGCTCAAGAATAGAGGTTTGCCAATAGCGCAGCTCGATCAAAATAGGGATTTTTTCCGTGCCTGTTTTCAGCGCCTGAGTTGCCCTCTCCAGCAGCAGACGAACCAAGGCGGTCGATTTGCCTGATCCGGGTCGCCCCATTAGCAGCACATGGTCGTCTGCATATTTGCGAATGCCCTCCAGCACAGGCAAGCGCTCGATTCTTTCTTTTTTCTGCGGCTCTTTTTCCTGTTCTTCGGGAGTCTCCTTCTCAACCGTTTGCACCATCAGCCCAAAGTCAAAGATCGGGCGATCGCCTTCCTGCTTCTCTTGCTGGGGCGATCGCCCAACAGCTTCCGTCAGCGTGTAGCGCTGCCACCACTCCTGATAAGTCTCGATCAGCGATCGCAAATATGGCTGAAACTCTACGTCATCCAAACTTCTGGAATTCATGGCTTGAGAGTGCTGATAGATAGCAGTGGCGATACGGGCTACGCCCAGGCAAGCCAACGCCCCAATCTAGGCATCAATCCGATTCATCTGGAGAAGACATGCCCATAAAAAAGGTGTTGCCCCTAGATTTTTCCAGGGCTTGAATCAATCTCAGCTTCAGTACATTAGGATTATCATTGGCGAGGCGGGCGGCATTAGCCAGACTTCTCAGGGCAGCCGTTTCTCCCCGAGCCCGTTCTAGCTGGGCTAACCCCTCTTGGCGAGCCTGGATGACCTGAGCATAAAGCTTTTTGAGGTCTCCAGGTAGCATCAAATCTTTGATATTTACACTAATGAGACGAAGACCGATGGGAGAAACCTGCTGGGCGGCTCGCTCAAATAACTGCTGATTGAACTGAGTTTGACTGCCCAGCAGATCACCGATGGCGATCGCACTGACTTGCTCTCTCAGGGCAGTTTGCAAGGTTAAGTAAAAAGCCTGTTGATAGTCTGATACCTGATTGATGGCGATCGCCGGATCGCTAATTTCGTACACCGCGACGAGACTCACCTTGAGCCCTACCCCATCGACAGTGAGAACCGTCTGTCCTGGCACCGACACATACTGCGGGCGAATGTCAACTTTGCGAATCATGGTGTTGCCAAACAACCAGAACCAATATTGACCCGGTAGTAAAACCTGCTTAAATCGTCCTTTGACGTACTTTAGCCCGCGTTGATATTCAAATACAGTGATGCGCATCTCAGTTGACGGGGTAGAGGTTCCCTGTTGCCGATCGAGGCCAATCAGCGGAGGGCTTAACCTACAAGGCTGAGCGGTCTGTAAGTTGACCCGCAACAAGGAAACCATGGATTAGGGATTGAACCTAAAGAGTGAACCACTCTTCTCATTAAGGTTGCAATCAGCAACCCTCAACTCACCGATGTCAGCCAGAGGGGCAAGCAAACCTTAACGCTATTAGATTTCCCAGAGGCATCAAAAATCTGACAGCGCTTTTCTGGGGTCAGATTCAGGGCTTTTGAGTCTGAGACAACCCCTAGACCATCCAGATCGCCTTCCCCCTTCGGAGTAAAGGGTAAATAGCACTTGCGAAAATAGCGATGAAAAAAATATTGGACGGATTTGCCATAGCTGGCGCACTCGGAGTTGGCTTTTTTCTGTTACTCAACACCCTCACTGATGTCATCAAAGAAGGCTCCATCGCCATCCAGCAGCGGTCAGGCATCGACGATAGAGAAAAGAGTTTGGCGATATTTGATTGCTACACTGCACAGCGCTCCGTTGCCGCATCGGAGAGAGTCACTTGTGATGTGAGAGAAAACTGGTCGCAGCATCTAGATTAATACACGGGCAAGAATGCAATGACATCGTGCGATCGCCACCGTGCAACGAATCTTAGGAACGAAGCCAAAATTTTCGGTACGGGCGCACAGCCGTGCGCCCCTTCGGAGTCATTTTCCAATACAAAACTTGCTAAAAATCCGGTCAAGAACAGATTCTGTAATCTCCTCTCCGGTGATTTCTCCCAAGGCTTGAATCGCATCGCGTAAGTCGATCGTCCAAAAGTCGAGGGGAAGCTGTTGGGCGATGGTGTCTTGCACATGCAGGAGAGCGGTGTGAGCGCGGCGCAGGGCATTGGCCTGTCGCTGGTTGATCGCCATATCTAAGTTAGCCGCCGTCAAACTTCCGGCATGAACCGCTTCGAGGATAGCGGCTTCCATCGCATCAATGCCCTGCTGTTGGGCGGCGGCAGTTTTGACGGTGGCATGGGTGAGGTGATCGGGGAGCGAGAGAGGGGCTTGCAGCAGGTCGATTTTATTGAGAATGAGAATCAGCGGGCGGTGATTGACCTGGCGATAGATGGTGTCGTCGTCTGCTGTCCAGCCTGCACTGGCATCGAGGGTGAATAAGACTAAATCGGCGGATTGCGCTACCTGGCGCGATCGCTCAACTCCGAGTCGCTCAACCTGATCGGTCGCCTCACGAATGCCCGCCGTGTCGAGCACCTGCACCGGAATGCCCTGCACCACCAGTTGCGACTCCACCACATCTCGCGTGGTGCCGGGAAGATCGGTGACGATGGCGCGATCGCTCTGGCTCCAGGCATTGAGCAGGCTCGACTTGCCCACATTGGGTCGTCCCACGATCGCCACTTTCAACCCCGCTCTCAACAGTTCGCCCTGATCGGCAGTGGCGAGAATGCGCTGCACGGTGTCGATCACCTGCTGAATCTGATCGCAAATCAGGTCTTCGTCGAGGGGGGGCAAGTCATCTTCAAAATCGACACGGGCTTCGACCTCCGCCAAAATGTCCAGACACTCAGTCCGAATCTGGCGAATGGGCTGGGCCAGTTTGCCCTGAATTCCCGCAAGGGCAGTCTGGGCGGCTTGGGGCGATCGCGCACCGACCAAATCGGCAACGCTTTCAGCCTGGGTCAAATCCAGCCGTCCGTTGAGAAACGCTCTCAGGGTAAATTCGCCCGGTTCTGCCAATCTGGCTCCTTGAGCTAAGCAGAGCTGAAGCACGGTCTGCACCGCCATAATGCCGCCGTGGCAGTGCAGCTCCACCACATCTTCGCGGGTGTAAGAGCGAGGAGCCAGCATCAGCATCAAGAGGGCTTCATCGACCTGAGCCTGGGTTTGAGGATCGCGAATGTAGCCGTAGAGAATGCGATGACTCTCCCAAACCTGACGCCCCGGCGCATGAAACAGGGTTTTGGCGATCGCCACAGACTCGGCACCCGATAGGCGCACGATGCCGACGCTGCCCTGCTGGGGCACAACCGCTGTGGCGATCGCGGCGATGGTGTCATGTTTGGGCAATGAATCAGTCATATTAGCTGTGGCAACCACGCCCCCTCAAAAAAAAATTTCTGATTGTTCACCGCTCTCCATAGAGTCCTTACAATAGAAGACATCGCCAGAAAACGTCCTGTGCGTCCGACGATATTTTCGCAGACGATCCTGTGAACCCTGAACCATACTTAGTGAAAACTCAGCGAAAACATCATGGAGGACGGCTCTTGTCTGATCGACAGTTCCCTCAGCAGTCTCATGAAGCAGATCTTCCTGAGGATGACTCATCGCGATCGCCCACATCATCGTCAGGCCACCCCTCAGCCAGCCCAGCGCCTCCCCCCTCTGCGCGCACGGTTCCCTATCAAAACAAGAAAAATCGGTCTCGGCAAAAGTGGCGGCGGCAACTGCGATATTTTTACATTCGCTTTGTCCGAATGCGAGGTACGCCTGAGGCGATCGCCCGAGGGCTAGCGGCTGGCGTCTTTGCGGGCTGGTTTCCGCTGTTTGGCCTGCAAACGATTATTGGAGTGGCGATCGCCGCCATCGTTCGCGGCAATAAGATCATGGCCGCCGCAGGCACCTGGGTCAGCAACCCGTTTACCTATGTGCCGATCTATTACTTCAACTTTCGCATCGGTCAAAGCTTGCTCTCTCAGCTCAGCATAGACACCGAAATGCCGAATTTAGAGGCTATTCAGGAAATTGTCGCTGCATCAGGATGGGCTGCTTTCTCAGATTTTTTGAGCCTGGGCACTGCGTTTATCCTAACGCTGTTTTTGGGCTGCTTCGTGACAGGCATCATCGGCGCTATCTTGGCCTACGTTGCCGGAATAAAGCTGGCTCATATAATGCGTCGTCGCAAATCAAGATCCTGACAAATCCAATAGTGCAGGACTTACGCAGTTTGTTGAAAGGGTGGGTGCGACGCGCCCGCCCTTTCAACGAGTTTATTCAGGCTTAGGCGAATTGTGCGTAAGTCCTGTAGTGATGGCAATGTGCGAATCGGTTGCAACAGATATTTTTTGGAGGCTAAAGAATATCTGTTTCTCATCAGCACGTAACGCGATATGAGTTGGCCTAATTCACAATGCTGATATCGAGATGAGACAGTGCTAAGCCATTGTCAACATTTGCAATCCTGACCTTATTGGCGCGACCTGTGCCGTCTTCATCAAAGAACAGAACACCTCGACTCTGGCTGTAGATAAAGCGATCGCTTCGATCTTGAGCCGAAGAGCCGAGGGTAAACTGTCGGCGTCTGAGGGTGCCGTTTCTGAGATTGTTGCCGCCAAACCCACGGCGAGAAATCACGATTAAGTCTGTGCCGATGGCAAAGTCACGAATAATGTCAACGCCTTCATTGGGCTGGCTAAACAGGAACCGATCGTTTCCAGCTCCGCCTAGCAAGACATCGTTGCCGTTGCCTCCTTCTAGGCGATCGTTGCCCTCGCTGCCGTTGAGAAAATCGTTGCCGTTGCCGCCTGAGAGGCGATCGTTGCCGCTCAAGCCTGTCAGCTCATCACGCCCTCCCTCACCCTCAAGGGTGTTGCGGCGAGAGGTGCCAATGATGACGTTATTGAGGCTGTTGCCAATGCCCCTGCGGGCATTCGAGCCGTTGAGAAACAGATCTTCAACGTTGTTATCAAGGCTGTAGTTGAGGGTGGCTTGCACCGTGTCTCTGCCGCCGCGACGACTTTCGATAACGGTGTCTTGACGACTGTTGATGATATAAAAATCGTTGCCGCCGCCGCCTTCGAGGCGATCGCGCCCTCGCCCGCCATCTAGGGTGTCGCCGTTGCCGCCGCCTTGCAGCGTATCGTTACCGCCGCCCCCTTCGAGCAAATCTCTGCCATTGTCGCCAAAGAGGCGATCGTTGCCGCCGCCTCCGTCGAGCTGGTCGCTGCCGCCGCCGCCGCGCAGCACATCATTTTGACCGCCACCGTCGAGGTTATCGTTGCCGCCGCCGCCTTCGAGGGTGTCTTCGCCGTTATTGCCAATCAGCGTGTCGTTGCCATTGTTGCCAAAGAGGCGATCGTCTTGCCCTTCACCATCGAGAATGTCATCGCCGCCGCCGCCATCGAGGCGATCGTCGTTGCGGCCTCCAAAGAGCACATCATTGCCGTTGTTGCCAATCAGGCTGTCTTCTCCAGCATCGCCGTAGAGGGTGTCGTTGCCGACTTGACCCAAGAGGGTGTCATCATCACTGCCGCCCCGCAGGGTGTCATTGTCGCCGCCCCCTTCAAGGCGATCGTTGCCCCGGTCGCCGCGAAGCAGGTCATTTCCCTTACCGCCATCGAGGGTGTCGTCGTCATTGTCGCCTCGGAGGGTGTCAGCGCCTTTGCCGCCCATGAGGGTGTCGTCGCCATCTTCCCCCCGCAGCACATCGGCACCATCGTCACCCAGCAGCGTGTCTTCACCGTCGCGACCTCGGAGGCGATCGCTGCCATCGCCGCCTTCGAGGCGATCGTTGCCATTGCCGCCATCTAGAAAGTCTCTGCCATCACCGCCTTTAAGCACGTCATTGCCGTTGCCGCCATCGAGGTCGTCGTCACCATCGTCGCCATCGAGGGTGTCGTTGCCATCGTCGCCAAACAAGTCATCACGACCTGCATCGCCTCGAAGAGAGTCGTCGCCATCGCCAGCGCTGAGGCGATCTTCACCCGCGCCGCCGACCAAGCGATCGTCACCCGTGTCGCCCACCAAGATATCGTTGCCGTTGCCGCCATCAAGGCGATCGCGCCCATCTTCACCAATCAGGGCATCGTCGCCATTGAGGCCAAACAAAAAGTCGTTGCCGCCCAGGCCAGAAATGGTGTCTGATCGGGGCGTTCCCTCTAGGGTGTCGCTGCCGTTTGTTCCTCGAATTGATGCCACGGCGATGTCCTCTTTAGTGCAAACGGGTGCAAATGTAATTGAGATTAAACGAGATTCAGAAATTGCAATTTAATGCGCTCTGAATTAATGCGCTCTGAATTTAAGTTCTGAATTTAAGTTCTAGATTTTGAAGATTGAGTTTTGGGTTGAGCATGTGATTCAACACTTAAAAATTCAACACTAAAATTCAACACTTAAAACTGAGAACTAAAACCGAGAACCTAATGATAAGAGACTCGTGTAGACTGAAGGGCGATCGCCCCTCTTAAGAACAAAGACCCAGCGATGGATAAGCCTTTCTCGCTTCACCTTGAGCCAAACACATCTCTCTTCACTATTCGATCAACGATCTATAAATAGCGCTTATGAGCGCATACCCTCTAAATTCTACGCTACCTGTAGAAAATCAGAGATTATATTCATGGTTTTTCATGTATCGATTTTTCAATTTTTCTAGGGATAGCGGGTTGCTATCGCCGAATGCGCTGCCGAATACGCTCAACCAGCATATTCATTTCTGGCAGCCGCAGCTGAATGGCGATCGCCCCGAAGATCGTGAGTCCCACCAGGCCAGCAACGGTGATATGCAAAAGCTGGTTCCAAAACCCGTTTGGCCCCAGCAGCGATTCCAGACCGAGTCGAGTGCCCCAGGCGGCTAGTCCGGTGATGACGCTCCCTCCAATCAGCGCCACAAGGGGCCGCACCCATTCTCGCCAGGGCAAGCCCAAAAGTTTTTTGTCGAGCATCCACAGCAGGGCAATCATCGAAATTAAATTGACGCCGATAGTTGCCATGACCAAGCCAGGGACGCCAAAGCGATCGATCAATAGGTAGTCGAGCAGGGCGTTGAGAAAGATATTAACGACGCTGATGCGAAAGGGAATGTCGGCATCGCCCAACCCATAAAACACCCGCACCAACACGTCGCGACCCAGATAGACAAACATGCCAACGCCATAGGCCATCAGCACCGGGGAGACAAAGGCAGAGGCTTCTGCATCAAACGCAAATCGTTCATAGACCACCCGCACAATCGGAACCGCCAGCGCCACCATCAGTGCGCCCAAGGGCAACATCGTCAAAGCAGTGAGAAACAACCCTTGGCGAATCCGCTGCTTTAGCTCAGGCCAGTCTTGGGGATCAGCGAGGCGCGAAAAAACAGGCAGCAGCGGCACCAAAATCACGCTAGAAATAATCCCCAGGGGAGTCTGCACCAGCAGGTTGGAATAGTTGAGCGCAGCGGCAGCTCGGGGAATATATGAGGCAAAAAACAGATCGGTGTAGACATTAATCTGCATCATGCCCGATGAAAACGTGGCTGGCCCCATCACCTTTAAGACATCGCGCACCCCCGGATCGTGAATCATAAACCGCAAGCGAGGTCGCCCCAACCCCGATCGCCACTGGGCAGGAAGCTGCACCAGCCACTGCAAAACGGCTCCAGCTAGAGTTCCGGCGGCTAACACGATGCCGCCCAGCATGGCGTAGCGAGGCGAGGTGATGTCTTCGCCTAAGCTGACCACGAGCAGACCCAACCCAGCCAGCACGGCAGCACTCGAAAACAAAGGACTGATGGAGGGCAGCCAGTACTGATCGGCGGCATTGAGCGCGCCAAAGCCGATGCCGATCAGCCCCGCCAGCATCGCCATCGGTGCCATAATCCGCAGTTGCTGGACGGCGATCGCCCGAATCTCAAGCCCTTCGGGAGTTTGGCTCAGCCCTGGAGCCACCATATTAATCAGCAAAGGGGCAAACAAAAACGTCACCACCGTGAGAATCAGCAGCCCCCCACCCACCAGGGTTGTGATGGTTTCAACCATGGGAGCCGCTTCTTCGCGATCGCGCTTGGCCAAAGCACTGACCATAGCGCTGTGAAATGGCCCGTTGATGCCGCCCAGCAAAATCAGCAAAAAGCCAGGAATCACGTAGGCGTAGCTGAAGGCATCGACGGGTGCGCTGACCCCAAACGCCGCTGCCACAGCCTGTTGACGCACAAGACCAAAGACTTTGCTGATGAGGGTGGCGATCGCCACAATGCCAGCGATTTTGGCGAGAGAACGAGACGGTTTCGGAGTTTCTGTCACGCGAGTTAGCGAAAGAGTGGACGACGAAATAGTGAACGGAACAATGAACGGAATAGTGAGCGGAGCAGTGAACGAAATAATGCAGAGAACAGCGAGAAGCTTAGCAACCGAATTTCTATGAAGCTTCAATCACTCTATCGTGAAGCCTCACGTCTGCTACGGAAATCAGTGGCCGTCCAGCAATTCTCAGTTTGGCGAATGAGCTATCTGACTACGCTCCCGACTCGCCCGCGAATAAATTGCGGGCTAATGAGTGAAAGCCCCGTTGGGGCTAAGATCTGTCGGCTATCAGTCCCGAAGGGACTTGATCGTCTGTAGCCCGCAATTTA
>JBARXP010000200.1:0-12347 GCA_049647405.1 Elainellaceae cyanobacterium | reverse complement strand
TGCTAACTAAACCTCTCTTGAGATAATTCCTATGGCATTGACTGTTCGCGTGATTGCTCCTGATAAAACCGTCTGGGATGCAGACGCAGAAGAAGTAATTTTGCCCAGCACAACCGGACAGTTGGGTATCTTGTCAGGACATGCTCCACTTTTAACGGCTCTCGACACGGGCGTGATGCGAGTCAGAGACTCTAAGGAATGGGTGGCGATCGCCCTGATGGGTGGGTTTGCAGAAGTAGACAATAATGAAGTGACCATCTTGGTCAATAGTGCCGAAAAAGGCGAAACCATTGACCGGGCAGAAGCTCAGGCTGCTTATGATGAAGCAGAGCAGCTTCTGAATCAGGTTCGCGGCAGCGACAATCGCCAAGAACAGTTTCAGGCCACTCAAGCGGTGAAACGAGCACGGGCAAGACTTCAAGCGGCTAGCTAATTCACGCTTTAGCTTAAAACGGGTTAAACACGAGAGAAAAGTAAAATCCATTTTCTTGGAGCGTATCCTCCTCCCGTGTTTCGACATTCACAACCGGAATGCCCCACTCAAATCGAGCGGAGAGTTTATCCATTTGCCATAGCAATCCCACCCCAACACCGACGAGAGTGCTAGGGTCTGGGTCTTCTGCACCAATATTCCACCCCTTGCCGATGTCGAGAAACGGCACGACTTGTAGTAGCCCGTTGACTTCGGGGGTGCGTACGATGGGAAGCCGCACCTCGGCTGAGGCAAGAATTCCGTTGTCGGTCAGCAGCAGATCTTGACGATAGCCCCGCACCGTCCGTGCGCCGCCGATGCCAAACTGTTCGAGAGTCAGCAGGTCATTGTCTGCAAACTGAAGATCGCCCCTGACCAGCAGCAAGGCATCATCCGCAATTCGTCGTGCCCACTGGGCTTGACCTCTCCAGGCAAAAAAGCGGCTATCCGGCAAACCTTCGTCGCTGATAGTAGGGTCGAGGATATCAGCTCCAATGCTAAACTGCGATCGCACAGCAAACACTTGGCGATCGAGGCGGCGCGTCCATTCCTGGAAAAAGCGCAGTGCTGTTACCCGCACCTCACCGTCGAGTTCGGCCCCAAAGAGCGTCAAGGGAACCGGGCCAAACGGTTCGGGCAAAAATGAACTGCGGTTTTGCTGATGGGATACGGTGACACCAACCGCTAAGTCTTCGTCCAACGTGCGAATCAGAGGTTGCCGATACGACAGCTCTAGAAAGTACGATTCTGAGTTGATATCCAACAAATCAAACGGTTCTTCAATCACCTCGCTATTGGATACGCCACCGCTAAAGGTCAACGTACCGTTGCGAGGGTTCAAGAAAAATTGCAGGCTACCGTCAATATCATTACTGCCCGTTGAGCGCGCATAGCTAACATTCAGCGTTTCACCATTGCCAATCAGGTTTTGCGTGCTCAGCTCAATTTGCTGGCGAAAACTGCCGACACTAGGCGATCGCTCATTGTTGACCTCCAACAGCACATCGGCAGTACTAGCCTCGGCCAGATCCACGGTTAGCGTGCTACTCCCCAGACGAGTGCCCGCCGACAGTTCGGCCCGCAATGTTTGAATTCGAGGATCAAGCTGAAGCAACCGCAGAGCTTCTAGCAAGTTATCCCGATTTAGAGGCTCTCCAGCAGCCACCCGAATTCGATTAATGACATAACTGTCATTGAGGCGATCGCCCAATTCGACTTGAATCTCCTCAGGCCGCTGAATCACAATTTCATCCAGAGAGCCTTCCACGATAGTCATCGTGATTACCCCATCCTGGATTTGCTGCGGCGGAATAAACGCACCAGAGGTGACAAAACCTGCCTCGACATACGTCTGTGTCACCATAGACCGCGCTTCAAACAGCTCCGTCAACGTAATCTCACGCCCGGTATAGCTCTCCACCGCCGCCGCAAGTTCTTCATCCGTAAAGGCGGTGTTGTCTACAAACTCAAACTGCGCCACCGTCACCCGTCGATCGGGGAGATCAGGAGTAATCTCAGTCGGGTTAGGTTGAGGAGTCGGAATCGGTAGCAGATCTTCTTCGGTCGGGGCGTCAGGGGGCAGAGTGGGTTCTGGCAACGGACGCTGGGAAGGAGGTCGTTCGGGCTGTTCGAGAGGGCGCGGAGCCTGAGTCCGAAATGTGGGGGGCGGCAACGGTGCCGATGGGTTGGGCTGGACGGTGGGGCTAGACTGAGCTAGCCGCGAAGGCTCAAGACCTAGGGCTGCCGCATGAGTCAATACAGAATTGTCGTGGCGATCGCCCAGATTATCAGTTCCCGGCATTGCATCAGACAAGAGTTGAGAAACACCGCTGTTACTTGTTTCTGAGTGACTTAACGAATGAGACCAAAGCGCAAATTTCTGTTCCTCTTCTACCGCGAAGACAGGGGCACTTCCCAAAAAAACGGCAGTAAAACATCCCAGGCTCAAGAAGCGTGTGGAGAAAAATAGACGCCAGCAAAGAGACGATACACCTGAATGTGTCATAGAAAATCCTATCAAGGGGGGGCATAGACAAGGGGCAAACGGAAAAATTAGGCTAGATTCGCTGTATTCTTAGCCGTCAGATTGAGACGCAGCACTAGGAACCGATACGCAAAGCTCCGGCAAAGGGGGAGGGGCGATCGCCCGTTCGGCATTAGCCACCAGCCAAACGTCGCCATTCTCGTCTTCAATCCAGTCTTGAGCTTCGATTTGAGTATTGGGCATCGACACAGTTCGGCTCGTCTCACCCGAACTCGATTCATCTAGATCAGATTCTTCCAGATCTTGATCCGAAGGGCTAACCCAAGGAACCTCTACACCATTACTGCGACCCAACTCACTCGGAGCCGGAGGAATTCCCCCTCGCCCAGTCACGTAAAACGCGCCCAACTCTTCGGTGGCTTGACCTGGCCCCGGACAAGCCTGCACCAGCAGTCGATCTGGGTCAACAATCAATTCAGGTAGCTCGATAATGCCTTGAGGTGGTTTAACATCCAATTCGTTAATCGTGACGATTCCATCTGCTCCAAACTCCGAGCTTGCTGTGATGTCATTACTGATAGTGAAGTCGTCTGGTCGCTCCTCAATTTGGAAAAGATTTAGAAAGCTACTTCCAGCTGTAATGTTCCCACCATCGCCATCGAAGGCTTGAGCTGTAATGTTGCTGTCTCGGAAGGGTTCTCCAAAAACAGCAGCAAATCCGAGCACAATGTTGCCACCATCGCCACCAGCCTCAGCCGTCCCTGCAGTGGTCGAAACGTTACTTTCATTCAGAAGAATTAGAAATGGACTGCCATTAAGAAAAATGTCCCCGCCATCTCCAGAATTGGTTATAGCCGCCAAGAAGGAGTCCTGAGCGACTACGAACAGTGCTTCATCCCCTAGAAGCGCTGCAATATTCCCAGCTTCAGTATTTTCTCCAAAAGCAGATACGTTAACGCCAGCGTTGTTGAGCAATCCTACCGATTCATTAGCAAAAATAAGAACATCACCCCCAGTCGAACCATCACGCCCAAGGGTTACAGCCTCTATTCTTGCTGAGTCAGAAAGCTCTAAATTGTCAGCAAAAATAAAAATGAACCCCCCATCTCCTCTAGCCCCTGTTCCAGCCGAACTGATAACAGCGCTGGGTCTGGGTTCTTCAGTAAAGAGAGGATTAGTCCCGTTGATAAAAACACTGGAAGCAAAAATGACGATATCGCCAGCATCCCCTACCCCAGGGCGTCTTCTGGGTTCTGGCGCATTTCTAGGATCACGCCCTCGAACTAAAGTTTGTATTTGCGAGCCACTTTGGAGGGAGAAAATATTGGCAGTAATATAAATTGCTCCCTCATCTTCTGTTCTCTGATTTCTGGCTATATCGTCAGTTGCAACTCCGTTTGGCTCGATTGTGCTGAAGATGCTGCTCCCGGTATCTAGAGAAACAATTCCTCCTTGAATTTCAACTGAGCCAGGGTTACCTTCTCCAAAGGTGCTGCTGCTAATTGAGGCGAAGTTAGACATGTTGAAAATTGGAGCCGTCACTAAAACTCCTCCGGCATCTCCTACTCCCGATAAGTTTACTGAGCTACTAACAAGAGGTGGAATAGGTGCATCAATAGGTTGAGGAATCTGACCTACCAAGTTAACAACTCGTGACGCAGATAAAAATACTAAGCCCGCGTTACCCCGACCGAAAGTATCAGTGTTGATGAGTGCAGGAGCTTGAATGTCGATGACTTGCCCAGCGATAAGGACAGAGCCAAAAAGTATTGTGTTGTCATCCTCATCGCTTTCAACAAAAAGATCGACTGCTTCTCGAATATCCCTGATTGAATTACCTGTTGCATTCTCATTTAAAACGTTGACAACTCTCCCTCCTGAGTTGATGCTGACTGTCCCAGAGGCTCCGATAGAAATATTTCCGGCTTGGCTGCGATCGCTTCCCACTTCTTGTGAGAGATCAACATCATCGCCTCCAACACAGGCAAATGGAACTCCAATTCCTCCACAAAGGCTACTTCCTTGAATAATGGCAATATTTTGACCCGTAATCGCTATATCGCCGCGATTACTGCTCGTTACATCGACGACCGAGCTATTGCCAAATGTAATATCAGCAAGTGCAGCATCATCAAGGAAGCTGAGGCGAAACTCTCTGCCATCACGACGCGTTTCAAACTCTACTTCTCCAGCTTCAGAGAGTCCCCCAATCTGGATTCGCCCGTTCGTTGCTTGAGCGTAGCCTCCATCAAATTCAACCTCGCCACCCAGCATTAAAAGGCTTCGTCCTCGTGCCACTGATAATCCGGGTCGCTCAGCGCGGTTGATGATGCGGCGATCGCCAACAGCAGGCAACCCATTCACTTGATTGAACACAAAGGCCGTAGGGTCGATCGTTAATGTATCATCTGGGACTTCTAAAGAATTTGCCTGAAAGCTGCCGCGATTACCAAACTCAATTTGGTCTGCTGTTGTTGCGACAAAAGAGCCACGCAGATCGAGTCGAGCATTAGGGCCAAACAAAATGCCCTGTGGGTTCATCAAGAATAAATTGGCGTCACCATTTACCCTCAGAGTTCCATCAATGTCGGAGCGATTGCTACCTGTAACTCGACTGAAAATGTTGTCAAAGCCCGTGCCATCAAAAATTGCCCTTTGATTTTCGGTCAGGCTAAATTCTCGAAAGCTGTGGAAGAGATTGCGTCGGCGTCTTACTCCACTATCGATAAGGAAGTCATTGCCTTGGCGATCAACTATAGTACTATCTCGGCCTAGAGAGTCATCAGCGATTGGTCTTGCCAAAGAGGGGGGAGTCAGCGCTTTGGGGGTAACTAGAGATGACGCGATCGCCAAGGTTAGGGCGATCGCCCCTTGACTCGACAGGCGGCTGGGGAGCAATCGAAGCAAGCAAAGTCGAAGAGACACCATAGAAATAGCTCAATTGGGGCAACACTGAGGCAGGGCAATACGGAGAAAATATGAGAATGCAAAAACTGTGAGACACAGTCGGAACGTTGACGATTAATTCTGATGAATCATAGCCCGAGCTTCTTTTAATCTCAAGTTCTCTGTATACCTTTTTTTACTTCCCAGCGCCTCCAAGTGATGCACTTTACTCAATTGCAATCTACAATCCACAATCCGAAATCTAAAATCGAATCATCCGACCCAAACGCCATTCCAATGTTGACCTCCGACCTCTAAGCCAGCCAATGAGCTAGTTGCGTTCAAAATCGGCTGATCAGATTGCCGATCATAGAGAGTCAGCGTCGCCTGCCCCGTCATGGTGTCGCGGCAGCAGAACGTCAGTCCATCTAAAGTGGGGGCGCGGAGAGGAGTGCCGGGGCGATCGCACGTCGCCGTTAGCTCGACTCGATAGCGAGCATTTTCGGCGGTCATGTGCCAGCTTCCCCAAGGGGCGATCGCCCAAGTTACCCGACTATTCCACGGCACAAACTCATAGAACGTGCCGCCATGATGGATGCCAATCATCGCCACCTCTTCCATCTGACCGATAACGCTCCGCCTTCCCCCGCCTGCGGTCAGCGCCAGATCTGGCTCATGCTCAAACGCATTGCAGTTGACCCAAAACCACTTTTGCGGAAATGCGCCGCCCCAGTTTTTCTCAGCATAGGCCGGAGCCTGGTGGAATTCGTAGCGCTGCCCGTGCCAGTCGATCCAGCCCGAAGCCAACCCGTGAGCCATGAGGATCTGCCAGCCCGGTTCAAAAATTTGGAACTGCGATAGCCAGCCAGCCGTCGATTGCTGAGCCTGATTTTGGTTGCCCCAGCCATAAACGGGCTGAATTTGGTAGTCCCATTGCACGGTCGGGTTGGCACCGGGGCGAGAGGGATCGGTGAGTTTGCCCTGGTGCTCGGTAGCCGTGCCCTGGTAGCCTTCGGGGATTGAGGTGTTGAAGGTATCGGGATCAAGATAGCCCGGACTCTGAGTCGCCTGAGGAATGTGGGGAGAATCAGCCCAGTGCCCCAGACCTAACGCATCAGGCCAAGCCCAAAACCGCTGTACGTCAGGAAAGGTGCGGCAAAAATATTCATCATCGGGGCCTAATATCTGGGCTGCGCCGCCGCTGTGGGGCTGTCCACCAACCGGGTCTTCGATGGAATACATGAAGGCAAACGACTGCCGCTCTTGGGGCAGCGTCACCCGGTAATACCAGCCCTCAAAAAACCTCTGGCGATCGCCTCGCCAGTGGTAGCCGCTATGGGGGGTCTGAACAGACGGGTTAGCTCGGTAGGCTGGAAAAGAAGTGGCTTGATTCATATCACAGTGCGTCAAGGCTTAGAACTCTGAAGACAGTTCTGTCAACCTTATCGCGCCTTTTACGGTTATGGGAGGCGTTTTCGCGCGAGTGCATTAGGGCAGCCAGGTTGGCCGTAGACCTGCCACCGGGATAGGGTCGGGCTCTGCAACGATCAAATTACCCTCAGCATCTTGCAAAATAGGAAAAAACCAAAGCTGGCTTGTGGCGATCGGCTGACCATCATTGCCGCGAAGAATAGAAGAATTAGCCTCATCGGTAAACGACTTGACCTGGTCAAACAAAATACCCAAACCGTCAGGGGCAAGGCTCATATGAATATCTTGCTGGAGAGGAAGCAGCAACAGCTCCGTTGTGTTTGTCGTTTCTAAATTGATCGCAACGAGATAGGGCTGTTCTGCATAAATCTCTCCGGGCAATAGCTTCGTCACTAGAGCATAGAGATAGGTTTCGGTTGGGTCGAAGACGGCCTTGAGAATTGAGCCATCAGTTTCGAGCAGCTCTGTCTCGTCGCCTTGACTAGAAACCAGATAAAGAGACTGAGTCGGATCACCAAGGACAGCATTAAATTTAACCGTTGCTGCTGCCGAGCCATCTTGGGCAAAGCCCAGCACCATGCCGTATTGAGGTAAGAAGTCAAGCGACTCTGAGGGGCGATCGCCCGTTTCTGGAGTTGCCGTGTTGTCTCCCGCTGCTTCGCTTTCAGGAGCCAGCGACAAAATGGATAAGCCTTGGCCTTGCAAGTAAGCCAGCGTCTGGCTATCGGGCGCGATGATGAAATCTCCTCCAGGTTCAGCCTCAATGGGGTAAGGAGATTCGCCAGGGCGCACCATCCACAACCCAAACTCAGCCGGGTTTTGGCGATTGACTCGATAGACCACTACAAACTCACCACTGGGAGCGAGGTCAAACCGCAGGTTTTGGTATTGGTCGCTATCGAGAATCAACTTGACTTCTCCCTCAGCGGGCATATCGTCAAGTGATGGCGGTTCTACGGTATTCACCGCATAGCCAAGGGATTCTGGCGAAGAATCGACCCGAATGCCAGTCGAGACTGCATAGATCTGCTGGTTGAGTAGCCCCTGTTCTTGAGAGGCGCGATCGGTCGCTGAAAAAAGCACGCGATCGCCCTTTGGGTAGGGCTCATAATCCATAACGACGAGAGTTTCGGGAGTCAGAATGTGGCGCTCTTTTTCAGTCAAGTTATAGAGAACAAGTCGCCCTTCTTCTTCGCCCTCTACACCCAGATAGAGAAAGGCGCGATCGCGCGTTCTAAAGGTTCCTTGAAACGGCTGAATCAAAACAGCATCGCCACTGTCGCTAAATCGATCCCACGCGCCTTCTAAGTCCAGCTCAAATTCATAGCCATAGGGAGCGGGTTCATCGAGGGTGTAGGCCATGCGGCGGCCAGCCCAACTCACCTTTCCAGGAATGATTTCGCGCTCTGTTTCAGACACAATGGCAGACAGCGTCAAGCTTTCTTCCACCGACTGCTCATTCATCGGGCGCGTAAACGTCAGCAGGAATGCAGTATCTTCAGCGCCAACCTGCCGATCTTGCCAGCTAAAACTCCGCACTTTTGGAGCAGCGCGGTGACCGAAGAGAACGAGAATGGCGATCGCGACAGCTAAGATAGCCATCAGCCCCAGCGCAACCCGATCGAGAGGCTGATTAAACCGCGAACTCATCCTGTTTGACGAGGAAGAAAAATTTAGCATGTCAACTAAAAGACTGCGCTGTCAATAGAGAATTTTTCAGGAATGAAAGATTTTAGGGGCGAAATTGGGGGCGAAATTGGGGGGGCAAAATTGGAATGCACCTATAAAGCCCGTCATCATCTGTGGATTCTGCTATTGGCTTTTGCAATCGATCTCAAAGTTAATAATAAAGTGTATCACTTCCAACCAAAATGGCTCGTTCCGGCGCTCACGACAAGCTCATACGCCGTAGCGCGATATGAAATGAGGCTGAGTTGACACGCCGTAATTGATGGCGATGACGGCGGTGATGGCGATCGCCATCACTGCCATCAACCCCAAACGGGCACAGACGGGCACAGCCCTCACAGAATCTTTTCGAGTCCGTAGACTAAACCCTTAAGCTGCGTCACCGCCCGCACCGCCAGCAGCACCCCAGGCATAAAAGAGGCGCGATCGCTCGTATCGTGGCGGAGGGTGTAGATTTGCCCCGGAGAGCCGAAGATAACCTCTTGGTGGGCGATTAGCCCTGGCAGTCGCACGCTGTGGATGCGGATATTTTCATCGGCGGTGCAGCCCCGTGCTCCGGCTAGGATCTCAGACTCTTCAACCGACGGAGGGTTATAAGATTTGCCCATTTCTGCCAGCATCTCAGCTGTTTTGATCGCTGTGCCGCTGGGAGCATCAGCTTTTTGATTGTGATGTAGTTCGATAATTTCAACGTGGTCAAAATATTTTGAAGCGCGCACAGCCGCCTCTTGCATCAGCACCACGCCAATCGAAAAGTTTGGCACAATCAGACAGCCCGTGCTGGCTTTGTCGGCAAATTCGGCTAGGTCTTTAATCTGCGCCGAAGATAGCCCTGTGGTGCCCACGACAGGCCGAATACCGTAGGCGATCGCCGATCGCACGTTGTGGTATACCGAGGCAGGATGGGTGAAATCAACCATCACACCTAGCTCTTTTTCTTGCACTGCCGCAGCTAGGGTCGCTTCGAGGTCATTAATAATAGGAATTTCGAGGGCTCCGCAGCCCGCTACCTCTCCGACATCTTGACCATTCAGCTCAGGAGATTTGTCTACTGCGCCAACCAGGGTCATGTCATCGGTAGCGGCGATCGCCTTGACCACCTCGCGCCCCATTTTGCCAGCCGCACCATTGACCACCACGGGAATTGGAGCCTGCACCATCGATATCCTTCCTTAACGTTCTGACCTTGCCTCAACGGCCTTTATCCTACCGTATCTTATGAGTTTGATCTTATTGGCCTGATGGAGGAACGGTTTGCCCTTCAGAGTCTTCACCCGAGGGAGGAAAGTCGTTGCCATCAGAATCATTTAGGGGTTTTTGTCCTGGTGCGACCTCTCCAGAATTGTTCAATAAATTGTCTAACTCATTTCGCTGTTGGTTTAAGGAGTCGCCATCTAAAGCCGGAACGTCAAAGTCGTTCTGAAACTGCTCTAAATCGTCGGGAAACCCTGAATCAAATTCGGATAAGCCAGCATCTCTTTCTTGCTCAGGCTGAGTTGCGAGGGCAACCTGGTCGCCCCACTCTTCTCGCAACAAATCGAGAACGTCTACCACACTGCGGTAACTCGCATCTTGAGACGCATAAAGCACCACTAACCCAATCGGGTTTGTTGCCTTGTAGTTTTGCAGTTCTTCAATCAACTGAAATTGATCAATAGGCTGTTGCTCCCAAAACAACTGCCCCCTCTGGTCGAGGCTGACAATCCGCATTTCCCTCATTTGGGTGGTTCCAGACGAGGCACTGGGCAAATCGACATTAATGCCTGACTGCCGTGTCAACACGACTGACGCCAGAATAAAAAAGGTCAAGATGCAAAAAATAACGTCGATCAGCGGCAGAATTTCGATTCGAATATCCTGAGATGGAGATTCCCAATCTGTTTTCATAATCAGCAGTCGCACAAAGTCGCTAACGAAACGTTCGAAATATCAAGGGTTACTCTCTAACTCGTGAACTGACCGGGCTAAAAATAGAGATTAGGCTGATCCTAGAAAACTCGACAGAACTATTGCCAATACAACTATTATTACCAATATTGGGTTTCACTTCATTCAGCCCCAACCTAAAACAGTCACAATTTCAGCTAGGTCGATTCACGAAGAAAGGGTAGGGCTAGGAGAGGTTGAGTACCCCTCTAGCCTGAGGATCACTGCTCGTTGCAGGTCATGCTTGACGGTCTGGATCAGCATCGTCAGATTCAGATTCTGAATCTGAGCTTCCACTGAGAGCGGGTAAAGATGCATTTTCTTCGGATTCGTCTGATGTAGACGACAGCTTCAGATCTGCATTCATATCGCTACCCTCCTCCTGCTCTCCTGTCTCCTCGTGAACGCCTGAGGTAGACGACGATGCATCGCTTTCTGTTGCCGAGCGATCGCTACCATTGCTTGAGTGAATAGGCGTGGCAGGCAATAGAGCATTATTAGAAGACTGCGATCGCTGGCTCTTGAGCCAATCTTTGCGATACATCAGCTCTAGCTCATTGCCCGACTGCCGAAACACCTTAGCTTGACCTGACACCAGACCTTGAAAAAATCGATAAAAAGCAAGGCTGACGATGGCGATAATCAAGCCTGTAGCAGTACTGATCAGAGCTTCTGCAATGCCAAGGGTGACGCCACTCGTAGAAGCGCCAATTTCGCCCAGTCGAATGTCGCCCAAAGACTGAATGAGACCTAGCACCGTGCCCAACAATCCCAACAAGGGAGAGATTGCAATGACGGTTTCCAGAATCTTTTCTCCTCGACGCATGGAGGCCACTTCTTCGTCGCCCGATGTCTGGAGCGAAAGCTGGAAGATTTCGGGATCAGGATCTGTCAATTCCAGAGCCGAATAGAGGAAACGACCAATGGGCTGATCAGACGATCGCAGCGCAATTTCCCTCGCGGCTTGCCAATCGCGACGAGCTGACTCCATGACTCGCCCTACGATTTCTCGCTCACGAGTTAAAATCTTTGACCAAAACCAAATCCGTTCAATGATTGTGGCAAGCGCCATAATCGACAGAATGATCAGAGGCACCATTGCGATGCCACCCTTTGTGAATAGCTCAACGATATTCACGGTGCTGCATTTCCTCCTACGTGTGTTGCCTTGGTCAGTATCGCCTAATAAGCTGTCTCTGATAGACTTTCGCCGTTCAATAACCCAGATACGCTGGCTCACGAACTGACAATACTTTAAGGCATCTCAATTCTAGTTCTTGATGTGAAGAATCGGAGACATATTAGCGTTAATCTGTCCTCTATGAGGAGTTTCTTCAACGAGACGCCCTGAATGTCTTCTTCAGGGGGCGATCGCCACCATCCGCCAAAGTTGTCCTTCTTTGAACATAGGAAATTGAGTGTAAGGGCGCTAGAGTAATCGGGACTCAGATTGACAGCAATTCTCATGTTGAAGTGTTGCGCTAAAAGCTGCTGGCATAAGGGCTGACGGCAATAGAGGTCATCTCCTAAAACAGTGACGTTTAGGGGACTAAAGCGGTGACCATGGGGCGACAGCCACCGTTTCGCCGCCGCCGTCTCGCAGTCCTGTTTGTCATGGCCATCTTGCGGCTTGATAAATTTTGGAGTTTAGACTAAGGCAAAGTTCCCCTCGGCAGTCATAGGGAAGAACGATTGACCAGTTCAGAACAATGAGCCAGCTAAGCGACGGTTTTTGACGTTTTTTAGGCCGACTGGCTCGTTTTCTGACGGTGGGATAGCGAGGTTTGCGGTTCCGTTTTCGGCCTTGAGGCCACCCCGGAGATTTACCTCGTGGTTTGGGGGCAGTGGCCGGAGAACTTGGAGTTTAGACTAAAGCCACAAAAAAAGCGACTTGAGCCTTTAGTCTAAGCTCCAAATATACCCAACGCTTCTTAAAAGAATTGACAATGATCCCTCAGC
>JBARXP010000199.1:0-2017 GCA_049647405.1 Elainellaceae cyanobacterium | reverse complement strand
TTACCGGGATTGTTGGGCTGATTACCAGGATTTAAGCGATCTTGGAATTCTGCTGCATCCAGCACCCGATCAACATCTGGAAGAGTATTGTCTAATCCAGGTCGAGTCTCTATCGGTTCTAAACCCGTGGATTGTCCGGTCAGGCCCGCATCTTCTAAGTCATCAGGCGTAGCCGACATCCATAAAAATGAAGGCGTTTCAAGAACATCGCCGCCCTCGTCGAAGCTATAGTCACCCAGCGCATCGATTGTTTCATCGCGAACAAGGGCGATCGCCTCATCTGGAGGCTGAGAGTCATAGGAGCCACGGTTCGCGTAGTAAGAATCTGTATCTAGATTTAAGCCACGCACCAACTCGCTCGTTTCATAAAATCGCTCTAAATCAAACTGATAGACCCGCTCGATCACACCATCGACAACAACAGCCAACTCCCCAGGCCGCAATTCATATTGCTGAGTCTCGTCATTGTTGAACACTTCGATGCCGCTATCAGTCAGTGCTCCAACCAGTGTCGTGTTTGTGTCTTCGTTGTAGCGGACAAAAAGGGCTGAACCTCGAATCCCTGCTGTTGCATTGGGGGTTTGAATTCGCGTTCTCCCTTGACCCGGAGGCACAAGCAACAGCATCGTACCGTTGTTGAGGCGAAAAGTTCTTGTATTAGGAACGAAGCGAAATAAAACCCGTTCACCAACGCGTGCCAGTGAGCCGTCATTAAAACGAAGTTCTGCAAAAGACTGACGTTCTGTTGAAAGGGCGTCTCCAGGATTCATTGAGTCTGATACGCGAGCAGTCCGCGATGATCGTCCCTGTTGGAGCAAATCGACATCGTTACGCAATGCCTGAATGACTGCACGAGTCAGAGCAGTATCTGCCAAAGCCGCAGTCGGAAGAGCCAAATAACTGGCTCCTAAAAGCAGACTCGTCAGGAAGAATACAAACTTGCGGGACATAACTTCTCCAGGATTGGAACCTTCCAAAAGAATTTTGATGATCCTTGAAAATAGAGCTTTGGTGCCCTAATTTACTCTGCATCGAGTCTTGCACAATCTCTCAACGCCTGTCAGCTATGATCCTTTACAAGGTAGAGCACGACAACGTAATTAACATGGCTTGCGTCTAGTATATCTAACCCAACATTCGCAGCGACACTTAAGTTTCTTTCTGAAGGGAAAAATGACTGTTATGGGTGCGAACAAAACTCTAGATGAATATCAGATCAACATGGCTGAGCACTACGGGTAGCGGTCTGCATACCATGACTCATTTTTTTGAGATGCTTGGCAAGATACCACTTGATTGACTACATCAATGCGCCCTAAAATTCTCTCTGTCTAATAATTAATCAGTTATTAAGTGAGCTTCAAGATCAGAATATAAAGATTTCTTGAAATGATCCGACAACTCCTGCCATTCTCCTGCGAATAAGGTAACTGTTTTCCCTGACGTAGTTTCCTCTGAATATGTTTCTCAAGAGTCGGCGGCCCCAAGGAGGTAGCTCAAAATATTGATGTTGCATGGGAGTAAGCAGCAATGAGCGTCAAAAAGCTTATTCTGCATAGGCTGACTCAAGCCCCAACTCGTTGATGATGTGCTGAGCTATCAGAAATATTCGGAGCGATCGCCACGCTGGTGTGCATTGCTAACGTTCTGAAATGTCTCAGAAAATATGGGTCAAGTTTCACATTCAACGTCCAGACTTTGCATTAAGACGCAGGAGAATGGAAGATGATCCTGCGATTGTTCTCTTTGAGTTGGCCGGATTATTCTAAAGGGATTGTGAGGAGTAAGAAATCGAGGGCTACTCGGGCATGTTGGCAGTATGAGTCTTTTGACAGTAGAATCCTTGATCGAATTCGTTACGCTCTCATGTCGAATCACAGGTGCTGACCAGGTTGCTCGTTTTGACCCATGTGCTTATGCCTTGTTGTGCCCACTGATTTACTACACTGGCTGGAGGTTATAACAGTATGCAGAGCGGCCTCTGGCTATTTCATCGAGTGCTAATCGTAACCGCTGT
>JBARXP010000198.1:0-5848 GCA_049647405.1 Elainellaceae cyanobacterium | reverse complement strand
ATTGCCGGATGAATTCGCTGAATTGCTCTTGATATCTGAATTACTCGTCGGGTCAGAAGGCGTCAAAGACATAACTGAAGTCAAAATATCTCAACAAAGGCGCGAACAAAGTCAAGACATCCCATATTATTTTTAATAACTGTTATTTTACTTTACATTATCTATTCTCGTCTTTGTAATCCCCACAGCTTAATATGCTGCTTTATTCCAGCCACTAATGAAGTCTTTCAATTCAAGATGTAGAATCTTTGCTCTGCAACATATCGTTACGCAATATCCTTGCTTTTGACTAGAACAAAAGAGTTTATGACAGAGAATTATGCAGGCTGGGCAAGTTTTTTCGGGTTTTTCGGTCGTTTTTAGATTTGTAAAGCTTAAGATAGTAAAAGCGAAGTCACTTCGGAACCGTGTATGACATCAAGACTGATTGATCCAGTCTCTCTCCCTCGCCTTAATGCACCGACCCTACGACGGCTGCCTAACGGGCTGACAATTATTGCAGAGCAGATGCCCACCGAAGCTGTGAACCTGAGCCTTTGGCTCAATGTGGGTTCAGCCGTTGAGGCCGACTCTATTAACGGCATGGCTCACTTTTTAGAGCACATGATTTTTAAAGGGACAAATTCCCTAGAGAGCGGTGAGTTTGAGCGCTTGATCGAGCAGCGAGGAGCTGTCACCAATGCGGCGACCAGCCAAGACTACACTCACTATCACATCACGACTGCGCCAAAAGACTTTGCCGCCTTGGCACCGCTCCAGGTCGAGGTTGTGCTAAATGCTGCGATTCACGACGAAGCGTTTGAACGAGAGCGCCCTGTCATTATTGAAGAAATTCGTCGAGCCAATGATAGCCCCGGTCGGCGGACGCTTTATCGCTCCCTAGATTTAGCGTTTGAACAACTGCCTTACCGTCGCCATGTTTTAGGCCCCCAAGAGGTTATCGAAAACCTAACAGCCCAACAGATGAAAGACTTTCATCGAACATGGTATCGTCCTCGCTCGATGACAGCGGTCGCTGTCGGCAATCTTCCGGTAGAAGAGTTAATTGACACCGTAACTCAAAGCTTTGCCCAATCTGAGTCGAACCCAGCATTAGCCGAACCATCGGCAACGCCGTGGAACTCAGTCGAAAGCTCTCCGGCTCCGATGCCAGTGTCTTTCGCAGGACCGTCACCACGCTGGGATTATCAGCATCAGGACGTTGCAGAAGCTCCCTTCGAGGGGGTCACCCGCAGAGAGTATGTAGACGACAAGCTCCAGCAGGCGCGACTGGTAATGATGTGGCGCGTTCCTGGCGTGATCGACATGGAAGAAACTTACGCCCTAGACATTTTGGCTTCGGTCATAGGTCAGGGACGTACGTCTCGACTGGTGCGTGGGCTACGGGAAGAACAGCGACTAGTGTCTAGCATTAGCGCCAGCAATATGACCTTTGCAAAGCAAGGAATTTTCTCCGTCTCTGCTCAGTTGCCAGAAGAGAACCTAGAGCAAGTGGAAGCGGCGATCGCCAACCATATCCGTCAACTCCACCATCATCCTGTGACTCATCAAGAGATTAGCCGAGTTCAAACTCTAGTTGCCAATCGGTTTATCTTCGGCAGCGAAACCCCTAGCAATCGAGCAGGGCTATATGGCTACTACCAGACCATTGCAGGCGATATCAACACTGCGATTAATTATCCCTCCCGAATTCGGACTATTAGCGCTGATCATCTCCAGGCCGCAGCTCAGCGTTATCTCTCTCCTGGCGACTACGGAGTTGTCGTCATTCGCCCCTCTGCCGACTAGTGCAGAGCAGTTTCATAGAACAATTTCATTTAAAGCAATCGCAGAAAATGTTTTGAATAGGGCGCGATCGCCTTACTCCATAGCCTTCTCAAAGACAAGATGAGCGTTGCGGCACTCTCTTAATTTCGTGCTAATCATTCAGGACTTACTCAGTTTGTTGAAAGGGTGGGCGCGTCGCCCCCACCCTTTCAACGAATTTATTCAGGCTTAGGCGAGTTGTGCGTAAGTCCTATCATTTTCATGCCAATTATTTTTATGCCAATTATAGAGAGAGGCTAATTTGTATCGCATTAGGTTCTTCAGAATGGCATGATTATCTTTACACTAGCAGGTAGAGAAATTTAGGCAGGAGGCGTGTCGTTGCCACCCGTTCGTGTTCGTCAGCATGTCAATCCCCTCAGTCTGAAGTATCAAATTCCTGTCCCTGTTCCTACATGGGAAGCCGTTTTTGATGATATCAATCGTCCGCTGCATCTCGACATTGGCTCAGCTCGCGGACAGTTTTTGTTTGATATCGCATCCCAACAGCCCGATTGGAACTTTTTGGGGCTAGAAATTCGGCGCTCTTTAGTTGAGCAGGCGATCGCCCTTCGAGACGAACAGGCGTTGCCCAATCTCCACTTCTTGTTTTGCAATGCTAACGTTTCTCTGATGCCTGTGCTGAAGAGTTTGCCCCAAGGCATCCTTCAGCGAGTCAGTATTCAATTTCCTGACCCCTGGTTTAAGAAGCGTCACCAAAAGCGCCGAGTCGTGCAGCCAGAACTGGTTGAAACTCTAGCCACCTGTCTCGTTCCGGGCAGCATGGTCTTTCTGCAATCGGATGTCGAGTCGGTCGAGAGAGAGATGTGCGATCGCTTTGCTGAGCATCCTGCGTTCACTCGTCAGCACGAACAGTGGCTTGACGAAAATCCCTTGGGGGTTTCAACAGAGCGCGAAAACATGACCCTTGAGAAAGAAGAACCCGTGTATCGGGCCGTGTTTTTCAAAACGGAGCAGTGAGTTCTAACGCGCTGAAGTGGGCGATCGCCTGCCAGTCTTCTTTTTCTCCACGGGCAAGGACTGGCGAGAAAGGACTGGTGAGAAAATAGGCGAACTATTCCTTTGAGTGGGTGCGGCCCGGACACGGACGCCGCCATCACGGGAGTCGCGAGGAGATGCGACAGCAGATGCAGCGCTGTATCGAGTGGATGCAAAATTCCTATGCACCGTCAGGATGGTAGTGCATTCAAGGAAAATCTGGACTAAAGAATATAGCCATAGTCATCACGTCATCCCAAATCCGAATTCAAGCCCTCTCCCTCGGCTGACAGCGAAATAGCTGATAAGGAAAGCCAATGCGGTTGAAACCGTCGGGATCGATGGGGCACAGGACTCGTCCTCGCTGATCGGGGCGACGGATGCGCAGCATGTCGGGATAGTCTTTGGTTTTCATGCCGGGAGAGGCAACCACCCACAAATTCAAGGGCAACGGCAAATCCTGATCGAGCCGAGCTAGCGATCGCCACACATTCCCAAAACCTTCCGAGCGATTGAGAAACGCCAGCCGCACTGGGGAGTTTTCCGAGGATTGCAGCCCTTCATAATAATCTTGCAGCTCCAGGGCAAAGCTCAGCCCCAAACCCACCTCCTGCAACGACTCGTAGCTGACCGCCAAAATCAGGGGGCGATCGCCCTCAAACGCCAAATCTTGAGCCACCCGATCGGGATAGTACCCTTTCTGAAACACAACTCCGTAGACCACCAAGAGGCTGCTGAGAAATCCGGCCAGGAGCGCCAGTGCGAGGGGCGATCGCATTCTCCATCGCATCGATTCGGACGGTGGAATTTTTGCCCGAATCTCCGTCGCTAGTCCGGCTCCCAACAACGCCACCACACCGGGATAGTAGACAAAGTTGTAGCGCGGCACAGAAGTGACATCTTTATCTAAAAGGTATGTGATCCCGAAAAATTGCAGCAGCACACACCCCACAAAGCCGCCCAGCAAAATCAGCGCCGGACGCTGAGCCGGAGCCGCACGCCAGAGCGATCGCCAGCCGCGCACCGCACACCAAAGTATTCCTCCCCCCACCGTCAGCATGATTAGTGCCGAGGGCAAAATGACGCTCCAGGGCTGATCTTCAATGGGCAAGGCGATCACCATTAACAGCCACCCTGACAGGGCTTGGTAGAGGGGAGCCACGCGATCGCTCCAGTCGGGTTTGTAGGGCTTGAGCCAGTCGGTTTCAGGCCGCGAAAAGTGACCTATCAGAGTCGGCAACCAGGCCACATAGCTCGTGGCGATCGCCACCAAAGCTAGCAACAATCGTCCGCCATTGCGTTTCAGACCCGAAACTGCCGCAGGCAAGCGCCGACCCGACAGCCCAAACCACAGAATCATCGCCCCCACTTGTGCCAGCACATCCAGAATGTAGAAGTAGTGGACATACATGCCGATACTATTGGCGATCGCCCAACCCACCAGCCAGCCCCAATGCACCCGCCGATTGCCCACCATCGCTTGCTGTATCTGCACCAGGCCGATCAGGGCGACCAGGGTGATCAGCATGGGCAGAGTGTAGTGACGGGCTTCCTGAGACAGATACACCGCAAACGGCGACACGGCCATGAGGGCGGCAGAGGCCAGCCCAGCCTGGTTCGAAAATGCCAGTCGATTGAGACTGTAGACCAGCGGAATGCAAAGCACGCCAATCATTGCCGGGAGCGATCGCAGCCACCACACCCAGTTTTCAGTGGTCAACGGCACGCTGCTCATCCAGCGATACATGAGGCAGAAGTAGACAGGCGGATGCACAGAATCGGTCGCCACCGCCCCAGCAATTTCAGCACAGCTTTTGCCCGATTCGACGGTGAATAAGGTATCGAGTGCCGTCAGCGGCATGTATTGGTCGAGGGGCACGTCATCCAAGGTGCGACCCAGGCTAAACAGCGCTCCAATCACCTCGTCTAGCCACAGGGGCTTTGCATCAAGCTGCCAAAACCGTAGCCCCAGCCCCACAAGCGTAATGACCATTAGCCCGAATATGAGCCGTGGGCGATCGCCCAATGACGACGCCTGATCCCTAAGCTGCTTGACCCACTTGGATTGGAACACTGCGTTATACGTTAGCGACTGATCTCGACCCTTGTGATCCGAAAGACGAATATCCGGCACAATTTATTTGATGGCGCTGCATATTTGAAGAATGATTTTCGTATAAAAACCAACGTTGGAGAGCAGAGGTGAAGGAATCAAATCAGCACCCAGAGTTGCCCAAACTAGAGTTGCCCAGAGAAGGAGACCAGCAGGTAGCCTCCAGAATTTATACTTTGCCACAAATTCAAACGGCGATCGCCACCCATCCTGATCATTGGCGGCCCCTTGTGTTGACCAACGGCTGCTTCGATCTGCTCCATGCTGGCCATGTGCGATATCTCACCGCCGCTCGACAGTTAGGGCGATCGCTCGTCGTTGGACTCAACAGTGACTGCTCCGTCCAGCAGATTAAGCCCGCCGTTTCTGGTCAGCCACCACGCCCCATCATGCCGCAAGCCTATCGGGCAGAGGTGATTGCGGCGCTTAGAGCTGTAGATGCCGTTGTGATATTTTCAGAACCAACGGCGATCGCCCTGATTCAGGCACTCCGGCCTAACATTTATGTGAAAGGCGGAGACTACAAGATTGACACACTCCCCGAAGTTTCCGCTGTAAATGATTGCGGTGGAAGGGTTTGCCTGATTCCTGTAGAACTTTCTCTCTCGACAACCCGGATCATTCACCAAATTGTGCAGCCAAATGGTGCAGAAGGAATGAGCGATCGCCCGATAAACTGACGATTCATGAGACGATGGAAAGGATGCAAATCTTTCGATGAGGCTCTCGTCAATGACCCATCGGTTCGATTCGCACCGTTGCTTATTTCCGTCGTGTATCCAGATAGTTGGTATGTGAGTCCGATTATTGTGCGAATTGAATCATTGTGCGAATTGAATCAGCGTGTGAACTGCACATGACTCCTGATGCTCCGAAGCCTCTCTCAGCTCACAAATAGTGCTCACGAGCAGCTTTGATAACCCTACGTTG
>JBARXP010000197.1:0-25517 GCA_049647405.1 Elainellaceae cyanobacterium | reverse complement strand
GCGTCTCTACGCCTGCCCTCAACGTAACTGTTTCAACGTGTTTTGAGCCTAGAGGGGGCTTTTTATCACCACTTCCATTGTAACAAAAGCCGTCTTGAAAGACGGGGCTTGAATCCCATTATTTTTGATCAGCAAGAAAACCAGTGGCGAGAAGACCAGTGGCTGGAAAACCAGTGGCGAGAAGACCAGTGGCGAGAAGACCAGTGGCAAGCAAACCAGTGATAGCTCACAGCCTATTCACAGTCCATACCCTGACGCACACCCAATTCAATCATCAATAACCGGGCTGGATTTAGCTTTGATTTTAGGCCCCGGCAGGCGTCACTTAATCATCATCGTCGCTAGCCTCTTCTGCCGAGCCTTCAACCCGTTCGCGATACTCTTCAGATGACAACGCATCATCCAAATCGCTCGCATCAATAATGGCTACCTTGATCAGCCAGCCTTCGTCATACGGGTCGTCTGAGAGCTTCTCTGGAGACTCGATCAGCGTTTCATTACGCTCAATCACTTCTCCTGAAACTGGCGAAACCATATCTTCGACCGCTTTAACCGATTCAACGGTGCCAAACGATTCGCCCTTCTCAACCGAATCACCAACCTCTGGCAATTCTAAAAAGACGATGTCTCCTAACTCATCCACTGCAAATGCAGAAATGCCAACTGTGGCAGTGCTATCTTGCAGAGACGCATACTCATGAGAATCATAGTATTTTAGATTATCCGGATATTCCAGCTCCATAAACGGCCTCATTACGACAACTTTGACTACTCTCCCAGCAACCCTAACGGGTGTGCAGTGAGATTTCCGCTTCACTGGCTCACGCCTAGATAATCAAGCAAGCCTGAATACCCCCGGTCAGAACGCCTCCACGGGCTGTTTGCTTAACGTCCACGACACGCCCTGCCGCTGACGGGTTGAAAGGGGCACAACTTCCCTTAATACGTTTCTGCCCTCGGAGTCCGATGATGGATATCCTGCATGGATCGTCATCCTGTGCATGTCTCTATTTTAACACTTTTGCAATGCGTAAAACCCTTGATATACAAAGATTTCAAGAAATCCAGACCGCTTTCACCACCCCCTAAGCTGCGCTATAGGCGGAGCACTAGCGAAATTCAGGTAGCGGTAACACCATAGAGCGCGATTGAACCTCGATAGAGTTCGGATCTAAACCAACTTACCCTCATATTTCATCAGGGTTAGAGGCATATGCTACCCGTAAACGTTACATCAAAACTGAAACTACGACACGTTTTACCAAGGCTTTGCTGTTTACAAGTGGTTCAAACTGCTTTTGGTGAACGGTCACAGGGCGCGCTAAGACGGGGCGATCGCCTCTTACTCAAGGGCTGATAAGGGCTGATAAGGGCGGAATATCAAACCCCTGGAGCGGACGGGCTAATTCGTCTAGAGACAGACCTTTGGCTTGGAGCAACACCTGAAAATTGCCCATTCCCAAAGGATTCATCAGAGCATGGAGAGCCTCGCGCCGACGCAGCACATCATTCATCGACATGGGTTCTGACTCGTAACCAGAGGCTGGGCTAGACGGGTCGGCTACACTATCGGTCACTATCTTGGCTTGAGCCGATGAAGCCTCGACTTGCACATGAGATAGTGCAGCAATGCGATCGCCCAACCCCAAAGCCATCAAAAACATCGCTTGCGGAGTCATGCCCAAAGACTGCAAGCCCGTTTGCGTTCCCCGTTGCTCAAGGGTCGTGAAATCGACATGGGCCGTCATATCTTGCCGCCCCACGTGAATATAGGGATCAGAGTGATGGGCGTGGCGATAATAGCACTGTAGAGTTCCTTGAGCACGAGCCGGGTTATAGAGCCGATGGGCTGGGTAACCATAGTCGATCGTCAACACATAGCCGCGCTGCAATCGCTGAGACACGGTCTCAATCCAGTCGAGGGCATTGAGATTAACCTCGGCGCGATAGCCATCAGGATAAGCATCGGCACTGAGGTCAATCTGGAGCTGCGCAAAATAGTCTTGCAGCTCTGGAGTCGATAACTCGCCGACTCTTTCAGCAAATCGAGGCATGACCCCAGAGTTTGCCCAATCTTGGGTGCAATCTTGACCTTCATCGATCGCCTGACTGACTGCGTTGAGATTTTCAAGGGTCACGTAGATTTCTTTCAACGATCCGGCTTCGACAACCACCTGATGCACGGGCAGTGCATCAACCAGTTCATTGGAGAAAAAACAGCCTGTAATCGATGCATTAGCGATGTCTTGCCATTGCACCCATTGCAGTCGAGTCTGTGCTTCTGCGAGAGAAGGAAGCAGCGAAAGCTGCCGTTTTTGCTCTGCAATCAATGCAGCAGACTTTTCAACAATGAGATATTTCAGGGCTTCGAAGCAGTTGAAATGGTAGCGGTGCAGATAATTCAACACATCGCGCACGATTAGCCCTTGCCCTGCACCCATTTCGACCAGATGAAAAGGATGGGGCTGACCCAGGCGATTCCACATATCGACAAACTGCTTGGCGAGCAGTTCTCCAAAATCGGCTCCCATATGGGGTGACGTGACAAAATCGCCTCGGGCTCCGATGGGCGATCGCCGACTTGCGTAGTACCCCCACTCAGGATGATAGAGTGCCAAGTCCATATATTCAGCGAACGAGATGCGCTGATCAGGAGCGTCGTGAATGCGTTGGGCGATCGCCCAACAGAGCGAAGAACTGGCAAATGCCTGTGGATCTCGATTTGTGGTCATGAAAGAAGGGGTTGAGAGATACGACTGCTTTTACCCTACCAAGTGCAGCACTGCAAAAAGAGCCAGGTTCAAGAGTGTCCGGTTCAAGAGTGTCCGCGACCATTCTCATCCCCCGGTTTGCTCATGAAGACCCACCAAAAATAGGCGTGTAGGTAATGAACTCTGGCTGACCTTGAGAAATCAGACGCGTGTCGTAGGGCTGCAAACAGGGAAGAACTCAGGCGCTGCTGCACTCAATGACCCATCATTCTAGACACGGCGGGAGCCGAGGCACTGATTCGCTGAGGCGATTGACCTGCCTGCGCTGCACCTGGAGTTGGCCGATTGGACACATCAGCGTTGAAGCGATATCCAACGTTTCTAACGGTTTGAATCAGGTTGGGTTGCCGAGGATCAATCTCAATCTTTTTACGGAGAGACAGCACATGGGTATCAACGGTGCGATGGTTATCAATTTCATCGGGCCATGCTCTGCGTAACAGTTCTGAGCGGCTTAACGGCGACCCGCTTGCTTGGGCCAAGACATAAAGCAAGCTAAACTCTTGCGGTGTTAAGTCAACATAGTCTTCTTTGACACACACTCGCCGCTGTACCAGGTCAATTTTGAGAAGGCCGTAGTCGAGAGATGCCGGGGCGATCGCCGATCGACAACGCCGTGACAACGCTTCTACCCGCGCTAAAAACTCCTGCATTCCGAAGGGTTTTTTGAGATAGTCGTCGGCTCCAGCCTTGAGACCTTCGACAATGTCTGCTTCAGTATTGCGAGCCGACAACATAAGCACAAGCGACTGACACTGGGGCTGCAACCAGCGACAAAACTCAACTCCATCTCCGTCAGGAAGCTCAGAATCAATAATCACCAGATTGGGTTGACGCAATTTTAACGAGTCTCGCGCCTGCCGCAAATCGGCAGACTGGCGCACCGTATATCCTGCTTGCTGAAGATGCCATCCCAGCAATGAGCGTAAGTGAGGATTTCCTTCGATTATTTCAACAAATATTGAAGTCAACACCTGCCATTTGCCTTCATAAAGTCATGTGACAGTACATTAACAAAGCATTTGTCATGGTTTTGTAACTGCTGTTACCCCTCACTATTAGCGGCTTCTGAGCGAAAGGCTAACCCATCTGAATGAACGACGCATTTGTATCTCTGATGTAGACAGAACATGATTCTGTCTGCGTCAAGACAAGTCAGTCTGTTGAATTATGCTGGAATAAAAACAAACCTACAAGATTGAGTGCCAAAATATAAAGGTAGGCACTAATTCCAAAAAATCCTAAGGGTATACAGAGTTAAGGGGAAATTTATTCATAGCTGCTATGCTCCAAGATACTCAAACCATTCGCCACTATCAGCGAATCACTGATGCACTGACCGATCGGTGGAGCCGAGGTTATCGATTTGACGAGCTTCGTCAATACGTTGACGGGTACCTAGCCGCTCTGCGCAACACAAATGCGATCGAAGCGTATCTCGTTCATCGACTAGAAGAAGAAGTGGTTCGCTACATTTACGATCCGTCTAATTTTGAAATGGTACAGCCTGAACCTGATTACAGATAAAAATTCAGCAGAGAAATTCAGCAGGAAAATTCAACAGAGAGAAGGCTGGTTTGACCCAGTCTTCTTTTTTATGGCTCTCGTTCCATGATGGGGGCGACCCATAGGTTCCATCCTGCTTTTTGCAGCGTGAGTCGATTTTGAGACTGCCAGGTGACTAAATCGGCATGAAACGAGTCAGTTTGAAGGCCCTTTCTCCATAAAATGAGGGCGCTCTCTCCGGTGTCTTGATAGTATTTTCGGCGCTCGCCAACACTCTGAAAGCCTAGGGATTGGTAAAGGGCGATCGCCCCTTGATTTGAAATTCGAACTTCTAGCGTTGCCCACTGAAGACCTCTGAGTCGGGCACGATGCAACAGCTCCAACAAGATAGCCGTCGCAAGCCCCTGACGCCGATAGGCCGGATGGATGGCTAACAGCGTAATGTGGGCTTCATCGACAATGGCCCAACAGCACCCCATTCCCATCGGAGATAAAGTCGATGGAGTTACCTCAGGTGATAGGCCCTGTGACGCAGAGGCGGCGGCTACATCTGATCGATCAATATCTAGTGAAAGCCTCGGCGTTGGCTTATCGGTCATGCGCTCTAAGATTAAGAGATCGCTGTTGGGGCTGTCTATTTCTCGGCTATATCCCTCGTCATTCCATAGCCCTCCAAGGCATAGCTGATCAAGCCCTAAGATAGCTGGAATTTGGCAGTGAGTAAGCGGCAAAAGGCAGACTGTTTGCATCGTATGTAGGCCGAAACTTGCCAAAACTTGCCGAAAATTACTGGGCGACTCCTCTAAAAAACAGACCGCTCCGCAAGATTCAAAATTCTGAATCTTGCTTACCCTTAGGCGAGACCTGTGTCGCCTCCTTCTCATCGCCCTGAAACGCCTGCTCAGCATTCGTCTCAGGGTACGTCTCAGAGCGTAAAAGCAGCCACGTTAACCCTGAAAATTACATCGCCAAGCCATGCTCTCCTCTGAATGGCGCATTTAAGCTGCGACTTTCACAAGTACCACATCGCTTTCTATCTTGGCCTCAAACACAGGTAGAGGCTCGGTCGCGGGGCCTGCGGTAACGCTGCCGTCAGGACTAAACGCTGAGCTGTGGCAGGGGCAGAAAAATTGATTAGAATCCCTCCACTCGACGCTGCATCCCTGATGGGTACAGAGAGAGCTAACGGCTAAGACCGTTTCAGGATTGCCAGGATCGCGAATCACTAAGACTTGCTCGCCCTGAAAGGTTTTATCTGAAATCACTCCGGCGTCATCTAGCTCTGCCACCGTGCCAATTTCGGCAAAGCCGTCTTCGCGGGGGGTGTCGCTGGTTGCAGCATCTTCGGAAGTCGAGTCAGACGCCGGATCGGTCGGCTGACAGGCCGCGATCGCCACGGGTAGAGAGCTAGCTAATACGCCCAACCCCACCCAATTGATAAATTCACGTCGTTTCATAATGGCAACCCATGGAATCACTACAGATTTTCTGCGGGGGTTAGGTCTTCTGTCCGGCGGAACCAGCCAGAATGGCGGGCGGCGGCGATCGCCACAAACAGCAGATCGACTCCGACCACTCCGACAATGAGCAGCGCTGACCCGCCCGTACCGAAGCCATAGCTGTGCAGCCCAGTGCCCAATACGAAGTTAACACCATACCAAGCCATGAGGACGGCATTAAAAGACACCACGCTCGCTACGCTGATGCCAAAGTCGCCAATCCACCCAACCAGGCGGCCATGCAGCGGCACCAGATAGCAGAGCAGCGCAATCAGCGCCCAGGTTTCTTTGGGGTCCCATCCCCAAAAACGACCCCAGGAGAAGTGAGCCCAGATGCCGCCGAGGATAATGCCAGCCGTGAGCAGCAAAATCCCCACTTGCAGGACGCGATAGTTGAGCTGCGACAGGGTTTTAATCCGCTGCTTCGCATGGGGAGAAAACAGGTAATTGCCCAAGGCAACATGGCCTAACCCCAACGCCAGGGCAAAGCTGGCATAGCTGAGGGCGATGGTCGGCACATGGATGCTGAGCCAAAAGTTGTCTCGCAAAACGGGGACTAAAGGCGCAATGCTCGGATCGAGGACAGCGGGTAAGCTATCGGCCAAAATCAGGCACACCACCGACAAGGGCGCAGCCGCCAATAAATAGTAGCGATTTCGAGAAATGAGTTCAAAGATGAGGGCGATCGCCGCAATGCCAAAGCCCACCCACACCACCGACTCATACATATTGGTCACAGGCGGACGCCCCGCAATCTGCATCCGCAGCCAAAAGCCATAGGTCTGCACGCCAATCCCCGCTGTAAACAGCCCAATCGCGATCCAATAGGCGTTCCAAGTTTCGTCTTGACGCTTGACCCAGAGGCTAATCAGCAAGGTAATAAAGGCCAGCCCATAGAGCCACCAGGCTTTCGCAAAGGGATGAAACTGGTTGAAATGCACCTCGCGGTTGAGGGTGCGATCGCTCGGATAAATCGTCGGACTCAGTTGCTGTAGCCCCGATTTTAGTTCCGTAGCAAAGGCTCCGATCATCGGCACATGGGTTGCGCCACCGTTCATCAGGGTTTGCTGCATCATGGCAAAGTTGGCCATCTGCGGTGCAATCTGCTCCGGCTCGTAGAGGTCTTGGCCGTTGCCCAGCCCAGCCCACTTGCCTTTGATATCGGTCGGGTGGGGCACAATCGGCAAGCTTTGATCGCCCACCGACTGATACAGCAGGTTAATCCGATCTTCAACGGTGAGCGCTTCTCGCTGATTGCGGCTGAGTTCTTGCTCGTTGAGTTCTTGCTGATGCGCCTGTCGCACGATCGCCCCTAGGCCATCATTCGTCATCAGCTCTTGAAACGTAAACCGCTTTCGCTCCACATCTAGCCCCACCTCTTCTTTTAGCGGACGGTAGCTGACCAACACCACAGGTTCTTCGTTCCAGTTGCGGGTGTTAAACCAAAGCGCCAAAAACGTGCTGAGATAGTCTTCGGTTTCTCCACTGGCGCTGGTGTAGCGGGTCGTGCCGCTGATTTTGGCAACGGTTTCCTTGGCGATCGTATCGAGCGGCTTTTTGCGGCCATCAAGCTGCACCGCCATCGTTCGCAGCGACTCCAAGCTATCAGGCTGAAACTGGGAAAAGGGAACACACAACAGAATGCATCCCAAGCAAAAGCCAATCAGAAATTTGAAGATAGAAGTGCCTTTCATGGTTCAAAAATATGCCAAATGAATGGGAAAGGGATTTGTGTAGGAGCGCACAGCTATGCGCCCCTACTTACCGAATACGGCCAGAATGGGAATGCTCTTGGAGCGTTGGGTTGGCTGCTGCGTTTCAGAATCTTCTGGTTCAGAGGCTTCTGGTTCAGAGGCTTCTGATTCGCCGCCGATCGCCACCGACAGCCGCCGAAACTTTTTCACCAGACCAGGGCCATAAAACATGACGCTAATGCCCAGCACTATCATGAGTGAACCGAGCCAGGTCAAGGCCGTCACCCACCAAGGTTCGCGCTTGAGTTGCAGGGTCGATTGATTTAAGTCGCCCGGATTCCATGAAGCCTGAGCCAGCTTCCAGCCGCGAAACCAGGTGGGATGGTTCATCCATACCGAGCGCTGAACCGCGCTGTCGGTTTCAGGGTCAAATAGTGTGACATCACTCGTCCACATGGCGACCGACTCACTGCCCTCATTGCGCTCCACGATGAAGTCGTTCAGCTTGATATAGAAAGGCAGATTCAACAATTTGGGACTAAAGGCCGTGAAATAGGCTCCAGAGTCAGTTTCTAGGGCGGTAGGTTCGCCCCAGGGTAGCCAAAACTCTTCGCCATCTGCTGTGGCGACATGGAGGGCAGGCGACCCCTCAGGTGTCATCGTTCCTTGAGCTACGGGCGTCACGGGCACCACTTGCCGCTGCACCTGAGCCTGGTCGAGCCGCTGCAATAGGGAAATCTGAAAATCAGCCCAGCCCGGAGCCACAGGAGCTTCAGCCTGAAACTCTCCCGATTTGAATCCTTTTGAGGATTGAGCTGCATAGAAAAGCTGATGGTTGGGAGACGCCACGATCCGAAAATAGTCGGTGGCGGTGGGCTGAGGCGCATCATAGGTCACCGCCAGGGCAATGTCATCGCCCGTCCGCACAGGCGGCAAGTCGGGTTTCGCAAACACAAACCAGCGAGCCTGAGCGTCTCCCTGAGTCAAGTTGATTTGCACCGCCGGATTACGGAACTGATCGGAGGCCGAGGTCGGCTGACTATTAGCGCCTAAACGAAAGTCGGGCCACACATTGACCACTTCGACGGTGATGCTTTGCTCTACCGTCAGCGACTGACCCAGCGATCGCTCCACATCCACAACGGTCGCACCCAGATGTAGAGAACCGTAGGGTTCAGCCGTATCTTGAGGCGGACTCAGCAGCGTTTGGAGATCAGCCTCTGTCTCAGCCTCAGCCAGTTCTAGATAGGCAGGGCCAATATCGAGTTGGCTGTAGCCAGAAGGAGCAACAGCCAGCCACCGCTGTAGGGTTTGACCCATGCGATCGCTCTTCATCTGCACCTGCACCGCCAGATTATCGACAGCGCCATCATTTGTAAATTGCACCGTTTTAATGGCGTTATCGCTGTAGCCCAGCAGCGACAGTCCGGCAAACTGTGGCGGGTAAACTGACCCATCCGGTTTCACAAAAATGTCGGTTTGCTGCGGACTCTGATCGGGTGCAACCACTTCGAGCAGGTCGCCTTCGACTCGAATCTGATGATTTGGGCCGCTATCTGTACGAACTAGCAACATCCCTTCAGTGCTGAGGTGAATGACGGCGGCAGAGCCAGCAATAATCACCACCAAGCCCCAATGGGTGAGAGCAAATCCAAGTTTTCGTGGGCCGCGCCAGGGAAATCGACTCAGGGTTGATAAGCCCAGATTGACCGCCAGTAAAAACATGAGCGCGCCAAACCAGGCGCTTTTATACACCTCTCGCTGCACCGTAGCTGAGCCTACTTCAGACTCGTAAAACGTGGCAACCATTAAGATGATGGCGATCGCCGCCAGCAGCGGCACAGCCAGTCGAACTGAGCTAAAAAACCGAATGAACTTAGATGTCATAAATTTCCTTCATGTGCGACCACAGGATTCTAAAGTTCGCCTACTAGACTCCCGACAGAGACACCATGGGTCTGTATCTTTTGATTCAAAAAACATTTTTCTATGCAAAAACTAATTTGCCACGATGCTGATTTTGCATCGGACATCTTTACTTCATTGATGTCGATGTCATCAGATGCCGCCATTTGATACTCAATTCAGAAATCACATAAAGGAACGCTACGTCTTTCTTGAGACAGCAATCCAAAATTAGTGAAAATCTCAATGAGAATGAGAATGAAAATCTCAATGAGAATGAGATTGCAATTAACTAAAAATCATTAAAACGAGCCTCATCTAGCTCAGGGCTTTATTCTCCAAAACCCTTTTCTGGCAAGGGCTTATGACTCAATGATTCAGTTGACTAAGTTCAACAGCATAGCTTGAATGCTGCGTCCAATGCTGATGCAAATAAAACATGGTGAGCTTGCAAATATCGCATTAAAGGTCTTGATTAGTATTTGAGGATACAAACTTATAGAACTCTGCTCCATATTGTTAATGGCGTCTGAGGCACATTGTTAGGAGTTCTAAATTTGGCCTTTTGACTTGAGCTGAGTTTATTTTTTTCAAGCCCTTAGCTTAGTTCAATGTGAACAGTCAAGCTAATCTTAAGGTTAGCTTCAAATCATTACTTTTGAGATTTGGTAGGTTGTTGAAAAGGAATATTTTATGCGATGGGGAAGCGAGAACATTATTGATTTTGCAGTCTTGCCTATCTAAAATTTTGTCCAAAATTGGAGTTCTTTTTTGAGTTAAAAGCGAAGACTTTTAAGCTGCAAAAAATACGCAGATCTTGAGCATTCAACAATCATTCCTCTGCCCCTTAATTCGCTAATATATGTGAGAAAAATGACTGAAAATCCTAATGAAACCACTCAAGAAACTGGCCTTCAGATTGAGCTTCTAGAAGAGAGCTTTGAGAAAATTAAGCCCCACGCTAGCGAATTTGTCCCCAGTTTTTACGAAAACCTGTTTACCGACTATCCAGCCGCCAAACCCCTGTTTGCCCATACCAACATGAACGAGCAGGGCAACAAACTGTTGGCCTCTCTCGTTTTTGTGATTGACAATTTGCGCAAACCGGGCGAACTCACTGGCGCTTTAAAAGGATTAGGTGCCCGTCACGTGAAGTATGGAGCGCTGCCCGAGCACTACCCTCTGGTCGGCAACTCGTTACTCAAGACGTTTGAGCAATATTTGAAATCTGAGTGGACGCCTGAAATCAAGCAAGCCTGGGTAGGCGCTTACGGTTTAATCACTGAGGTCATGCTAGACGGTGCCGATTATTCCCAAGGTGAAGTGCAGCTAGAGAGTGCCGAATCTGCCCCTGCCCATGAAGTAGACGAGGCGACGGGGTTAAAAATTACTCTTCTAGAAGAGAGCTTTGAGAAAATTAAGCCCCACGCTGGCGAATTCGTCCCCAGTTTTTACGAAAACCTGTTTACCGACTATCCAGCCGCTAAGCCCCTATTTGCCCATACCAACATGAGCGAGCAGGGCAATAAGCTGCTGATGTCTCTCGTGTTTGTGATTGATAACTTACGCAAACCCGGTGAACTCACAAATGCCTTGAAAGGGCTAGGAGCCCGCCACGTCAAGTATGGAGCGATGCCTGAGCACTACCCCCTAGTCGGCAGCTCTTTGCTCAAGACGTTTGAACAGTATTTGGGCACTGACTGGACTGCCGATACCAAGCAAGCCTGGGTTGAGGCATATGGCTTGATCACCGAAGTCATGCTAGATGGAGCTGACTATTCGCCGGAGTCAGTTCAGCTGAAGCCAGAACCGACAGCCGTTGAGAAACCTTCAGGGATTAACAACGGCACAGCCTTTGGTGTGATAGGAGGGGGTGCAGTGCTGTTTGTGCTGTTGCTCCTACTTCTGTAAGCCAGAAGATGCATCGAGGACTTACCCCATGGCATTGAATCGAGGGCGATCGTTTACTTTGCGATCGCTCGTAAACCTTAAAACCGCGATCGCACTGGCTTGCATAGTTCTCATTACCTGGTTTGCTGCGGCCTTCGCCCTCGACAACAAACAGGTGTTTTTGCCGGGTGAGACCTCCGTGGGTCATTATCTGTTTGAAACCTCCTGTAGTTCTTGTCATGAAGGCTTTAAGGCCGTGACCAACGACACCTGTATGCGGTGTCACGAAGCCGAGCTGGCTGAAGACGCTCACGGCCCATCCAAGTTTAGAGATCCGCGCTGGGCTGGAGAACTGGCCAAACTTGAAGCTCTCACCTGCACCACTTGCCACAACGAGCATGTTCACATGTTTGATCGAGGGGTCAATCTCCAGCCTGATCTGTGCATGACCTGCCACGAAGGCATTATTTCGGGCGATCTGAAAAGTCACGATGGTTTTTCAGCCGATGGATGCTGGACTGCGGGGTGTCACAACTACCACGACCATCGGTCAATTTCGACCGGGTTTTTGCGGCAAAATCTGGATCAGCCGCCGATGCTTCCGGTGCAGCAGTTGCCAGAGCGAGTCGTCGCTACCGAGTTAGACGCCGCACCAAAACCAGATCTGGCGCAGGAGTTTTTGGGAGGTGGCTCATGAAGGCACTTCTATCTGGGCTACTTATTCTAATCATGGTCTTGAGCGGAGCCGTTCCTGCCTTAGCGGATGCCGTGACTCAAACTCAGGTTGATGAGTTGACTGAGCTTTGGCAAGAGAGCGCCCATGCCCTCAACGACGTGAATTGTTCGAGTTGCCATCAAGATTCGCAAACTCAGGCTTTTGTGGCTCATCCCAATCAGGAAAGCTGTCGCAGTTGCCATGAGGGCGCAGTGGATACGTTTCTGTTGGGAAAGCACGGCATTCGCTTGCTGGAGGGAGAATCGCCCCTTACCCCAGATCTGGCTCGACTACCCATGAAAGCAGATGCCCACGCCTTACAAATGACCTGTGGCACCTGCCATGACAATCATTCCGTCAACACGGTGCAGGCTGCGGTAGATTCTTGCCTCACATGCCACAACGATACCCATTCACTCAATTACGAAAACTCGCGCCATGCCGACCTGTTTGCTGGCGATCGCACCCTGCCCAGACCGTCAGGCAGTTCGGTCAGTTGTGCCACCTGCCACCTGCCTCGCCATGAAGTGAACCAGGGGGGAGAACCCTTTACCCTCGTAAATCACAACAACACCTATACGCTGCTTCCGCGCGATCGCATGGTGCAGGAGGTCTGCATGAACTGCCACGGCGTTGAGTATAGCTACAACAGTATTTTTGACGATGACTTGGTGGAGGCCAACTTTGATCAGCCGCCCACCCTATCTCTGGAAACCTTTGACTTGGTGCGTGCCCTAGAAGCCCGTCGGATCGATCAGTCGGGTACGCCCTCCGAAGCAGAAGATTCCGATGAATAGTTTTCCGTCAAACCCCCGTTCGGCTCCGAACATGTCCCATGTCTTGCATGAACTTACATCCCGTTTTTCAGTTCATTTCAGTTCATTCGTTTGTTTTTAGAGAAGGAGAGAGTGTCACATGACTTTTGTTAATCGCTGGACGAGTCTCATTCGCACCCGCACCGTGGCGTTTATTGCCATTGTTCTAGCCGTCACCATGACTGCTGTGTCTTGCAGTAGCGGCGGCAGCACGACCCAAGCAACAGCAGGGATTGCCCCCGAACTCGTAGCCGACTACATTCACACAGTGCTGGCTGCCGATCGCACCGCTTATACCAAGCACGTGGTAAACCGCTCCAAAACCTTGGAAGGTAAGGCGAAAGAAGATGGCGTGCTCGAGATCGAAGCCACTGAAGGATGGCAACAAACCGATGGAATTCCTCTACCTGCTCAAATGTTTCGGCTTGGGTCGGAAATTTCCAACGAAGCTGGCTACTTTACCTACAACCTGATTTCACCCTGGTATATCAACGACAGCCATGCTCCCAAGGGCGAATTTGAAGAAACCGCTGTTCAGACCATGATCGACACGGGTGAGCCTGTGAAAGACTACCAAGAGATTGGCGATCAACAGTTCTTTTCGGCAATGTATCCCGACAATGCCGTCGCAGAAGCCTGTGTCTCTTGCCACAACACTCACCCTGTTCACTTAGAGCGCTATCCCGACAAGCAGTTCGTGATGGATGAAGTCATGGGCGGTATTGTCATCAACATTCCTCTAGCAGGAGCCTAAGCGCTAGGTTTTAAGCTACTAGCCCATTCCTTTCCTTGTGAAACGGATTTAGTAGCAGAGGTCTAACCGCGCTTAATGCACTGGGGGCGATCGCCCCCAGTGCTCTAGGTATCAGAACTTTTGAATTCCATCGTGTCAATATTCTCGTGTTTGTAGTCTATCTTTAGCTCTCACAAGCCTTTCAGAACACTGCCGTTTTACCTACTTCTAGGGCAATGAGTACACCCCGCCGCCAACATGAATCGGTTGACTCCCAAAATTCGATAGACCCAAACGTTCATTCGGCAGAGTCAGCAATATCTATGCCAGACATCACCACGATCGCCCCTCAAAGGCGATCGCCCCAGCGTCCCCGTGGGCTTCAGCCGGGATTCAAAACTCTGATTGGCATGACTCTAGTCACTGCTTTGCTGCTGTTGCCCTTCGCATTTAGCCAAAGCTACCTCGACTGGATGCGCGCTCAGTCTGTTGATTTACATCAGTTTTTGCGCGGCGAGCTGTACAAACAGAGCACCGGATATGCGGCGTTTACCTTCGTCTTGCTAGAGACTATGTTGACGGCTCGAAAACGCAGCCGAAGCTGGATAGGTCGCATCAAAATCCCCGGTTCGATGCAGCTTTGGCGCACAGTTCATATTTTTGTGGGAGTCGGACTCGTTGGGTTAGTCCTGATTCACACCTTTGGGGCTAACGGTCTTAATTTCAACGCTGTATTTCTCTGGGTCTTTTTTGCCACGACCCTGACGGCCTTAGTAGGCGTTGTTACAGAAACAGGAATTTTAGAGTCAACCCGCAATTTCTTTGGAAAGCTTCCAGGTAGCAGCCAACCGCTTACCAAAGGGCCTTTAATTCGTGGATTGCGCGCCATTTGGTTAGTGAGCCATATTTTCTTTGTCTGCGTATTTGTGCTAATGCTAACGTTTCACATTTTCTTGGCTTACTACTATCAGTAAAGAAGTTTCAGTGAATCAGCAATAGTCCATATAAGGCAAGAGAAATTATCAATCCTCAATCACCCAATCTGGCCGTTAAACGGATTGACTTAAGACATTCATCTACCAGAAATCGACATAGAAAATGACTGCAAACCGAATCGTTTCACCTCAATATCGAAGCAGCATCATTGCCATTAGTTTAGTGATTGTGTTTGCGATCGCCGCCATATTTTTGACGCGTCCTCAGACAGATACAACCCGTCTTTCTCCCGTATCTGGGTTAATGGCACTTAGAACATCGGCTCAGTCGGCTATGCCTTACGCTCAGGCCATGACCAATCAAAAACCGACTCTGATTGAGTTTTATGCCGATTGGTGTACCACATGCCAAAGTTTAGCCCCGACATTAGCGACGGTTCATGACGAGTTCAATCCCAATCTGAACTTTGTGATGCTCAATATTGACGACCCTCAATGGCGATCGCACATTCAGCAGTTTCAAGTAAACGGTGTCCCTCATTTGGTGTTGCTCAACCCAGATCAAACCGTTGCCGATAGCTTTGTCGGTAGAGTGCCGCTTTCCATTTTGCGTGATCATGTCGCTAACTTACTGCATTCCTAGCCTTTTTCCTTGTGGCCTCATCACACATCCATTGCCCATAAAACTAACTGGAGTCCATCAAACTCATGATGCGAACATCAGCCGCTAAATCTGCACATTCGAAGACAAACCAAGGCCATCTACTTCAGCACAAGCGTCCTCAGCTGGGTCAATACGTTTCGTTCTTACATCAACAGATGACGAAGCCTACAGATATCGCTCTTAGACATGATACTGTTTCTAAAAATCAGGTCATTCAAGAAACAATGTTGTCCCGTCAATTGTTCTAGTTAATGATTTATTTCTTGATTTCAGGAGCTGCACATGGCCATTCTTGAACAATTTCTGCGATTGTTAGAACTGCTCGAACGAGTCGCTGATTTCGCTCATTTTCTAACGACTGACACTGGCCTAACGATAGGATTTTGTTTCCTTTGCTACCAGGGCTTATTGTTAACGGAGTGTGATGCTCCAACAGCTTCAATTCTGGCAAGTACAACGGCATTAACCCTACACTGCACCCTCCACCATCCCAAATTTTAGGCTCACAGGCTCCACCTTGAGTTCTTGTTTGACTTAGTAGAAACTGAAGCCATTTTTCTATAAATCACAAGTCTTCTATAGCCATCCGAATCGAACCATGAATGGTTCAATTTCACGAATCATTTGAGATTGCTTATCTACAGAATTCAAATGATATTTAATGCGCCTTGACGCTTAAGAGATTGCTTTTGCTCCGGTGAAAGCCCTGTTACACCAGAGAACAACGCACCTTCTAAGCGGCATTGTTCAAAGCATGCTCCCTCCATCTGAGCGTTTTCTAAATTAGCTTCTCGCAAATCTGCCCCCTTAAAATTAGCTCCGCTCAGGTTTGCAGATTCTAAATTTGCGTTGCAGAGCGATGCACCCTGCAAATCGGCTTGCATCAATACTGCGTTCCAGAGATTTGACCAATCCAACTGAGTTCTTTGTAAACTTGCCCCAGTTAAATCCGCCTGCTGAAGCGTGGCATCCAGAACACTGGCCTCTGACAGATTAGCGCCCACCAAAATAGCCTCGCTCAGATTTGCCCTCGTCAGATCTGCTGAACTAAAAGAAGTTCCCGATAGCGTCGCCCGCTGCCAGTTAGAAGAGCTGAGGCGAGCCCCCGTAAAACTCGAACGGCTAAAATTTGCCTGAGATAGCTGAGCCGAGACAAAACTAGCCTGACTAAAACAAGCCTGAGGGCCGTTGGCTTCTCGCCAATCTGTGTGATCAAAATTGGCATGGGAACCGTCAGCCTGATCAAGCTTGACCGCATGAAAATTAGCCTGGGTCGCTTTCACCCGCCTCAAATTTGCTTGGGTTAAATTGGCCTGAATCAACACAGCCTGAGTCAAGTTGGCATCTTCTAAGCAGCTTTCAGAAAAATCAGCTAATGTCAGCGTTGCCTGAGATAAGTTCGTTTCACGACAAGACGCTTGGTAGAAACGAGTGCGCCGTAGATACGCAGACGAGAAGTCACCCCGGTCGAGACAAGCTTTACTTAAATCGAGGCCGCTCAATTCAGCTTTGGCTAAAGACTGCCCTGCTTCAATTCGAGCTAACACATCAGAAACTGTTAATTGAGCCATAGTCCGTAAAGCTTCCAACAGGAGAAGGGTTTATGATAAATCTTTTTCCTGTCGTAGAAGGTTTAAAAAATTTAGATTTATAAATCGACAACTCTTCTACTTGTTCAAACTTGCCGCTTATTCTTCACAGGTTGGATAACCATGCTGCTGATTTTTACAGACCTCGATGGCACCCTGCTGAATCCAGATGACTATCGCTACGATGATGCACTTCCAGTTATCCAGCAGCTCCAGGCCAAAAATATTCCGATTATCCCAGTCACCAGCAAAACTCGAAAAGAGGTCGAAGCTCTCTGCACGGCGATTCCCCTCAATGAACCGTTTATTACAGAAAACGGCAGCGGCATTTTTATTCCGGCTGAAGATACGCGATTCCCTTTAACCCATACTCAGGCTTCCGAGTCTTATCGCGTCCTGCAAATTGGCTGTACCTATGCCGAGGCACGCCAGGGACTCAAAGCCCTCAGTTTGCTGATTGATATTCAGCTTCAGGGATTTGGGGATCTGTCGATTCAAGACATTGGCGATCGCACGGGACTCGCGCCGGAAGACGCCCTTTTAGCCAAAACGCGAGACTTCACCGAGCCTTTCGTTACGCCCCAATCCATTGCGGCTGAAGAGTTGCGGACTGCCGCCGAGTCTTTGGGATTTAAGCTGACGGTGGGCGATCGCTTTTCCCACCTCATCGGCAAAAACGCGGGCAAAGGAATCGCCGTGAATCATCTGATTGCGGCGTACCAGACGATTCACGGCCAGACTCAAGTAACGACCGTTGGACTAGGCAACAGTCCCAACGATCTAGAGATGCTCTATGCCGTCGATATTCCCATCGTGATTCCAGGAAAAAAGCAGCCTCATCCTGCTTTAGCCGATCAGGGATGGCGAATTGCAGATTTTTCTGGAGCCAAAGGTTGGGCACAGATGCTCACCCAGATCGGTTTGGAGGAAAACCCCAACGTGAGAAGCTGATGATGAATGCGGTCTTACTAGGATGCCTGAAAAGCCCTGCTCTGTGTGGCCTTAGCGACTAAAGTCGCAGGCTACACAGACAAAACCTACATCCGCAGGTCTCAAGCCCTTTGGTTTTGCAGGAGTGCGCGTAGGCGGAATTTGTTTGTGTTGTTGCGGTTTTAACCACCGCATCCCTTGTAGAACATCCTCTGACTATCCACCGCCACACCCACCGCAGCCGCCACATCCACCCCAACTGCCATAATCACAACCGCCAATCGCTGGTCGAGACGGATTTTTAATGAAATCAATCACTCTGTTGATGAATTGAACACAGCCTAATCCAAACCCTACAAGAAGCACAACAAGCAAAACTTTAGCGACAGGGTGGATACTGGATTGAGAAGGAGTCAGAACCGAGTTGGCGAGATACCCAATCATCACAGCCAATGTGAATAGGGTCGCAATTCCTATAGTGGCAATCTCGCGAACCTTGACCTTTGACACGACCCAATTTTGCCCAGTGTTGACGCGTACAAACTGCAAGTCCTGTCCGAATCGAATGTCTGACGAAGGCCAAATCTTGTCCGGTGGAGCTTCTCCAAAAAACTGGGTGTAGCTTTCTAAGGTCTGGTTATACCAGTCATCAAATTTTTGGCTTTCATCGGAGCCGCCCAACGTCGGGTCGTGATGCAGCGGTGCTTGGAGAACGTGAGGACAGAATTCTTCCCAGTACGACCGGGTGTAAGCCAGGTGCAAATGCCAAGCCTGATCAACTTGATCAGATGGCGTGACCGGATGCTCAGCGATAATGGCTAAAAATGTAAATTTCTTATATTCTTCAATAACTGACTGAGCATACTCTATTGGCCAACCATTATCGTGAGCGAGTCTTTGCCTAAATGATAATTGGGCTTCAGCTCGGTCTAACGAAAACGCCTGAATTCGCTCATATAGTTCAGATTGCTCAGCATTCATGGATAAGGGACTTGGAGTTATCAAGTCTTCAGCGCTGACCATGATTTTTGCAACCTCATACGCGAGATACCCGCACTCTAGCACTGCTCATTACTGAGTGTCAGTTTCCTCTAACATGACTTCACGAGTGTAGACAGAGAGGGAGCGTCGATAAATGTTCAAGACTCCCTGCTCCTCAAAAATGTCAATATCAAGCGGCTTCTTGCTGCATGTCTTCGCTGCTCTTGTCTTCAACACTCTTGACCACATCTAAATCGATATCGAGCACGGTCATTTTCAAGCCTGCTTTGGGAGTGCCGTCTTTGCTCAAATAGGGACTCGGCTCGACGCTGCCTGTGCAAATGATTAACGATCCCTTCTTCAAAAAAGGCAGCAGTCTCCATGCAGAAGACCACTCCCAAATATCAATCGACAGGGTAAATGATTCATCGCGCTGTCTTCCTCGACGGACATATAGCGTTGTGCCTGCGACCTTTGCGGACTTGCCATTCTTAAGGTTGATGTCTTTGACCTCAACATCTCCTGCCAAATTACCGCTGACGATCCACTTGTTTAAACCTGCACTCGACATAGTAATGCTCCCTGATAGTAAAGAAACTGATACTTTTCCAGGAAAGAGCATCAGATGAGCATAGAGTTCCCTATGAGAGCAACAGCGAACAGAAGAAAGTCACAAATTCATCACTAAGGACTTCCCATTAAAGTAAATGCGGCCCAGTTGATGGGAGAGGGATGATTATCCAATGTAGTCAACATAGCCTGACGGAGTGCATAAGCTTTATCGGGAGCCTGCTGAAGTTGGGTATAAAACTCTACCATCAACTCAGAAGTTGGGGCATCAGGAACCGTCCAGAGAGACACGATGACGCTAGGCACACCAGCACTGATGAACGAGCGCGATAGCCCGATAACGCCATCTCCGGTGATATCGCCTCGTCCGGTGTTGCACGCGCTGAGAACAACCAAATCAGCCTGGAGTTCCATATCAATCACTTCAGATGCGGTCAACAGACCATCCATTGTTCTCATTGATTGAGCCGAAACAACCTCTCCATCGTTTTGGAGGTGTGCCGTAGGGGTTAGCGCGATCGCCCCCGGAATATCGCGTAAGATGCCGCTGTTGGTTTGACCATAGTCGAGTAAGCCGTGGGTCGCCAGATGAATCAGGTCTGCGCGTCCCATGCGCTCGGTCACTGTGACCTCAGTGGCAGCAGCTCCAATCAAAGGTTCTGCTGCAAATAATTGCGCGATCGCCACTGCTTCGGTTTCTGCCGCAGGTAATTGCACCAGAGGTTCGGGAGGTTCCGTAGGAGAGGTGCTGATACTAGGCATAACCGGATTTCCTACGATCAGCATTCGGCTCGGATCGAGAGTAGATTGAGCATGAAACTGAGGTTCAAACTCTCCATCTGAGATTTGAGCGTCGTGTTTTAGCGATGCAGACAAAGCACTCGATAACTCCAGCGGATTCTCTTGGTGTCGCTGTTGAGCGAGCTGATAGGTCAAGTCCAGCACTTGAATCGAAGGAGCCGTGAGAAGAGTGTGGTGCTCGATCAGATACGTTCCCTCAGCATCCATAAGTGCTGGGAATGGTGCGAGAAATAGATAGTTCTGGGGAATCAGAATGACGCGATCGCCTGGTTCAGACGGGAGCGATGAGGCAATTGGCTCAATCAAAATTTGGTGCAGCGCTTGCAGCAGTTCTCGCTGTCGAAGGGATGTCTGGCGATCGCGCAACTGGGGACGAGCCAGCGTATTGCGGCTGCCACGCACCAGGTCTTCGAGCGGAATGGGCAATTCTCTCAAATCTTGGCTGTGGAAGGTGATGTCTCCCGACGGCTGCACCACCCAAATCAACAGACGGGCATCATCACCCCGCAATTTGCCCAGGGAGATAAAGCGGGAATCAGGAAGAATAGAGTATTGCACCAATGTCGCGTCAAGCTGCTGAGCCGTACGCCGAATATCGTCCAGAGTTGGCGTCGGAATATCGGCAGAGTCTACACTAAGACGATCCTGACGCATCCTGACTAAGCGTTCCGAATCTATTGCTCCAGCAGAATTAGAGAGTCCATTTGAGGAGGTTTCAGCATCCATCCGTTCCGCAAGAAGCTGCACAAAGGCTCGGGCTCGGCCTCGCTCAGCCACCTCTAGAGCCGCTCCGGTTTCTCCTTTTTCAACCAGGATCTCCTGCAAAATGTTGTAGGCCATCAGTTGAGTATCGAAGATGGAGATGCGATCGCGGTCATTGAGGGTGCTCCGCAGAGCATCCAAAATGTCAATCGCTTCTAGCAGGGCAGTTTCAGCCTTGTCGAGTTCACCTGCTAACCACAGCGTATCAGCCAGATTTGCCAACCCAGTGCCGACCAACCTCATGTCACCACGCGATCGCGCTAAATCGACTCCATACTGCTGAATTTCAATCGCTTCTTTGTAGTCTTCCTGTTGAGAATAAATTAAGCCAATGCCGATGATAGAGTCTCCCTCAAGGGCGCGATCGCCTAGTTCTTGTGCAACTTCTAAGCTCTGCTGGTAGTAGCCTAGAGCGATTTCGGTTTCTCCCTGCTGGTGATACATCGTTCCCAAATTATTGAGAATTTGCCCTACGGCAGGCTGCTGATTGAGCGCTCGAAATCGTTCTAGACTTTGCTCGTAGTAGACGTAGGCTTGTTCAGCATTGCCTTGGCTGGCAGCAATTAACCCCAAACTATTGAGAGATGCAGCCACGCCCCAGTAGTTTTCGATTTCTTCGAGAATCACAAGGCTCGATTGATGAATGGCGCTGGCCTCTTCGTAATGTCCGAGTTCGGTATAAACATTACCAATATTGGCCATAACAGCCGCCTGAAGACCGCGATCGCCCAACTGTTGCCAATGGACAAGAGACTGGCGCAGAGCATCTAGGCTTTCCTGATAGCGACCCATACTGTAATAGCAGTTGCCAATATTCGCCATCGCATTGCCTTCCCCCGTGCGATCGCCCAACTCTTGGGCGAGGGTATAGCGGCGACGCTGATAGTCAAGCGCTGTAGGACAGTCTCCTAATGCTTCATAGGCTAGTCCTAAGCCTTCAAAGACTAATGCTTCTTCGACTGGAACATCGATCTGTTCATACAGCCCAAGCGCCTGGTTTAACACCTCAATCGCAGCGTCGAATTCAGAGTTCCAGTAATGCTGATAGCCCTGCTGTAGAAGAGAATTGGCTTGTGCAGCGAGTGAGGGCTCAGGAGGTTGTTCTGAAGATCCCGATTCGCTAGATTCATTAGAATTGGAGGCGTTGGCCGGCCTGGGGATAGTCGGTGTAGACTCCTGCGCCCAGGCTGTTTTTGCAAGACTGCTTGTAAGTAATGTAAGAGAAAGGGTAATGCCTAAGCCAGCCAACGTTCCAACGCTACGATACCCTAAACGGTTCGCCCAAGCGAATGCTCTACCCCGAAAACCATATGACCCGACGCTCATTGTCTTTATCCAAGATGCGTGTGAGGGATTCAACTCAGAAGACTAATTACACTCTGTCACGACCTCTTCCTCTTCATTGTCCTCTAAGCCTGCACTTCGCAACAATTCAACTGAGACAACAAAGGCAATATCCAGAACCGGAGTTTCAGGCGAGTCGTTCCCAGAGTCACTGACTTCGACCGTCTCTTCGGATTCACACACCACCTGAGCTACGGGTTCAAAATCCGGTGCTGGGATGTCAGCTTGCTGGCCTACAGAAGGATTATCTGGGGAAGCACTGGGTCCCGTAGGTTCAAAAGGATCGGGATTGTTCACAACAGGGACATCGGTTCCTGGATCATTCGGAGTTTCAGCCTCAGGGTCATCCAGAATTTCGGGAGGGGGAAGCGCAGCAAAACTGTTGGAAAGGGCTCCTGGATTCACCGAAGGATCGCGCCGTCCCCCAACACCAAAGCCGCCTTCCATGCCGCTGGTGTCTGCTGGAAGCTCATCGACTTCGGCAATCGAGAAAGTCGTATCTCCAAGAAGTTGAATCTGCGCCAAGATAGGCTCATCAGACTCTAGCTCGCTCAGCAACACGATTTGCGGATTGCCGTTTTCGTCAATGACCTGCACTTGAGCTTCTTGATCGCCAAACTGCAATGAGAGCAAACCGCCTTCTCCAAAACTGGCCTGAAGACTATTGCGACCTGTCGTGCCACCCAACCTCTCAGGCGGGTCTGTGTTGCGGCTGTAGGCTATAAGGTTGACTGAGCTACTGCCAGTGCTCTGACCATTTTCATCTGTGATCTGACCGTTCTCGTCAGCTAATGGCACGGTTAGCGGATTGACGGCTCTGAATCGTTGAGCCGTAATTGTAATGGTGCTATCTGAAGTTTTGTTGGCTTGCCCTGCTCGAATGTAACCGTCTAAGTCAATGGAGCCGTTGGTTGCAATCACCACGACATCGCTGCCCGCGCCCTGATTGAGCACGTTATTGAGATTCGCCAAATCCTGAGTGTCAAGAGGGTCAGCATCAAAGTTGAGTTCGCGGTTAATCCCATCATCGGATGTGTCAAATGGATAGATGAGCCCATCATCTGCCGGGATAGGAAACGTATCGGCTTCGCTCGAAATCGACCCGGTCTGGATGTCGCCATTGGCACTCACGATCAGAATGTCTTCACCAAAAATGCGGGTGACTTGAATATCGCCATCTGCATCGAGCTCGACATTACCCGATCGCTGGGGAAAGCGGTCGTCATCAGCAGGCCCGAAATAATTTGCGCCCGCTCCATCGAAGGCGTTAATTTCTCCAGCAATAATTTCTCCAGCCCGGATAGTGATGTCGCGGCCTCTGCTAAATAAGTTATCTTCCGCGTCCATGACAAAAGAGCCTTGGGTCGTGAAACGCAGATCCCCTTCATCATCGTTGCCCGTGCCAACCGAGAAAAATAGTCCTGCACCTTGGGCTGGATCAGGATCTGTAGGATCTATAGGGTCTTCAGGATCAGGCAAATCAATTCGGATTTCAGATGTAGTGTTTACTGCCAGAACTGTCGTCTCATTCAGTGACCCCGTCAACTCTCCTGGCTGAGGAGCTAATTCTTCAGGGCCGTCTGGATCGTAGCGAGGGCCGAAGGTGGGTTCGCTGTAGAAGATGGCGCGATCGCCCACTACATTCACTACAGACCCCGTCACGCCATCGGTATCAGTTGCTGTATCAATCGCCCCGGCAACTAAGGCTGTTCCAGGCTCTGTGGGTAACGTAATGCCTGTGCCGTCTAGGGTGATGGTGCCGTCAGCATTAACCGTCACATTCAGGTCATCGTCAAACTCGCCCCCGGTCAACAGTTCGGGTAGAGTTGCAGTGGGAAATGTCCAAGCGTTGGGTTGCGTTGGGCTATCGGCAAGCGGTTCGATGTCGAGACTCAGCAAAAACCCATCCTGGCTAATGCGCACCAGATTTTGTCCCGGCACGGCTGCGATGTTAATGCTGCCACCCGGAGCTTCTAGCGTTCCGGCATTGAGCACCGTGCCGCCCACGAGAGAGAGGGTTTGGCCTTCGCCCACCCCAAGGGTGCCAAGATTGGCGATCGCCCCTGGCTGATCGACCCCAAAGGCAAAGGATGCAGGATCTCCGACTAAGGCAGCATAGTCGTTGTCGCCCAAGGCGCTGAACCAATCGCTGCCAAAGCCAATGCCTGTGGCGGTCGTGGCGGTGAAATCGGCAGGCACATTGAGCTGAGCGTTGGAGCCAAATATAATCCCTGCCGGGTTCATCAAAAATAGGTTAGCGTCAGCCCCGGTGACTTCAATAAGGCCGTCAATCAGCGACACCTGCCCGCCAACTACCCGTCCGAGAATATTCTGAATATCTGGATCTGCGATAAATTCAGCGATTTCATTGGTGTCTAAGCCAAACTGCTCGAAGCTGTGGAACAGATTGGCTCCGTCGCCAGAGATCGTTGTGCCTTCGATGGTGTAGCGATCGCCCACCTGATTGACTTGAGTATTGGTGTCTCCAGAAGAGGTGATGGATTGAGCTTGAGCCGGAGACGCAACAAGGCCAACAGCTCCAAATCCTGCAACAGCGGATGCAAAAAAGCTAAGAGCTACGACTCGTTCACGGGGCAGAAGAACGAATGACATACGATAAAGACCTTTTCTCTAAGGGGGCAAACGTTTAAGGAAAGGTGATCTGGCACTTGGTGTGGAGAGCATTAGCTTAGTGTGAACTTAAAGCATGTTTCAACCCAGTGCGTTTCTCTCGCACCCACCCAATAGGGTGAGTTTACTATAGGATATCGATTCCTTAGAGAAGGTTTGAAATTATAACAACGGTTAGCGGGTTCTGATCCCCCGATAAGGAAGGAGACCTACTTACATTTGAATTTGATTTACATTCAAATCAGCAGAATAGTAGGTGTAATCAGCTCTAGAAATCGTTTCGCCACACACGAGAGGCGCTTCGTCCTGATCCCATGCTAAATAGCGATAAACCAGCAGCGGAGCCCCCAGCGAAACATTGAGGAGTTGACTTGTCTCATAGCTGGCAGGTCGTCCCTCAATCGACACCCGCGCTGACTTGATAGGAAAGCCGTAGTGTTCGAGCGAGCGATAGGTAAACTCAACCTGCAAAACTTCTTCCAATGCCTTGGCAATATGTTCTGGAAAATAGGCAATGTCGAGGGCGATCGCCACTTCATCAGCAAAAATAAGCTTTTCTTGCTGATAGATATGGGTCACATCCATATCAAGCTTGAGCCGCTTCCGAATTTCTCGGGGAGTCTTGATGCGCTCAAATTGAAGATTTTGAACGCTGCCTGTCCGGCCTTGCCGTTCCAGTTCTGTATCGAAGAAGGTTAGAGGATTAGACAGCGAAAAGCTAATTTTTTCCTGCTCTTTGACAAAAATTCCCTTTCCTTGCTGGGTTTCGACTAATCCTTGAT
>JBARXP010000196.1:0-5291 GCA_049647405.1 Elainellaceae cyanobacterium | reverse complement strand
ATCAGCGTCGATGCCCCCACGTTAGCTCCGTATCGAGCGGATTGGCATCCATCAGATACTCTCCCCCACTGGGCGATCACGATTGGCTCCTCTTGATTGGTAGCTTATTTAGACGCAAGCTCCTTAGAGGTGCGGCCTAGAGGCGACTCGCTTCAGTAGCCACTCCCTCAGCTGTCCATCCTTAATGTGCACATCATGCGCTCAACCTAAAGATGGCTCTATTTGTTCTGCAAAATAGGGTCAGACGATACCCTGTTGGCTGAACCTGTATCTGGCAGGGGCGATCGCCATCAGACCACTGCTTAGACTCAATTCGACCCCGACTAGCCTAGGTGCTCGACCGTATGGCGATCGCTATCGGCATTTCAAAAGACTCAGCGCTCCGCTGACCATTCACGGAGTTGAGTCTTTTCAGCACCCTTGAAATGTCGTGCCTCTCTTGAATCTAAAAGCAGCTCAACATGAATAAACCGAAACAAGCCTCACACCACATCTCGACCCGTAGCAGAGCCGATCAAAGCCCCAGTACTCTCTCAATTTCGAGTGTCGAGTCACCCTAGACTATCGAAATGTTTAATTGCCTGACGTCTACCCCATGGGTGAGGGCCGTTTGACGAAGTCAGACTGCTCAGACCGACACCGTAATGACAATAGACGTAATGGCAATAGAACTGAATGTCTAGCGGTTTGGTTTACGAGGATAGCAGAAAACATCCCCTACGGATACCCGTCACAGGATCTTTAGCTTGATTCATTGAGCCCGATGAATTTCTCCTGAGCACCTAGATATTCAGAACCCATGCGATGGCTTCTAGCCGCGCATTGCTTTCTAGCCGCGCATTGCTCTCTAGCTGCGCATTGCTATGGCTGCGAATCTAGAGCTTGGCGTTGGTAAGACAAGAGTTCTTGAATGCCCTTCTCGGCCAAATCAAGCATCTGGTTCATTTCTTGGCGGTTAAAGCTCTCTTCTTCGGCTGTGCCCTGCACTTCAATAATCTGAAGCGCTTCATTCAGCACAACGTTGAGATCGACCGACGCCCCAACATCTTCGACGTAGTTGAGATCGAGCAGGGGACGACCATCAACCAGGCCGACAGACACGGCTGCCACCTGATGTCGGATGGGCGATCGCTCTAGTTCGCCGTCGGCCATGAGCTTGGCGATCGCATCACTGAGCGCTACAAAGCCGCCCGTGATGGATGTCGTGCGAGTTCCGGCATCGGCCTGCAACACGTCAGCATCGACAACAAGAGTTCGTTCGCCTAGGGCTTCAAAATCTATCACCGAGCGCAGACTCCGACCAATCAGCCGCTGAATTTCCTGAGTTCGGCCTGACAGCTTCATCAGTTCTCGTGTTTGACGCTGGGGAGTGGCTCCGGGCAACATGCGATATTCAGCCGTGAGCCAGCCCCGCCCAGAATGTTCTAAAAACCGAGGCACACCGGGCTGTACGCTAACGGTACACAGCACTTTTGTCTCACCAGAGAATGCCAACACGGAGCCCGCTGCAAATTTGGTGTAATGTCGCTCAAATTGGATCTGGCGAAGCTGATCTGGCGATCGCCCATCTACCCGCTGGCTCGTCATAGTTGCCAAAACCGTCCTTGCCCAAACATCTCATTCAGAATACAGCACGAACCAAAAATCAGGGATGACATGAGAGCCTTCAGCCTGAATTTTTCATCTCCTTGCTGATATTCATCCCCTTGCTGATACAAGACTCCTTAAAAGCGGCTCGTGACCTTACCTAAAATATTTTGCTTCGCCACGGCTCCAAAATTGCGGCTGTCTGTACTGGCATCAGGATTGTCGCCAACCAGTAAACAGGCTTCGGTATCGAGCACAGCGATGACTCGCTTGATCAGCCGCAAGCCAGGTTGCTTGGGGTGCTCTGCAACCACGACATCCCCCGGCAATGGGGCACAGTGGCTGTAGGCAGCAGGATCAATCAATACCTCTTCTCCAGGCTGCAACCCTGGCAACATCGACGGCCCTGAAACGCGAAACCGTCGCCGCTGCCGCAGCAGCCACAGCAAATATTCTTTAGAACTGGCATCTCTTAAGCCTTGAGGATGCACTAACGCGAATTCCATGCCGCACCTCCTCGTATTTTCACCAATAGCACGTTGCGATTACGCCTATTAACAGGAACTTATTCAGAGCCGTGATCGAGCTTAAACCCAACCTAGCACAGCAGAAGGGGGCGCGATCGCACCCCCAACTCTACTGATGTTATTCAAAGTCAGATACTCAACGTCAGACGACTCTAATATCTAGGCTGCTGATCTGGCCTGCTGATTCGGCCTGCGGATCTGGCCTGCTGATCTGGCCTGCGGATTCGGCCTGTTAATCCAGCCTCTTGATCTAGCCGTCATCATTTGAGCGCCAGACTAGCTAGCCTTGTAGAAAGTGACTTCACGCTCTTTAGAAGCCCAGAACATTTGGTGAATTTTCTCAACCGCAGCCATCAGTTCGTTGGCATGGGCAATGCTCACTTCAACCTTGGTTGCTGAGCAGAGTTTGGCCGCTTTCCAGAAGGTGTCATGCAAATCGGGAAACTTCTCTAGATGCACAGGCTTGAAGTAGTCTGTCCAAAGCACCAGAAGCTCGTCTTTGGTGATTTGAGCTTGCTCTTCTTTAATGGCGACATAGCGAGAAATTGTGTTGGCTTTCTCAACTGAATCGGGAGCACCCAAGTCAATCAGCTTCTTAGTCATCGACACCACAGCTTCAGCCGCGATGCGGGCAGACGCAGGATCATAGACGCCACAGGGGCCATCGCAGTGAGCGTGAACCTCTTCAGCAGGAAACCAAGTCTTAAGGGTGGAAGCGATAGTCTTGAACATAACGAGTTAATTACCTTTTTAACGACACGATCGGCAGTAGGTGCATATCGAAGGCGGGCGAATGTAAAAACGTGCCCCAAGACCCCCAACAGCGAAGACATAAACATGCCCCCTAGCCGGATATCGACTTTCAATAGCATTTTATATCAAAACTATTGGAGTGTGAGGGAGATGCGCCCATCTCTCGCAAAAACTATCCCATAGGCGTAGGTATAGTCACGCTACAGTCACGCTTCCGGTGGGGTAAGTCAGGATGAGACTTGGCCTCTCACGAGAAATTGTACGGGCGCATGGAGGGATGGGTGGCGATCGCACAATCCTTTCGTGACTTCATAAGAGACGTGAGTTCGAGTTAAGCAGAGGCTTTAAATCCTTGTATTGCCTACATCTGAAAGATTCAGAATTCATGCGCTATTCTCAACAAGGCTCATCATTGAGAAAATTCGCATGAGTGAGCTTTATTGAGAATACTTTTGTTGGCAGCTTTCTCCCAATGAACGGTAAATTAGGCTTTTTTGCAATTCCTTATCCCGAACTCACGTTTTGTAGCGTTTGCACCGACGCAGTGTTAGGCGGCTTCAGCGACGATAAGGTTGCTCCATGCTCAAGCCTGAAATGACTTGATAGTGCTTCACATTGAAAGTGCAGAGGGTTGCGTTACGCCCAACGGTACAGGCCGCAATCAAAGCATCAATCAGACCAATCTTATGAGACAGATGATAAACCGTAAAGTCAGATAGGGCACGGGCGCATTCGGTTTCAGTAGGCCAAACTATGGCTAATGGCGCTACAAGTTGTAGGACTTTACGAACCTGTTGCTTGTTCTGAGCGTCCTGAATCAACTCCATCACAACAAAGCCAGTGATGCTTGGCACTTCTGGGAGAGAGGCAAACCAAGCCAATGCAGGCTCATAACCCCGCTGAATGTCGATCATGACATCGGTATCGACAATATACATTCGCTATCTAAGCCCGCCCACGGTGCTCGGCTTGGTCGCGCAACCTGCGGGCATGCTCTTGGCTGTCAGTGATATCAGGTCGAGAGTCGATCACCCCAATACTTTCCCAATAGGCAACCAGCTCTACCCCGGTTTTGGGAGGGTTTTGAAGAAAAGGGCGAAAGGAGAGAACGCGCAGAATATACTCTGCCAAAGGTAGTTTGAGCTGTGATGCCTCAGTCACTAGTTCTCGTTCTAGCTCTGAAGTTAGCTCTAAGGTAATGTTCATAGCAGTGCTCTTCGCTAGTAGACAACGCCGTAATTTCTCTCTGCACAACCTTGAAAATTAATATCACTGTTTACCGAGTCACGAAGATTCCGCTTCCTGCACTCCTGGCAAATTTGATTATTCATAAATCAGGGTAATCCTCCAGAAAGAATAACAGTGTTCTCACCTCATCTAAGTTAATTCCTAACTCTGTAGCGACAGCCTGATCAACGGCATCATTCCACCATATCCATCGGGAATCAAGAACGAAGACTTTTTTTCTTCCCATAGCTCTGTGATTCTTAATCGCTGCTCATCCACAGGTTGATCCGTCGCTTGCACTTCCCACTGCCAACCTTGATCACCGGAGTAGCCGCCACTGTCTGGGGCGTATCGAGCGATCGCCAAGGGAAGACCCATGCCAACCAGCTTAGGGCTTGGCACCAAAAAAACAGTGACGACATGAGCATTTTCACTATCTTGAAGCTCTTGAGCAGCTTTCATCACAGTCTGTGCCCGCTGTTCAAATGTCAATGCCTCTGGTGCAACAATGGAGATAGAGATTCTTCTTCGATTAGGCAGTGGATCATTTTCTCTGTCTACTATCGTGTAAGCAACAGGTTCAATGCCAGCATTGCGTTGAGCATATTCCAAGTTAACTTGGTACTCACCAATTTTTTTCTGGGCAACATTATGCACCTCGACCCCTACAGGAACCTGATTCAGTAATTTAATTGCTTGTTGCCATAATTGAGCTACATTTTTCCAATCCTCTGTAGATTGTGCCCCTTGAGTAGCTTCTGCTGCTGCCATAGCACTATTTACAGCTTGTCCAAATAAGTCAGCCCCCAGTATTTCCGGATCTAGCTGAGTCTTATTTCCTTCAGTCGTGCCCCTGTTTCCTCCATTTATATGGTTCACAATGACAGCGGGAATAAAAATTAGGGCAATCAATATAGGAACAATCAATAACCATTTTTTCATTTCACAAACTCTCGCACATTGCAGTGTGGGGAAGCGATCGCACCTTAGTCATAGCCACCCTACTTAAAATGGTCTAACCCCTCCCCCTTCTTCCCCTGTTATACGGAATTCATGTTTAGAGAGATCGCTCTAGGCAAGTGCAGAAGAGGAGAGGGGGCGGGGTGGAGTATGTAGTTGGATCGCAGGGAAAAGTGCTATTTAGACATCTCTGGGGCGGAGACGTGTATCCAAAACAGCAAAAATCGGTGTTGGATA
>JBARXP010000195.1:0-6822 GCA_049647405.1 Elainellaceae cyanobacterium | reverse complement strand
GTCCTTAATGGTTGATTTAATCGTCTCTTCCAGCATTGGCTAGGCTCATCCGATATGATTTACCAGGCTGCAAACCTGACTATATCTCAGGATACTCTGGTACTGCATTTCCGAGCACTTCCCTAAGGAGAGACTTTGGAATTCCGGTTCCCCTTCTACCCTAGGGAGAAGGGGTTAGGGGATGAGGGCAAACTTGCCAAACTGGGATACCCCGACGCGCATTGTCTTCTATCAAGAGACAAAGTGTCGATTAAATTGCTAATTGTCTTTTTACGAGAGTCAGTTGATAATGGGTTTAAAGGAAAGAGACCCATCAATTCATTCTTTCCAGGTTCCATGCATAGGTTCCATGCAGAGTAAGTTCAATCTAAGTTCAATCTAAGTTCAATCGGGGCAAGTCGCGGTCAATCTCCGTCTAACCCGATTCACAGTTAACCCGATTTATATTTGCCAAAGGAGGCACAGCCATGATGACTCTTCGTCCTGCCAATGAGCGCGGTGCAGCTAACTTCGGTTGGCTCGATAGTCGCCACACCTTCTCCTTCGGCAATTACTACGATCCCAGCCACATGGGGTTTTCGACCCTGCGAGTCATCAATGAAGATAAGGTGTTGCCCTCTCAGGGGTTCTCCACCCACGGGCATCGAGACATGGAAATCGTTACCTACGTGCTAGAAGGCTCGCTGGAGCACAAAGACAGCATTGGCAACGGCTCTATCATTCGTCCGGGTGATGTGCAGCGGATGTCGGCAGGCACCGGCATTTTGCACAGTGAGTACAATGCCTCAGAAACCGATCCGGTGCATCTCCTACAAATCTGGATTTTGCCCGACACTAAAGGGCTAGAACCCAGCTATGAGCAAGTTCATATTTCCCAAGAAGAGCGTCGAGGCAATTTGCGACTGATTGGTTCTCGCGATGGTCGCGAGGGTTCTGTGACCATTCACCAAGATGTCAGTCTCTATGCGGCTTCCCTGGGTGTGGGTGATGAGGTGCAGTACGATGTCGCGGCAGGGCGATCGCTCTGGCTTCAGGTGGCGAAAGGAGCTGTAACCCTCAACGGAGAGGCTCTGACCGCAGGAGATGGGATGGCGATCGCCGAATCTGCTCATTTCACCTTGGTGGGCCAATCTGACGATGTCGATATCCTGATGTTTGATCTCGCGGCTCACTAGACCCTCGATATTTCAGGATGCCTGATCGCTCCAATATCTGGATACCTCCAATATCTGGATATCTCAAACAATATGACGGTAGCCGTTTCTCATGGTTACCGTCATGTTGCCTATCCAAAGGCTTGCTGGAGTTCTCAAAACCAAAACATTCCTGGAGAGTCTTTTGGATGGGCATTGAGCCGCTATCTGCAATCTTCAACGGCCATCAGAGACAGCACCATCTGGTCAATAGCTTGGAGCATCGTTGTACCCGATTGCCCCGGTTGATTGACCATAATGCTAAAAACCAGGGTGCCACGACGAGGATGCTCCAAATACCCTGACAGGGCGCGCACGCCGTTGAGAGTTCCTGTTTTGGCATGGACTTGACCTTGGGCGGCTGTGTTGCGAAAACGATTTCTCAGGGTGCCGCTTTGGCCTGCGATGGGTAATGAGCCATAGAAAATATCACGCCCCGGACTCGCCTCCATGCCTCGCAAGATGGAGATAAACGTCTGGGGCTTTGCCATGTTGTAGCGCGACAGGCCAGACCCATCGACTTGCCTGAACCCGTTGGGATCAACTCCCAAAGGAGTCAGCGCCGTTCGCACTACATCTGGCCCGCCTAAGCGTCGTAGGAGAGAGTCGGCATAACCGTTGTTGCTGTCGCGATTGGTAATGTTAATCCAGTTTTGAAACGCGACCCAATCTGAGCCGTTGTTGAATTGGAGGGTTTGCAGGGCTGCTGCCGTGGTCAACAGCTTCACGTTTGAAGCGGGGATAAAGTAGAGATTTTCGTTGTAGCTGTAGAGCTTCTCTTGGCTGTCGAGAGACTCCATCACCACGCCCCATGATGCACTCGCAAAAGTAGGTCGCTGAATGACGCCATTGATGGCGGTCTGCATGTCGCTGACGCAAAATTCTCTCTGATATTGGGCTTGCTGAGATGGGGCTTGCTGAGATGGGGCGATCGCCTCTTGCGCCTGAGCCGGGGGCATGGCTGAGGAAATCGTCAGGGTGGCGATCGCCGTGATCGAGGCTAGTCCTTGTGCCCAACCGATATGCACCCAGCGTTTTAGACTCATCACTGTTACAGCACTCATATCCAATGTCCTCCAATGGGTACAGCCGTTAAGGTAAAACATAACTAAACGGGGCAAGCGTACTGGGCAACCATACGAGACGGGCATTGTGTGCAGGGTAAGGGGCAGCACTCTCTAGGAAAATCTTCCACCGCTCGTTCAAGGGTTCCCTCTCAATTTTTTGTGCCGGCTTTTTCGTGAAACACGCGTTTTTAACAAATGAGCATAAAACCCCTGCAATAATAGCAAGATGAAAGCAGAATCAAATCAGGTCACTCTCATGATTCGTGGGAATGCAGATGAAATTCGGTAGCTCTCGTTTTATGAACCACTGATTTTATGAACTACTGACGACCCATCGACCTCAAACATGCCTAGGCGATTGGTGCTCAAGTAGAGTACATGATCGCTCTCGATAATGCACTAAGTGCGTCTAGCCGTAAACCGTGCCACCGCCAAGAACACATCCGCAAGACATCCGCAGGACATCCATACAATCCATACAATCCATACGCTATCTTTGCTCTACCCCTATACAAATCACCCAACCCTATTTCCTTAAGCTTTTCTCTTTTCGGCCAAACGCTTTGCTGGTCGCTTTTATACCTTGCCTCTATCACCGCCATGAACCTTGCTGCTTCTCGATCAAAGTCAAAGCTAAAAGAAGAGACGTTTCGCAAGAATGAAATTTTCATTTCTTATTCGCGTCGCAATAAAGACTTCATTAAGCGGCTCTATGCAGCATTTGTGGCCCACAATCACGACGTTTGGGTCGATTGGGAAGATATTCCTCCTAATGCCGAATGGCGCAATGAGATCTACGAGGGGATAGAAGCCTCATCTGCTTTGGTGTTTGTGATCAGTCCTGATTCTGTTGCCTCGCGTGAGTGTGGGGTTGAGCTAGACTATGCCCTCAAATACAACAAACGTCTGATTCCGATTCTGTATGAAGAGGTGAAGGGAGATCAGATCCGGCCTGAGTTAGGTTCTCTGAACTGGATTTTCTTTAGAGAAACCGATGACTTTGATGTGGCTTTCCAGACGTTGATTGATGCCATCGATACTGACCTTGGCTATGTGCGAAACCACACTCGGCTGTTGACTCGCGCCTTAGAGTGGGACAAAAAAGCCCGGAACCCCTGTTATTTGTTGCAGGGCCATGATTTGCTAGAGGCGCAACATTGGTGTGTAGAGAGCCGAGAAAAGCGGCCTCAGATTACTCCAGTTCAAAGCCAATATATTCTCGAAAGCTCGAACCATAAGATTAAGCGTCAGCGATCGACGTTGGCCGTGGCGCTAGCCGGATTGGTAGCTCTAGCCGGACTGGCTTTTTTCGCAGACATGCAGCGCCGATTAGCGATTCGCCAGCATGTGATGGCGCTTACAGCCTTAGCCGAGTCGCGTCTAATGGAAGAAGACCAGCTCGGTGCGCTGTTAGTTAGTGTTCAGGCTGCGGCTCGTGTTCAGCGCATTCAGTCGCTGCCCGAAGATATTCGCAATCGAGCCCAGACGGCTCTACGACAGGCGGTTTACGATGCTCAAGAAATGAATCGATTGGAGCAACATCGAGATACGGTCAATGCGATCGCCTTTTCCCCTGATGGCAGTACGATTGCGTCGGCAAGCGATGACAACACCTTGCTGCTATGGAATAGCGATGGCAGTTTGGCGTTAGATGTGCCCCTTCAGCACGCCGACCAGGTGCGTGATGTTGAGTTTTCGCCCGATGGGCAATATCTGGCTTCGGCAAGTGCCGATCGCACGGTACAGATTTGGAATGTTGCTGACGGGCGATCGCTCCAAACGTTACGGCATTCTAGTCCTGTGCGAGCGCTAGACTACAGCCCAGGTGGAGAGTTGCTCGTCACTGGCACCTATGACGGCGAGGTGCAGATTTGGAATGCTGACGGCACGCTGCTCCAGACGATAAGCCACGGCAATGCAGCCGTCAACGACGTAGAATTTAGCCCCGATGGACGCACGATCCTTTCAGCCGGGAGCGATCGCCTGGTTAAACATTGGGAACTCAATGGAGACTTGGTGCGTACCTTTGAAGGCCATGCCGATCATGTCTGGTCGGCTCACTTTTCACCCGACGGCTCTACAATCATTTCAGCCAGCTCAGACAATACTCTGCGGCTTTGGTCTGCGGCAGATGGCACAACGCTCCGCACCCTTGAGGGGCACACCAACTGGGTCATGGATGCGGTGTTTTCTCCCAATGGAGAGATGATCGCCTCTGCTAGCGACGACAATACCGTTCGCATTTGGAGTCAGCAGGGCAATCTGTTCAAGGTTTTTACGGGGCAGTCTGGGAGCATTAAAGGAGTTCAGTTTTCTCCAGATAGTACGGTGCTGGCGACGGCAGCTTCTGATGGCACCATTCGGCTCTATCGAATGCAGGGGGCGTTGATTGAGGTGTTGCAGGGTCACAAATCGAGTCTAAATGGAGTTCGATTTAGCTCAGATGGCACGTTCATCGCCTCAACCGGAACCGATGAAACCATTCGCATTTGGAATCGCGACGGCACGTTACGCCGCATTTTGAACTATACCGACGGGCTGAGAAATGTGAACTTTAGCCGCGATGGGAAGTTTATGATTACGGCCAGCTATGACAACACCATGCAGTATTGGGATATGGACACGGTGCTCAATGCCGACAATCCGCAGCCGAGCCATCTTTTTGAAGGCCATACGTCTACGGTATGGAACCTGAGTATTTCTCCAGATAATGAGCTGATTGCGTCAGCCAGTGCCGATGGCACGGTGCGCATCTGGCAACGAGACGGAACGCTGCTCCATATTCTGCAAGCCCACAGTCCGGAGTCGATTGATGTGAGTTTTCGACCGTCTGGCGATCGCCTGGTCACCGTTGGAGCTGACGCAACGGTCAAAGTGTGGGATTTGGAAGGCAATCTTTTACAAACTCTGGAAGGGCATTCTAATTGGATTAATGCGCTCTACCACAGCCCTGATTCTTCCATGTTTGCCACGGCCAGCAGCGACAAGACCATCGCCCTCTGGAAATGGGATGAGGCCAATCAAGAATATGCGGCGCAGCCCTGGAACGTCTTATCTGACCATGATGATTGGGTCTGGGATGTCGCATTTAGCCAGGATGGCAGCCTCATTGCGAGCGCCGGTCGAGACGGATTGGTGAAGCTGTGGTCATCAACCGGAGAGTTGATTGCATCGTTACAGGAGCATCGAGATTGGGTGCGGGCCGTGAGTTTTCATCCAGACGGCAAGACTCTGGCCTCTGCGAGTGCCGATACCACCATGATTTTATGGAATCTTGAGGATATCGAACAGATTCAGACTCAAGATCAGGCGACCACGATTCGTAATATGCTGAATCGGGCCTGTGATCAGCTGCAAGACTATCTCCGCACAAACTCTAATCTCAGTCCGCGCGATCGCCGCTCCTGTGCTTCTCTTCGATGAATGATCCTTCCATTCCATGACTCTAGGATTGATTGGATTTGAAGGTGTCACCCACGACGCAGAGAAGCATGACGCGAGTGCATTAAAATTATGTCGTTTCGATTATTCGATCATGATGATATCGTTTTGATTTAATCCTTTGGAAGGGTGTCATTTTGAAGGGTGCCGTTTCGCTTACAGAGCATCCCAGGCTTAGCCCTGTGAGATCTGGGTGAGGGCATTCCCCTTTTGTCTCGTTTTTAGGTGCCAGTTTTTAGGTATTCAGTTTTTGGGCACCACCGTAATCGCCAGTGCCTCCCCGTCATATCGTTTGGGTATAGCCAATCCGCAATGCAGAATCCTACCGTTTCTCCCTCTATCAGTCTTCAACACCGCACCATTCGCCCGATTGGAGCCTATGCCCTCCAAGGATTGAGTCGTTTTGAAAATGTTCTGCTAGGGCTAGATGCGATTCGAGGGTATCTCCTGCGCATTAATCCGCTGACTGATGACACGACGCTGCTCAACCCTCATCACGTCGATCATTTCCTCGATGCAAATGGCCTGTCTCTGAGTGGCGATCGCCTCTGGTTTACCCGAGATCACGATGTTTTCTGGTGTACCCTGGCAGACCCGACTCCCCAGCATTTTACGACGCTGCCTTATCCGGCAAATGGTGTGGTTGCCCACGAGTCGATTCTCTATATCGCTTGCCAAAAGGCGGGGTACATCCTGATTTATGAACAGACCACAGGGCAAAAGGTGACTCGCTTTCCTGCGCCCGGTGTCGGGCCAGAAAACCTGACGATTCACAATGATGAGCTGTGGGTGAGCGATCGCACCGAACAAACGGTGTACTGCATGGATCGCGCCACCGGAAAAGTGCGCTACAGCTTTTTGACGCCTTACCCAGAACCCACAGGGCTGACCTTCTATACCTGCCCTGATACGGGCAAAGAGTTGCTCTATGTGTCCTACGCCGTTGAGGAGCCCTATATTCGAGATGACCCTAATTCCGAAGACCCTCACCAGCTCACCTTTCGGCAAAAAACCTTCATCCATCCGCTTCATCTCTACGTCAACGAGACAGAGAAATATACTCTCTCCAACGGCTATTTGATTGAGATGTGTTATGTGGAAGAGATGTCGCCCCTAGAAGC
>JBARXP010000194.1:0-10446 GCA_049647405.1 Elainellaceae cyanobacterium | reverse complement strand
AGAATACGAAAATGTTGCGGTTGCGGGTGTCTTAGCAGTGAGCGGAATCAGTCTCATGTGTGCAGTAGTCTCAAGAGACGGCTCCTGTGGTTATGGGTTGAGGATGCATGAAATGGATTGAGAGATTGGCAGTATCTAAGCGTGAGAGTAGAAAGGCATCTCAAAAGATTCAAAATAATCTTGCTCAAGAACAGAAAAGACAGCATGATGCGTTGATTCAAAGAGCGATTCAGCAGGACGCCTATTTCCTCTGGGAGTCTGACGGAAGGCCAGAGGGAAAGCAAGATTACTACTGGCAGAGAGCTACAGAGCGAATGCAGGATACTTCTTTTCGGCTTCGGGCGTTGAAACGACTTCGAGGGTCTGCGTCCGGTGTGAATGTTTGGAGGCGTTTCATTAACTGGTGGGAGAAAACTCCTGTTGAGAGAGGGCTTGAGACGTTTGTTGCAGATTTGAAGAATCTCGCGTTTCTCGAATTGTTGGGATTAGTCGCGAACATCACCATCATCATCAGTTTGGGAACGTATCTCTTTACTGAAAAACAGCGTCGTGATGCAGAAATCTTCAATGCGTGGCAAACCATTACCTCAGCCGATGGAACAGGAGGAAATGGTGGTCGTCGTCGGGCCCTTGAGTTTTTGAATGCATCTCCAGCGAATCTATTCAATGACTATGGAGGCGCTCATTGGCGTCGTCGATTTCCTTGGATTTGCGTTCCTCTCACTCAAGTCTGTCCGTTATGGAGGCGTGAACCTTTAGATGGGTTAGATGTATCTAATGCTTATTTAGCGGGCATTGAATTACCCAATGTGTCTCTGACAAGAGCGACTCTGACCGAAACCGATCTTAGGGGTGCCAATCTTTTTTCTGCCAATCTTCGGAAAGCCGATCTTTTTTCTGCCAATCTTCAGGATGCCGATCTTAGGGGTGCCAATCTTGGGGGTACCAATCTTCAGGAGGCTGATCTTCAGGAAGCCAATCTTTGGTTTGCCAATCTTAAGAAGGCCGATCTTTGGCGTGCCAATCTTCGGAATGCCGATCTTTTTGCTGCCAATCTTTTGAATGCCGATCTTTTTGCTGCCAATCTTTTTTCTGCCAATCTTCAGGAAGCCGATCTTTTTGCTGCCAATCTTCAGGAGGCCAATCTTGGGGGTACCAATCTTCAGGAGGTTAATCTTAGGGGTGCCAATCTTCAGGAGGCCGATCTTTTTGCTGCCAATCTTCAGAAGGCCGATCTTTTTCGTGCCAATCTTCGGAATGCCGATCTTTTTGCTGCCAATCTTCAGGAGGCCGATCTTTTTGCTGCCAATCTTCAGAAGGCCGTTCTTTGGCGTGCCAATCTTCGGAAAGCCGATCTTTTTGCTGCCAATCTTCAGGAGGCTCTTTTACTAACCACAGACTTACGGCAGACTAGACAACTAACAACTGAGCAGCTAATGGGAGCTAATCCCCCACTTTTGTGTAATGTAGCGTTGCCTTCTGACATGGAGAAAGTAGACCCAAACCGAGACTGTGATGAACTTCCCCAAGTCTGGAGCGATCGCTACCCGATATCACTTGAAACGGCTCAGAGCATTGTTAACGGTGCTCAACAGAAGCAATGGGAATAGCTTTATTCGTAAAAGTTAAAAAAGACGAAATATAATCGGAGAGTCGTCAGTCTCAGTCAGTCTCATGCCTAGGGAAGGAAAGCAGAATCGATCCGGCAAGGCAGCGATTCTTGAACCCGATGAGCTTCAGAATTTGCTGAGTGAGTTAGATGACCCCTATCGGGCGATCGCCCAACTCTGCTACTTAACCGCAGGCCGCATCGGTGAGGTGCTGTTGTTAGAAGCTGGCCACGTCACGGGTGGTTATCTGCTGTTCCCAGCTCCCAATACAAAAATGAAGGTGTCCCGGACGGCAAAGGTCACAGCGCCAATGGCGAAAGTGTTGGAACGGGTGAAGCCTGCGTCGGGCTATCTATTCTCTGGCTCCGGCAAGAGTGGACACATGACAGCACGAGCGGTTGAGCATCGGGTGAAACGTGCCGCTGAGCTGTTGGGCTACCAGGGGGTGAGTTTGCACAGTTTTAGGCGCAGTAGGCTCACTCATCTGCACGAACAAGGCTGGAGCCTGAGTGAGTTGATGCGGGTCTCAGGCCATAAGAGCTTGGCAGCATTGCAAGAATATTTGGGGGTGGATCAGAGTGCCGTTGATGAGAAGCTGGTGGCGCTAGATGCTGGGTTCGAGGTGGCTTAGTGGCACTGAGTAGAGGGATGAGTTAATCCCAACAATAGTCCGGATAATTTTTCGCGCAAGCGCTGGGAACCTTCATTTTTCGTTTGCTCAACTGCTTCTAAAGAGGGCTAAAACTCTGATTCTGTCGTTGGCTGTCAAAAACATATAAATTTGTTGTATGGCAATCTCAAATGATCTGTGAAGGCAAGGGCGGGCGTAGCCCGCCCTTGCCTTCACTCAGTGGTTCACGAGCGATTTAGAATCACTATATTAACCTTCTACTAGATCCTGATTTTTATTTTCTGTTTTGAATAATGTAATGGTATTTAATATTTTTTGCTGTGACTATCTATGAAGAACCCAAAAGACAAAAATAATTTTGAGATTACTCCGACAACAGTGAAAGCTCTAGGCCGTTGGGGGATCTTTGGTGGAGTTGTTGTGATTTTAGTTATGTTTAGTCGTAGCGTTTTTATTGGCGATTCAGCCGGAGGTGATATTACCAAAGACAGTAACATTAATAGCGGAAATACTACTATTAGAGATTCTTCTTCTGAAAATAACACAAGCAATAATATTAATTTAATTCAAAACTTACTTTCTAACAGAGAATGTAAAGATTGTAATTTGAATGGCAGTGATTTAAGCAATACGGATTTGAAAGAAGTGGATCTAACTCAGGCAACTCTAAAAGATGTTGATTTTGCTGATAGTAACTTAGAAGGAGCAAATTTAAGCTCAGCTGTTTTAGTTGGTAGCAATTTAAACCGAGCAAATTTTCACAGAGCAAATCTTGGAAAAGCGGATTTAAGTACCGCAGATTTATCTTACGCTGATTTTCGAAATACTATCTTAATTGGGGCAAATTTAAGCTACGCAACAGCAATAGAGGTTGATATTAGTAATTCTGATTTGAGGAGTGCCAATCTAAATAACACAAACTTAAGTGGTTCTGATTTAAGTAGCGTTAGAATGCCTATTCCTAGTGGCTTGAAGAATGCTGATTTAAGTGATACCGATTTAAGAGGCGCTTCATTAGACATTGAAACGCTTGAGTCTATTGAAGGCATCAATTTATGTGGTGCTATACTGCCTGACAATACTAAATCTCAGGTCGGTTGCTAGTGAGACACGTACCTTTGACCGCTTAGCGATCGCATTTTGAAAAAAAGTTTTGGCATCCTTTCAGTAACTCCCCCGTGGGGTTCCTGAAAAAACGTGACAACGCCAAAGCCCCTCCGATTCCGGAGAGGGCTTTTGGTTACGGATGGCGATCGCCACAAAGTTGTGGCAACCTCTCACTAGAGATACATTGATTCTCAAGAAAATAGCTCAGCCGGGTAAGGCGTGGGGGCGTTGCGGCTGAGCTATTTTTGGGTCAAATACGAATCGCGGTTCGCATTTACCAGCCAGCATTTACCAGCCCGAGTCTGGGCAGTCGATTGTCACTTTTGTCTCTTCGGACGCTTCAACATGACAATATTCCAGACAACCTAGAATCTCATACTCCAACCCCTGTCCGGGTTCCCGCTCGATCTAAGCTATGAACTCATCGCTGATGTGGCAGACGCCAGTATAGCGGGTGCTGCAAGCGTAGCTGTCACGAAGTGCAATAAGCAAAGCGCTGCCTCCAAAATTCCGAAAAAGGGGAGCTGTTTCATCAGTTCGACTTATGCTTTTGGAGGCAGCGCTTTGCCGTATTTCATAGACGTAGGCGATTCTCTAAGAGAGGCTTCGCCAACGCGAAAATCTAAGCTCCTAGCTAACGTCAGTACGGGTTAAGCGAAAAGACGAAAGCCTTATCAATCAAAACTTTGACCAATTTCACCTTCACCAATGGATAACTTGGATTGTCAATAACCTCTCTTAATCGAGAAAATTCTCAATAGTAGCGTTTGTTGACAATGAATTGTTTCGTCTGAAAAGTTGAGAGTACGACACAGTAGTGCTTTGAGAGATTTCTTATCCCGTACTCACGTTGGAGTAGATACTGTTTTGAGCCAGCCCTGTCAAGCAGCGGCCAGTAATTTGTCAGGGTCAAAGGGCTGAGCTGACTTCAGAACACCAAAGATGACCCGCATGAGCTTGTGCATGACGGCTCCCACGACTTGCATCTTGGGCTTGCCTGCGGCGAGCAAGCGCTCACAAAACGGGTGTATTTGTGGGCATCGCCTCATGAGATTAAGAGCCGGGAAGTAAAGCGCTTTGCGTAATCGCCGATTGCCAATTTTGCATAAGCGCGTTTTACCTCGCACTGAGGTGCCGGATTCATGTTCTTGGGGTGTAACTCCGGCAAAGGCAGCCAGTTGTCGAGCGGAACTGAAATGGTGAATTGAGCCAATCTCAGAGAGGACACGAGCCGCTGTGCTATCGCCTACCCCAACAATCGTGGTGAGCAGGTCATGCTGGGTTTTCAGGGAGTCATGAGTCTGAATATGCTCCAGCAATCGCTTTTTTACTGAGGTCACTTGCGCGTTGAGAAACGCCAGATGCTCTTCGATATCGGCCTTCAGTTCATCGGGGGTAATCTTCAGTCGATTTTTTTCCTGAGTGAGCATCTGCTCTAGGGCGTCAAGTCGACGGGTGTAGGCTTGCAGCGTCATCACCTCATCTGCTGAGGGTTGCCATCGAGCAGGCTTGAGGTCGCGACAAAATTGAGCAATCAATTTGGCATCAGCGCGATCGCTTTTGGTACGAACCAGTTGGCTTTTGGCGTAGCCTTTAATCCGCATGGGATTGACGATGCTGACACCATGTCCGTGTTGATGGAGATAAAGGGCGAGGGCGTGACCATAAATGCTGGTGGCTTCTAAGCATCCATGGACGAGACCCACGCCTTGTCGCTCAAGCCATTGACTCAGTTGAACAAAGCCGTCAGCCGTGTTGTCAAACTGCTGATATTTGGAGTGTTTTTCACCTTTGAGCAAGGCGACATGAAAGCTATCCTTGCTGATATCGATGCCCAGTGGAATGTCAGATTGACTCATGATCTGAGATGCTCCTGGAATGAAGAACACATCGCACGCAGCGCTATCCTTGTAAATCCTGGGTGGCTTCCGTGGAGAAGCACCTGTCATACTGTTCAGTCTGCTGGAACGATGGGGAATGGCAAACACGAGGAAGGCTCTTTATCTACGTCGCAAGCTCACTTTGGCTTGAGGGTGCGTCCAGAGTCTCTTCCCTCATCATTATCCATGATGGCTTGCCATCCCCAAATACAAGGGTGTGTGCCCGTTGCCCGAAACCCCTGAAGCCGGAAATCTATCGAGTTTTATCAGGACTTCATCCCCTCTGGGGGCGTGGAGTAGAGTCCGTGAAAGATGATGATATGACTAACACCCAGGCAGTCAACCGTATTACGCTTGATTTTTTCCCTCATCAAGCAACCGTTGGAGCAGCTGAAACAGCTGATGCTGCTCATTTTTCGTTAAGTGATGCGCCGCCCGCAACATCTTCGCTAGAGCAATGACATCCTGATTACCCGGCTGACAGAGACGGGCATTGATGGCATCCATAATCGGCTGTTGTTTCTCGATTGGCGTCATCTTGGCATACATGCGCCGGAGCGTCTCAACGCTGTGCCCCATCATATAAGCAAGCGATCTCAACTCAGCGTCTGACAGCCCTACCTGCCCTGCCCAAGTGGCCCAAAAGTAGCGTGTCGTGTGTGGCGTGATCGCTTTTCCGATTAACCGATTAGAATTGGTTTGGATCGTGTGCAAATAAGTATATTCGCTGTAAGGTGAGCTAGATTTCGGAGAGATGAATAAAAATCCAAACCGCCACAGAACGCCGTCAGTATCAGTTTTCACCAGATCTTCAGCTTCAAACGTAGAGCGCCCTGCCGTCACCCAATTCCCCATCGTATTTTGATAGCGAGGATCATTCCATTGATACGGTGTGCTGTTCCAAGACTGAGGCTGCCACGCCCCTTCAAGATAGCTTTCGAGATATTGATAGAAGCAAGAGCCATCAAGAAATTGGCGATTAGGAATGATGGTGACATGGATCCCCAGAGAACTGCGTGTCTTCTGCTCCTGCACCTCCCTGACCCAAATGCCATCGGGGTAGCTTCGGCCATCTAAGGAATAGGTTCGATAAACGTAATTATCGTTGACGTGTCCCATCGGATCGCGATCGCGCAGGTCATCGGGAGGGAGAGGATAATAATGACCATCAGGTGGAACGAAATCAGGACGGATAATCTCACAGCTGAGTGCAACCTTGAGGTCTCGGGCCACTTCGGAACGCAGTGGTGGCATATACCCTTCACCTGCGACCCGGCAAAATTGTTGATACCGATGAGCAATTCGCTGAGGAGAGCGCAGTTTGCGGCTGTGGGTACGCGGCCGACAATCTTGCCGCATGGGCTCTAACACATGTTTCTGAAACTCTTCCAGAGCGGTACTTCCATCCGGTACATTCGGCCATTTTTCCTTCAAACATGCGACATCAGGTGATTTCTGGCGCTCATTGACTTGGTCTTGAATCTCCGCACGCGACGCTTTCAATATTTTGAACAGCGGCAATTGACGATAGTCAGCCTCAACGGTCACCCAGTCTTGATAAAAAATTCGACCTGCCGCATTGATAAAAACAAGCTTGGAATGCCAAGTGTGAGGGCTGTAGGCCTTCATCTCTTGGAGGAGAAAATTATGATAGCCACATAAGATGGCCTCCAGTTCACGGGACTTTTCACGCCATAGCCGCTTTTGCTGAAGTGGGGACAATTCTTCAAACGTATCCAAATCCAGCACTGGAAAAATATGATGGGGCCGAAGCTCATCTAGGGGAACGCCATTATAGTGAGTTTGCCAGCCTAAAAGCTGCCACCATCCTCGTCGATAGATTTTGAAGGTGTAAGGTTTAATCGATGGATAGCATCGTCCGGGCTGTTTTGGCCGCGTCAGATAATCCTCCATCTGCTCAAACCATTGCTTTAGCTCTGGATTCATCTCCGCAGGCTTAAGCGCATAGCTCTTGTAAACCTCTCGACGCGGAGTTAAATGAACATGAGTGATTGAACCGTGACCATGCAGGGAATGGGGAGCGCACTGAGCCGCAAGTTCCGGAGATATCGGTGCCCCTGGCCAGTTGCCACTGTCTTGAGTGTAGGAGAACCAGTTACGGACTCGGTTGCCATACGTATTGCGACTCGTCTTGCTCATCGGTGCCTGAGCCACCGACTCTTCGAACGTGATTTGTGCTCGTGGCAATAATCGAACGGAGAGCGTCGTCATGAATTCGAACGCACTCACTTTAGTAGCTTTCGTAAGCTTGATTTGACCTTCAGGAATCACAAAATTTAAGCAGGGTAAAACGAGCCGAATCAAAGCAGATTCTGTCTCACTTATCAGCTGTTTTGCTTGTTTTTCCGGAAGCGAAGATTTCATGTCTTCACAAAATTGCAGGTGAAGCTCCATCCAATTTTCTGGATTCTTGCTCATAATATAATTCTCCGTGGTGCTCAATGAATTTGAAGCGATATAATTCAGCACATGTGCCGTAGCTAAGAGGCTGAAGAGAGAGGGCTAGATATGATTAGATAGTGATGATTAATCGGCTTCGTTTTTATTAGATTAACATCAATTTCTATTGGTATCTTTCCAGTACTACAGCGAACAAAACCAGCTTATATGTTGTTGCTAAGCGCCTGATTTATAAGAGTTTCAAGTGATTTAATACGAGTCGATATAATAAATATTTTTCAACTCGTTAATACAGCTTTAGCTCTTAATAAGAACTGGACGTCTCTCTCTGAAAAGCTTTTGAGTTTTTATTAGGCTTTGAGTCGATGGACACTATTCAAGATGAAGCTCCTAAATCTCGTTCGGTCTGAACAGCAGGCGGGACGAGATTTAGAAACAGACTGAGAGAGGACGGAGCGACTTAGCTCACTCCACGCTCACCCTTGCCATAGGTTTCGCAGGCGGCTTGGTAGGTGACCATCTCAGGAATGGCAGGATATATATTAATCAGAAATTCAACCAGTTCGCTACGCGATGGAAACCCATGAGTTTCTCGTAGCCTATCGATAGTGTCACTAGCTTGATCCGTCAATAAGATGGAGTGTGAACGCTTGGGCTCGTCATGCATCATAGACTCGCTCCGCATTGCTTTTTCGTTTTTCCTTTTTGGGGAAAATAAAGATAATTTTTCCATGAGTTCTTGCTCCTATTGGAATATTGGGTCAATGAAAAGCCAATTCAATGACAATCTGGGACTAAAAAAAGAAATGATTGTCTTCTTGATGAAACCCGGTTTACTCATCTCACTGGTCTAAGTGAAACAGCGGCAGCAATAAAAGCAGAGTAGATGGAATGAGTGATTGGTTGCCAAGGGAGTTGAAAGCAAAAAAGGTCGCAGTTATCCGCGACCTTTAGGGTGTTTCTTTATTTAAGTGGTGGAAATTGCTTTAATGCCCGCTTTGCCAGACATTGCTGGCGCAACAACTTCATTGAAACCTACTTTACTAAAATAATCAAGTGGTCACATATGAAAAAATAAAAATTAGGCTCAAGCAGCGTTGAATCATACTTAAAAAAGTCAGTTGTTCTAGCCTATCCCTCAGTCACTGTTATCGATCTCGTCATGGCTTGATCCAGTCCTTCTTCACCTGACGTCATATGTATTTTCTAAACCGCGTCTATTTTTGGGGCGGACTGTCACTTTAGGCGTCGGATCAGTGTCAGATGTCGGATGAAATCACATCACAGGTCGGATGTCGGATGCCCTGTTAAACGTGGAATCCGACACCTCGTGCCAGAGATCCAGTGTCGGATCAGAGGAGGTCAGACGGGTCAAATGAGGGCATCCAACAGCGTCGGGTAGAGTCCTGCCACTGGCCCCACCCACTCATCGTCAAGGTCTCTAAGAATTCAATTAACGCATCGCCTTTAATCCCGTGATCGCCCGCCCAATTTTTCCGAATCTCTCGGACTTTGACCCACTGACGTATGAGGGATTTATTCGCGCAGTAGCGTAGAAATTCAACCATTTCTGACGAGAGGGCAGACCTAGAAGCTTCCGGAGGAGATTGAGCAGGCGGAAGACTCCACATCGTTTCTAGTTGCTCTCTCAATCCCATGACTGGCTGATTCGTCTGAGGTGGTGGCTGCGACTTCGCCGAGGTGTTGAGCGGGGATGCACTGATGCGAACGTCTTTGGAGTATTGGGGTAGCTTCACCAAACGGGAATCCCCACCAACATTTGTGAAGGCGATCGCCCCTTTCTCGCCAGTTGCTTTGTATGCCTGTAACTGAGATTTCAGCGCAATTCTTAAATCTTTATCTCGAATGAGATATTCGTCATCGATGGCGGATGCGATCGATTCATATTTTCCATTCCGTCCGAGGGCGATGACCTGAAAGTTTGATTGGAGCTGCCTGTTTAATCCGATGTCGGTCACGAGATGGCTGTGGGTGCTAATCCACAATCCCGACTGCTCACTCATGCACTGAGTCGCGTATAAGGACATTTTCTTGTCGAATTTCTTCCGGTCATTGTCGGTCATGAGGATGCGCTGATTGTTGACCTCATCCATCACGAGAAACATGGGGTAATGGTCTGTGCCCTTGGATTGCCAATCTTGGAGCGCTCCGACACAAGCTTGAAACTGACCAAACATCTCTGCGGCTTTCTCTTCAGAGTTGACCTCCCAATAATCAGTGAGGCTATGGGCTAAGCCTCCCCAGTCGTGTGTTTTCTCTGGTTTGCCATTAAAGATAAACCAGTCTACTAACCCGTCATGGCGTTGGTTCTTACGGTGGATTGTATTCACGAGCATGGACGTTTTGCCCGATTGACTCTTACCCACAAACAAAAAGTTTTGCTCATCAGAGCCCGCATCCGCGATGGTCTGGGCTAGGTCTTCAGTGGGCAAGGTGACTTGTCCGTTTGCATCGACGGTCACGTAGACATTTTGAGCGGCTGGGAGCTGCGTCTGTTGTTGTTGTTGTTGTTGCTGCGGCTGTGCCATGCCTAAGCGTTGCTGTAGTTCATTCTCGAATGCCATTTGTGAGTAAGCTAACTCTGTGGCGTGGCGTTCTTTGATGGCCATCTTCTCTGCACGAGTGAAGCCTTCCATTTCTTGCTCTTTGGCTGACTCATGAACGGCAGTGAGGCAGACCGATAGAGCCGTGAAGCCAAACGCAGCTCTCCAGACATGAGGCACGTTGGCAGCTTTGGGAATCAGCCATAGCGCCAAGCTGGATGCGGTTAGACCAA
>JBARXP010000193.1:0-23532 GCA_049647405.1 Elainellaceae cyanobacterium | reverse complement strand
AAAGCTGAAGCTTCCGCTTAAACTCAAACTCGCTTTGCTCATGCAAGACCGTAAGGGTGCGATAGCGCTCGTCATCGGTCAACACGCTGAGAAACCAAACCTGCCAATGCCCCTGGTGGCCTTCTTCCGCATCCAAAACCTCGCACTCGCTAGAGTTTTGCAGCGCAATGTGGTCATCAATTAAACAGGGCGTGTTGGCAATGAGGCGATCGCCCGTAACAAAGCGGGGGCGATCGGCCCCATGGAGCGCCTCTCGAATGCAGCGGTTGAGCTGGTCTACGCGCTTGTTGGTGTAGGCCAGCACGCGCACATAGTCAGGGTCGCTTTGGCACGCCTCACTGCCAAAAGCCTTCAGCAAACAACGCTCCCAGGCAGCCCCATTGAGAATCAGCACCCCCTCCGTCATCGATTCATTGGCATCTGTAGCAAAAACAGGAAGACGGTGGCGGTCAAGGTTGTTGCGGACAGACTCGGCCAAAATGCCGATCGCCCCGCCATAGCGCACCACTTCTGTTAGATCAGAGCGATCGTAGATTTGGCTAAACACCTTCGACTCGCGCTCTCCGACGGGTGGCAGCTGAGCCACGTCTCCGACAAACAGCACTTGGGTTTGCTTGTGCAGATCAGACACGGCGGTCGTCAGCAACTGCCACATATCTTCGCTGATCATGGAAGCTTCATCCACAATGACGAGGCGATAGCGATCGAAGAGACTTTCGCCTTGGCGATCGGGCTTAAATATTTGTTTGCCTGTGGCGGTATCAATTTCGGGCTTGAGCCCCAACAGCTTGCAGCAGGTCATGCAGTTGACGTCTAGCTTCCACCGCTCTGCCATGTCATTGAGCACTTTGGTCGCCTTGTTGCTATGGGCCGTGAGCACAATAGGACGGCGATCGCTCCGATCTCGCAGACGTTTGATCAACGCTTGCAGCAGCGTTGTTTTGCCTGTGCCTGCATATCCGGTCAGCAGGTGCAGTTTTCGAGTGCTTCCCAAAAATTCTTCTAGCTGTTTCAGCGCATCCCACTGTTGCCGATTCAGCGTGATACCGGGCAAAACATCAGGAATAGATTCAGCGTGGGCAGACGAAGAAAAAGCCACAGATACCCGATTTTAGAGAATCTCTAGTCAAGTCTAATCTGAAATCTCAGTTGCACATTCCTAAGGAGTAGGAGCACTCAACCAAGCGCTCCTCAGTGTGCTTTGTATAAGTATAATTGAACCAAGTCATGAACGAGTGCTTGAGTCAAAAGCATGAAAGCCTTGATTGCAGAGCGTATTCTTTTAGGAAGTTCCTGTTTAGAAAGGTCTTGCTTGCTGATGCATTAATTTTTGATTTCCAACTTGCAATCTGACGAGAATAGGGTCACAAGGATGAAAAACTCAAGCTCTGCGTAGTGGGAAAACCTCTGAATTCGACCGATTCGCTATGTTGCCAGCGGCCCCTCAAAGCGTAAAAACGTATCCATGACTGCCTCGGCGAAACCGATTACTTCAGAATTGCCTTTACTGGAGACCAAGCTCTATCTCCCCAAATGGTCTGCTGACCGAGTCTCGCGTCCAAGGCTAATTGACCGCATCGACCCACAGCGCACATTAACCCTGGTGTCAGCCCCAGCCGGGTTTGGCAAAACGACGTTGTTAGCAGAATGGGTCGCCGCTGCTCCGGCGAGACCCGTTGCCTGGGTTTCGTTAGACTCAGGTGATAATGACCCTGCGGTTTTCTGGACGTATCTGATTGCCGCACTACAGAACATTCAGGCTGGATTAGGAGGGCGATCGCTCTCGTTACTACAGTCACCCCAGCCCCCCCCGATTGAGTCAGTCTTGATGTCGTTGCTCAACGAACTTGCTGCCGTTGGAAAGGAGTTCGTCTTGATTTTGGATGACTACCATACGATCGAGACTCATGCTATTCATGACAGCATCGGCTTTTTGCTCGGCCATTTGCCGCCCCAGATGCATCTGATCATCGCCAGCCGTGCCGACCCGCCCTTATCTCTGGCTCGTTTAAGGTCTCACGGAGAATTGACCGAGCTGCGGGTTGCCGATCTGCGGTTTACTCCCCATGAAGCGGCGGCTTTTCTCAACCAGGTGATGGGGCTAGAAATCTCGGTGGCGGATGTGGCAGCTTTAGAGAAGCGAACCGAAGGCTGGATCGCAGGGCTACAGCTTGCGGCTCTCTCCATGCAAGGGCGGGAAGATCTTCCTGACTTCATCGCGTCCTTCTCAGGCGATGACCGCTACATCTTGGACTATCTAGTGGAAGAGGTCTTGCGACAGCAGAGCGATCGCGTCCGTCACTTTTTGCTGCAAACCGCCGTTCTTGGGCGCTTAAGCGGTTCTCTATGTGATGCCGTTACCAATCAAAACGATGGACAGAAAATGTTGGAAACGCTAGAGCGTAGCAACCTGTTTATCATTCCCTTGGATAACAAGCGCCAATGGTATCGATACCATCACCTATTTGCCGATGTTCTCCTGGCCCATGCTCGTGCAGATTGGATAGAGCGCCTGCCCCAGCTACACGGACGAGCCAGTGAATGGTACGAGCAGCATGATCTGTTCTCTGATGCGATTCGTCATGCCCTGGCCGCCCATGAGTTTGAACGAGCGGCAGGTCTGATCGAGCAGGTGTGGCCTACCATGCGCAAGCGTCAGCAAGAAGCCACAGTGCTGAGCTGGTTGAAGGTGCTGCCCGACTCACTAATTCGCGATCGCCCCATTCTGAGTGTGGTCTATGCGTTGGTATTGTTGAATACTGGCCAGCTAGGGGAGGTTGAAGCCCGGTTACAAGATGCTGAACGGAGGTTGGCTCAGTTAGAGCAAACTGTTCTGGAGCAAACCGTTCCGGATAGTCCCGCTGCTTCCCAATCAGCACAAGGGATTGGGCTGATTGAAGCGCAGTATCAATCTTTACCAGCCTCCATTGCCAACGCCCGCGCCTATCGTGCCCAAGCGCTGGGTGATTTTGCCAGCACCATCACCTATGCCCAGCAAGCCCTGGCGCTATTGCCAACCGATGATGACTATGAACGGGGCACGACTGCTGCAATTCTTGGTCTGGCCTACTGGTCTAGCGGCAGTGTAGAGGCGGCTCACCAATCCTTCGCCGAGGGATTGAGGGCGTTTCAAACGCTAGGCGGCATCCAAATTACCGTCGCTGCCAGCTTCATTCTTGCGAATATGGGGATGGCCCAGGGGCGGCTGCGGGCTGCGGCTGAAACCTCTGAGCAGACGTTACAACTGGCGGCGCAACAGCTTGGGCCAATGCTGGGGACAGCAGAGCTTTATTTGGCGTTAAGCGAGATTCGCTACGAACAGGGAGATTTGCCAACGGCTAGGCAACTGCTGCAAAAGGGTGAGTCCCTGCGTGAACAGGTTTCGATCTCTGGAGCTAACTACCTACGGTGGCTAGTTAAGGCTCAATTGACAGCGGCTCAGGGAGACTTAGACACTGCCCTTGACCAACTGCACGAGGCCGCGCGATTGTATCGGCGATCGCCCGTGCCGAATGTGCGCCCGATAGAGGCCCTAAAGGTGCGGTGGTGGTTGCGGCAAGGCAGGTTGAATGAAGCATTGGGCTGGGTGCGGGAATGCGGATTGTCGGTAGACGACCCGCCGAGCTACCTACGCGAATACGAACACCTGACCCTGGCTAGAGTTGCGATCGCTCAGTACAGGCGCGATGGCACAGATGACGTCATTCATCAGGTCATTGACCTCCTGACTCGATTGCTGACCGCCGCAGAAGCCCAGGATCGCACTGCCAGCATCATCAAAATTCTAGTGGTTCTGGCTTTGGCGAGGGAGGCTCAGGGGGATGTTGCGGCGGCGATCGCCTCATTAGAAAGGGCTTTAACCCTGGCAGAACCAGAGGGCTACGTTCGCATTTTTGCAGAATGTGGAGCACCGATGGTGCCACTGCTGCGGGAGGTAATGGCTCGCGACATCACCCCTGCTTACACTCAGCAGCTATTGGCCGCCTTAGAAACCTGGGGTTGCCCCCAAGCTGAGGCACCATCAGCTGCTGGTGTCCCTGCTCCCCAACCACTAATCGACCCCCTCAGTCAACGGGAACTGGAAGTTCTCCGATTACTCAACACTGAACTCTCTGGCCCCGAAATCGCCCGTGAACTGATCGTGGCCTTGAGTACCGTGCGCACCCACACCAAGCGGATTTACAGCAAACTCAACGTCACCAATCGACGCGCCGCTGTGAAACGAGCCGCAGAGCTAGATCTGATTTAACAACTCCTCACAAGACCCATTCATCAATCCCCATATCCAATCCCCATATCTGGGGACAACGGCTCCCCACATCCGTTTGTATTTTTGAGTTATTAACACCAATCGCGATTAGAGCAGGTGATAGCAACTCCCATGAATCAACTACGCAGTTCAGCCGCAAATCATCATCCACTTGAACAATACGAAATTTGTATCAAGGGACATCTTAATCATCGTTGGAGCAATTGGTTTGAGGGATTTGCGATTGCGCTAAAGGACAACGGTAAAACGCTGTTGTCTGGCCCAGTGGTTGATCAGGCAGCACTCTATGGACTGTTGATTAAGGTACGCGATTTGGGGCTGCCGCTGGTCTCAGTCATGCTTACCCAACCCAAAAAAATAGAACATTCAGACATACAAACAGGAGACCAACCATGAATTTGCAGAAACAGATACTGACAATGGAAACGAAAGCGAAGCTCTCAACGCTGTGGATGTTTTATCTCTTCAATACGATATTTCGGGATATCCATGAATTTATTGAGCCTGGATTCGTTGAACAAATGATGACCGGAACATTCAATGGAATTCAAATCACAGAACAACTGCTGCTGCTTGGTGGTTTCGTGGCCGAAGTGCCTATCGCTATGGTGCTTCTCTCTCGACTATTGCCCTATGGTGCAAATCGTTGGGCTAACATCATCGCCGCTGTGATTATCCTTGCGGTTGAGATTAACAATGGCACCACTGATCTAGACGATACCTTTCACATGTTCATAGAAATCGCCGCTTTATCCTTTATTGTTTGGTCGGCATGGCGGTGGCGAAACCCGTTTTTCAAGCACCATGAAATCGGCCAGGAGGTGCCGTCATGAAAGCATTAGATGCTGTTGGCGTTTATGCAGAAGTTATCAATGTCCGGCGTACTCGTTGTTAGTCACTCTCTTTTTTAGAGATACTTATGGTTGATTCAATAAAACAAAAGATGGAGATTCAGTGCTCCATTGATAAAGCATTCGAGTTGTTCACCAATGGTTTCGAAACGTGGTGGCCTCGTGAGTATTCGCGGTTCCAAGCAGGAATGAAATCCATTTGCATAGAACCCAAAGTAGGAGGTAGATGCACAGAAGTTGACCCCGAGGGTTTCCAGCTTGATTGGGGAAGAGTATTGGAATAGAGGCCACCAGAACAACTGACATTTACTTGGCAAATTGGCTCAGATCGTTTTCCTCAGCTGAATCCAGAGCACTCAAGCAAAATTGATATTGTCTTCAAAGCCATATCAGATTCAGTGACTGAGATTTTGTTTGAGCACAGAGATATTCATAGGCATGATGAGGGCGCACAAGCTTACAGAGATACGCTCAATTTTGAATATGGTTGGCCATTCATTTGGAATAAGTATTTAGATAGCGCCAATACCTAACCATTACTGCTGATACGTGTGTTAGCCAAGGACATAGCCTTAAAAGCAAAGGCTCCAGCGCCATGTGGCGATCGCCAAAGTTTTATAACTCGGCTTGATTCTGATTTAAACCTAGGAGGAGAAATTGTAATGATTAAAGGAAGCTGTTGTTGTGGAACCGTGCAATTCGAGTTGACTGAAGTGCCCAGGATGATGGGCACGTGCCATTGCAGCCGATGTCGAAAAGTTGGCGCTAGCACTCTCGTATTCGTCAAATCTGATACGTTTCAGATCACTCAAGGGCGCGATCAAATCGCCACCTACCCGGCGAAACATCCCTATAAGTACGATCGCTGTTTTTGTTCGGTTTGTGGCTCCGCATTGGGGGAAGTGCTATCCGAAAGTGATTCATTTCCTTTGGCGGTCAACTGCATAGACGGGGATATTGGACTTGAAAATAGTTTTCATGAGTTTGTTTCGGAAAAGCCGACTTGGCTCAAAATTGGCGACACTGCACAGCAATTTGATCAGCATCCGTTCAAATCATAAGTGCAATAATCAACCACCTCAATCTCCCCATTCGCAACGTCCGACAGAGCACAACCTTCTACCGCTTGGCACTGTCGCCGCTCGGATACAGGGTCATTCGAGACTTCAGTGACGATGCCGCTAAACTTGGACCTCGAAACTATGCGCTTCTGGGTCTTGTGCATGTCGAAGGCGACATCCGCCCTCTTCACTTTGCTTTTTCTGCCTCAGACCGCGCGACTGTCCGTGCTTGCCACCAGGCATCTCTGGCCGCTGGTGCGCGAGACAACGGCGCTCCGGGGCTCTGCCCCCACTATCACGAGCACTATTTTGCAGGGTTCTTTTTCGACCCTGACGGTCACAACGTTGAGGTGGTGTGTCATCAACCGGGTGATACCTAACCAATGACAAAGGCCAAATGTACGAAAGGAGGAAACCCACGAAGCGATTCCTTCAAGGGGTTTGGGTGCCGCCTGCAGGTTGGCCGGAGGGGAGCCCGCTATTGAAAGAGACGCTGACTTCCTACCGCACGGTTCGGCTGTGCCATACCAAACTGACACCCAAATATCGAGACTATGTGGAGCAGGTCAAGGCCACAAAGCAGGTTTATTATTTGCGATCGCCCCAAGACATCGCTCAGTTCTACCAGACCATAGCAGCGCAAGCCAGCGTATCCAGGAGTTGAACCATGGCTCAAGCCCCCCAATTTTGGGACAAAGTTGCAGAGAAATACGCTCAGCAGCCGATTGCGGATGAAGCCGCTTATCAGAAAAAATTGGCGGTCACCCGCGACTACTTTCGACCCGATATGGACGTGCTGGAAATCGGCTGCGGTAGCGGGTCAACGGCAATCCTCCATGCACCCTACGTGAAGCATATCCGCGCCATCGATTTCTCTGCCAATATGATTGCGATCGCCCAGGCCAAGGCCAAGGCTAAACACATCGATAACGTGACCTTTGAACAGGCCACCATTGAAGATCTCAATAGTCCTGATCAGAGTCTGGATGCGGTGCTAGGCTTCAGCATTTTGCATCTGCTGAAAAATAAAGAGGCGGCGATCGCTCAGGTGTATCAAATGCTTAAACCGGGTGGTCTCTTCGTCACTAGCACCGTCTGCATGGGAGACACCATGAGCTGGTTTAAGCTCATCGCGCCAATTGGCCAATTCCTCGGGATTTTCCCGTTTGTTCAGGTTCTCACCGCGCAAGCATTGGCAGACAGCTTGATCCAGGCCGGATTTGAACTGGATTACCAATGGCAACCGAGCAAGGGCAAGGCAGTGTTCATTGTGGCAAAAAAGCCTGAATAAACAACTATGAATATGAAACTGGATCACGTCTTTATATTGGTTGAGCCGGAAGCTAAGGTAGCTGATCTGCTGCTTGAACACGGCTTTCGAGAAGGGTAAACGGGAATGCAATTGGCATGTCGTAGTTGACGGCCACCCAGCGCAGTTCCCAAGCTGATCCAATATTTCAGTTAAGGCAAACACCAGGACAAAGTTGTTATCGACTTTGGCCCATAAGCATTACCTCATGCCAGGGTAGGCACTACAACCAACCTTACTTCAGCCCCATTCGGCCCGAGCGTTCAGATCTTCTGTGTTCTAGGGTTGCCACAGCTCTTCATCCATTGAATCAAATCAACAAAGCGTCTAGCCCTCTGCAACAAGAGGGTCAATTTAGCCATGCCATTAAACACAACAATTCCAACATTAGAACACTGGAAAGCCGCTCCCAGCATCGACACTCTTCGCTCGATCTACGACGCATCCGCCCATCAATGGCAGGACAATTTGGCCCGTCTCGGTCAGCTCCACAATTATCAGCTGCTGTTCAAAAGTCAGGCTGTGTGTCCCTACTTGAGTCATCTTGACCGAGCGTCAAAAATTCTCGACTGTGGGGTGGGAACAGGAGCCTTCAGTCTTGCACTTTTAGAAAGTGTTGCTCAGTCAGCCCATATCTCCGGCGTCGATATTTCCTACCCCATGCTGACCCACGCTCGGCGGATTCTGAACGATCGCTGCGCAACGCTCGATTTGAGATGGGGGAATATCAGGCGCTTGCCCTTTGCCGATGAGTCCTTCGACGCGGTCATTTTTGCCCATGTCTTGGAGCACGTGGCCGAACCCGTAGAAACGTTGCGTGAGATGAGCCGAGTCCTGAAACCGGGTGCTCCGCTGATTGGCTCAGTGACTCGAAAGGGCCCAGGTCAAGTCCTCATGTCCCTGTACTGGCACAATCGAGGATATACCTCTAACCAGTTAGCCTCTTTTCTACAAGCAACAGGGCTTGAAGCCGTCAACTCCTTTGACTATGGCACTGGCTGGTCGAGATGGATGTGCCTAGCTGCGGTCGGGGTTAAACCAAGATAAAAAGTCATACTCATTCGTCTGTTTGACGTGTCTCAAAATTTCTAAGACCTTCTGATAAGGCATTGATAAGACATTGATTGAGACATGTTTTTGGCATGGTACCAAAAGGTATAAGACACGGTTGGCGAACTCCGAAAGAATGGCTCAAGCTCAGTAAGCTCGTGCCTGACTATCTGACTGAACCGAGGAAACCTCGCTGGTTCAGCGCCGAAGATTTAGTTCGCCAACAGCATCATCTAAATTCTGAGACTATATGTCTCAACTTCCATTATCAGTCTTCTCTCAGCAGAGTTTATAGAGTACCGTGTGCCAGCAAAGTATGACTGAAGCCCACCTGAGCGGCGATCGCCCTCGATTGCCCAAATCTCTTGCAGTTCACCAGGACTTGGGGTTGCTATACCCAGTCGATGCCTCCGTCATGTAGGATCACTTCTCTGATGAAATTGGAGCGCATGACAAAAATGAAAAACTTATGAGATAAATATGATTAAAAAATGAATGAAAGATATTTTTTTAGCCTAAATAATAATTAGATTGATCTTAAAAAAGATTCTCTTTTCTATCGACGTTGGTGTTGCATCTTGATATGATTAATCTATTGAAGGGGAGTAGCTGCGGGTGTTTTTCACCCAAGTTCTTGAGTCAACATACTGGTGATGAGCCTGGCTCAAGTGACAGCTTCTGGAGAGTCTAATTCAATCTTTTTCCTGGCGAATGAGATAGATTCTATTCAGAATTTGTAAGCGAGACCTTCACTAAGTCCACAGATTGGGTGGGCTTGGTGAGGTTTTCTTATCCTCATCTTGCTCACTCAAGGGCTTCATTCAATTGAGTCACCCATTGAGGAGAGCATTGTTACGATGACTAGTATTTTGACAGGTTTTACCGCCGGATTACTGTTAATCACTGTTTCAGAATTAGGCGACAAAAGTTTTTTTATTAGCGCTATTTTGGCGACGCGTCATCCTCGGCGTTGGGTGTTTGTCGGGGTCAATGCAGCCTTGTTTGTGATGACTATTTTATCTGTCGTCATCGGACAATTTTCAACCCTATTTCCGCAACGCTATGTTCACTACCTTGCCATTGTGTTGTTTTTAGGATTTGGCCTTAAGCTGTTCTATGATGCGGCTCGAATGAAATCTTCAGATGGCCTTGAGGATGAATGTCATGAAGCCCTCGAAACGGTGAATCATCACGCCAACTCGACCGCAGTCGGTGCCTCGATAGGGGCGGTGTTAACCCAAGCTTTTACGCTGACGTTTATTGCCGAGTGGGGCGATCGCACTCAACTCGCGACCATCACGCTCTCTGCGGCCCATCATCCGTTAGGGGTTGTGGCCGGGGCAACGGTGGGTCATGCCATCTGCGCGGCGATCGCCGTTGTTTGCGGCAAGCTCATGGCAGGGCGCATCTCAGAGCGATGGCTCACGGCGGCGGGTGGTGGCTTGTTCATTATCTTTGGGGTTGTGACCGCAATGGGCTAGATTTCGATATTCTGGAAGAGCTTTTATCCTCTTCTGCCCCGGTTTGCGGCTATTTAACCTGTGACTGTTCAATTTAATGATCAATTTAATGCTCAATCTGTGACTTCTGCGATCGCCCCCGTCTCTTCATTCACGCTGACGCCTTACCCCCTCAGCGTCGCTCCCATGATGGATCGCACCGATCGCCACTTTCGCTATGTCATGCGCCAAATCACCCGGCGCACGCTGCTTTACACCGAAATGGTCACCACTGCGGCTATCTTGCATGGCGATCGCCAGCGTCTCCTAGGCTTTACCCCTGACGAAAAACCCCTGGTGTTGCAGCTTGGAGGAGATAATCCCGATGATCTCGCCATCTGTGCCCGCATTGCCGAAGACATGGGCTACGACGAGGTGAACCTCAATGTCGGCTGTCCTAGCGATCGCGTCAAAAACGGCAACTTCGGCGCATGTCTCATGGCTCAGCCCCAGCGAGTGGCAGACGGGGTCGCCGCCATGAGATCAGCCGTGTCGATTCCGGTGACGGTGAAGCACCGCATCGGCATTGATGAGTGCGATCGCTACGAAGACATGGCCGAATTTGTAGCGATCGTGGCCGAAGCGGGCTGTCAGCGCTTCACCGTCCATGCTCGCAAAGCTTGGCTGCAAGGGCTGAGTCCTAAAGAAAACCGCACGGTGCCGCCCCTCCGCTATGGCGATGTGCATCGACTCAAGCGCGACTTTCCCCATTTGTTTATCGAGGTCAATGGCGGCTTCACCTCTCTCGATCAGGTGCAAGAGCAGCTTCAATCTTTAGATGCCGTCATGATCGGGCGTGCTGCTTACGACAATCCCTATCTCTTTTCGATGGGCGATCGCCTCTTTTATCAAGACTCTCACCCCCCTCTGACTCGCCATCAAGTGGCTCAAGCCCTCCTACCCTATGTCGATTACTGGGCGCAGCGCGGCCTCAAGCTCAACAAAATCACTCGTCACATGCTGCAACTGTTTACGGGGCAGCCAGGAAGTCGGGCCTGGAAGCGTTATCTAACCGAACAGTCTTGCAAGCCTGGAGCCGGAGCCGAAGTCGTGGAAACAGCGCTGACGCTAGTTCCGCAAGTGACTCAGTAAGTATCCATGAACTAATTTTTAGTATTGTGAAGGGCGATCGCTTTTTACTTTCTCATTGCAACTCTTAAATCCCCTGCGAAATTCCCTCAGAATCCTTTCATCTCTAAAGCTCATCTAAAGTTCCTCCAGATTTTAGAAATGTCTCCCTAAGATAGGAAGTACTGTGATTGAGACGCAACTGTTGCTGTGACTCAGCAGCTTCAAGCAAGGCTCAACTCAGTAATGCCAGATATAGAGGAAGGGGAAACATGGTTGACATCGAGCAATCTGTAGACATTGATTACGATTACTCGCTAGATCGGGATACCACCACACTATCTCGGCATGTGCTACAGCAACTTCAAAGCTTCTCGCCCGACGCGCAAGACCTCAGCGCGCTCATGAGTCGCATCGCTCTAGCCGGAAAAATGATTGCTCGTCGTCTGACACGGGCAGGTCTAGTCGAAGATGCCCTTGGCCTCACCGGACGCAAAAACGTCCAGGGCGAAGAGGTAAAGCGGATGGACGAGTTTGCCAACCAGGTCTTTATTTCTGCCTTCAAGCAAAGTGGCCTTGTGTGTCGCCTTGCCTCCGAGGAAATGGAAAAGCCTTACTATATTCCAGAAAATTGTCCTCTCGGTCGCTACACTCTCCTCTACGACCCCATCGACGGTTCATCAAACGTTGACATTAATCTGAATGTCGGGTCGATCTTCGCCATTCGTCGCCAAGAAGGGGAAGATCTAGACCGTACAGCGACCGATCTCTTTCAAGATGGCCACAAGCAAATCGCCGCAGGCTACATCTTGTATGGCCCCAGCACGGTGCTCGTCTATTCGATCGGCAATGGAGTTCACGCCTTTACGCTCGACCCCAGCCTGGGAGAATTTATCCTCGCTGCTGAAAATATTCAAATCCCATCTCACGGCCCGGTTTACAGCGTCAACGAAGGCAACTTCTGGCAATGGGATAGCTCTATTCGTGACTATATCCGCTACATGCATCGTCACGATGGCTATGCAGCTCGATACAGTGGGGCGCTAGTCGGCGACTTCCACCGCATCCTCTTCCAGGGCGGCGTGTTTCTCTATCCCGGCACCACTAAAAACCCAGATGGCAAGCTGCGGCTTCTCTATGAAACCGCACCTCTGGCCTACCTAGCCGAGCAGGCTGGGGGGTTAGCCAGCGACGGCACCACTCCCATGATGGATATTGTGCCGAAGGAACTACATCAGCGAGTGCCGCTCGTCATTGGCAGCCGCGAAAACGTTGAGCTAGTGGAATCATTCATCAAAGAGCAAAAAAGATCAGAGCTTGAATCGAGCCGTGCTTAGTCCAACTGTTCGATCGCGTTTCTGAGTCCACTCTCAGCCTTGTGAACCTGGTCAAACAGGCTTTTAACTTATCCAGTTCAGCTTTTGGCTTAAATTTTTCAATTCATTGTCCTCTTATCTCCCGAAGCATCTATGGTCAACCTGATCGAAAACCCCCTCCGTATTGGGCTTCAGCAAGATCGCATTCCTGCACCCCAAATTCTGACAATTTTTGGTGCCTCTGGCGATTTGACCCAGCGCAAACTCGTCCCCGCTCTCTATCAGATGCGCCGTGAGCGCAAGCTGCCTGCTGAGCTAACGATTGTGGGGGTCGCTCGACGTGATTGGAGCCATGACCATTTTCGCGACCACATGCGCCAAGGGGTCGAAGAATTTGGTGGAGGCTTAGGCTCAGAAGACCTTTGGAATGATTTTGCGAAAGGGCTGTTTTATTGCTCTGGCGATATCGATAAGCCTGAAAGCTATCAGAAGCTAAAAGCGTTTCTGGGAGAGCTAGATGAGCAGCGCGGCACCCGAGGAAACCGAGTATTTTATCTCTCCGTTGCGCCTCGATTTTTTGCAGAAGCGACTCAGCAACTCGGTGCGGCTGGCATGTTAAGCGATGTCACAAAGCAGCGGCTAGTGATCGAAAAACCGTTTGGGCGCGATTTGGCATCGGCTCAAGTGCTCAACCATATCGTGCAGCAGGTTTGTCCTGAAGAGCAGATTTATCGGATTGATCATTATCTGGGCAAAGAAACCGTCCAGAACCTGTTGGTCTTTCGGTTTGCTAACGCCATTTTTGAACCGTTGTGGAATCGTCAGTTTGTTGACCATGTTCAGATTACGGTGGCTGAAACCGTAGGTTTGGAGGGTCGAGCTGGCTACTATGAAACAGCGGGTGCTTTGCGCGACATGGTGCAAAACCACCTGATGCAGCTCTTTTGCCTGGTGGCCATGGAGGCTCCTAACTCGCTGGATGCTAACGCGATCAGGAATGAAAAGGTCAAGGTGCTCCAGGCGACTCACCTCGCCAATTTAGACGACATCAGTAAAGCGGCAATTCGAGGTCAATACTCTCCCGGATGGATGCGGGGTAAGCAAGTGCCTGGTTATCGTGATGAGGGAGGAGCCAGTCCGGGTTCGACGACCCCAACCTATGCAGGCTTGAAGCTATTTATTGATAATTGGCGCTGGAAGGGCGTTCCGTTTTACCTCAGAACAGGAAAGCGGATGCCGAAAAAGGTGACTGAAATTGCAATTCAGTTCAAAGAAGTGCCCTACATTATGTTTCAGTCAGCGGCGAAGCAAATGAACCGAAATGTGCTTGCCATGCGAATACAGCCAGACGAGGGCATTGCTTTGCGATTCGAGGTTAAAACGCCTGGGAGTTCACTTCGAACTCGGTCTGTTGAGATGGATTTTCGCTACGATGCGGCCTTTGGTCAAGCGAGCACAGATGCTTACAGTCGCCTACTCGTAGATTGCATGTTGGGCGATCAGGCTCTTTTCACCCGAGGCGACGAGGTTGAAGAATCATGGCGTATTTTGACTCCGCTTTTGCAGGTGTGGGATGCTCCGGCTCCGGCTGAGGTTATTCCTCTCTATGAAGCGGGAAGCTGGGGACCTGTTGAGTCGGAGCTGTTGCTTAATCAAGATGGACGCAACTGGCGTAGGCTCTAGCGTTTTACCTGCTGGCCCAAGAGCTATCCGCTTGGTTTCAGGCTTCAAGGGTCTTTAGTTTAAGAACCGTTTGTAATCATTAATTGCTAACCCCTAACTGCTCTACACCCTATGACGACTCCACTGGTCACACTCCAAAAACCCAAAGATATTTCTCTCGACGAAATCGAAGCTGAACTGAGTAAAATTTGGCTTGATCAAAAAGGTGGGAAGGTTGTTCCAGCCGCGACCCGTGCTTCTACGTTCAGTATGGTGCTCTATGAACCTGAGGAGTTCCAACAACTCTTGGCAATCTTGGGGTTCTACCACGGTGCAATTGACGGCACCCACGGCGGAGAGACGAAGCTGGCTGTGCAAGAAGCGCAGAAAACCTACAACTTGCGGGTAACGGGTCGCGTTGATCCTTCAACTCTGGCTCGATTGCGGCAGGAAGTTGAGAATTTGCCTGCTGATAAGCGAACATATTCCAACCCAGACCAACGCGGCTTTGCGATTAGCGAGGCGATCGCCTCGCAAAACCCCTGTCGTGTCATCACCCTCTGCCCCACCTTAGGCGAAGATCAAGGCGTTACTGCTCAGGTCTCGGCCTATTGCCCCGTGCAGTCGGCTTCAGGCAGTAAGCTAGTTTGTTGCGAATATATCTCTTTGCGCGGCACAAAGGTTGCTCTTGAGCGCGTCAGTGACCTTGTAAAAACCCTGGTGATTCAAGAGCTGCCAAAGTTTGTTTGGTGGAAAGCGACTCCCAATCCAGAACAGGAGCTGTTCCAATCTTTGTCGAAGAGCTGCAACTGCATTGTGGTTGACTCCAGCTATTTCAGCGATGCAGAGTCAGAGCTTCTGAAGATGCAGGCTCAGCTTGAAGCTGGCACATTTGTGGCTGACCTCAACTGGCATCGCCTCTCTCCTTGGCAAGAGTTAGCAGCAGCGGCTTTCGATGCGCCAGAGCGGCGTTCTGCCTTGTTAGAACTGGATCAGATCGCGGTGGACTATGAGAAGGGCAACTCTGCTCAGGCGTTTCTCTATCTGGGGTGGATTGCGAGTCGCCTGGAATGGAAACCCATTGAGTATAAAGAGACTGGTGGCGATTATGACCTGAAGCACGTCATCTTTGAAGGAGCCAACGGACGCCGCATCGAGGCTGAACTAGCGGCCATTCCTACTGCCGATTGGGGCGAAATTTTAGGAGATCTGGTCGGTATTCGCTTGACTTCGACCAATGAGTGCGCCGATTGTTGCACCATCCTATGCTCTGAGACGACGGGCTGTATGCGGATGGAAGCGGGCGGCAGCGCCCAGTCTTGCCGGACTGAGCAAGTCAGTGCTTTGTCTGACCAGCGGGCCGAAGCTCTCATGAGCCAGCAGCTCCAACGTTGGGGACGGGACAATCTGTATGAAGAAAGTCTGGCGATCACAGCAGACATTCTGAAGCTGAAGCAGTCGTAACCCAAATCTGCCTCTCGTTCAGGCTGCGTCTGAACGAAATGAACAGACTATACACAGGGGCAAAGGGTGTTTTGCCCCTGTTTTGTATCTGCTTTGTATGGCGATTTGTATGGCGATCGCCCTATCCCTCAGGCACAGTTCCTTTGACTCAAGTTCTGCACCTCCTGCATCGTCATGTTTCGGAGAAATGTTGATGCTGGCTCTATGCGAACTGGGTGAAGATCTGGTAAGTTCTATATCGATTTGACTATTTTCTTAAGCTTTCATCCGTCGGGCTAACGTTCGCTAAGCTGGGGCGATATGCCCATAATGAAAGCACGCAATGCATAAGATAGGTACGACGTTGACCCATGGCTGAATCATCGCCCTCTGATTTATCAGATAATCTCTCCAATCCATCTCCTCCGTCTGAAGCCCCAGAAGCTAAGGATGCTAATGGCGATCGCTCACCCTTGACTCCAGAAACAGAAGCCCCAGAAACAGAAGCCCCAGAAATAGAAGCAAAGCGGGGTGGCAAGGCTCGTCAGCTTTTGGGCATGAAAGGAGCCGACTCGGGCGAAACGTCTATTTGGAAAATTCGGCTTCAGTTAATGAAACCGATTACCTGGATTCCGCTGATTTGGGGAGTGCTGTGCGGAGCGGCTTCTTCCGGACACTTCAGTTGGACTCTTGAAAACGTTTTGGTGGCTCTCGCTTGTATGCTCATGTCTGGGCCTCTGCTGGCAGGCTATACTCAGACGCTCAACGATTTCTATGACCGAGAGATTGATGCCATCAACGAGCCCTATCGCCCGATTCCATCGGGGGCTATTTCTGTGCCTCAGGTTACGACTCAGATTTTGCTGCTGCTGGCTGTCGGAATTGGCGTTTCCTTTCTGCTCGATCAGTGGGCTGGGCACTCGTTTCCCACGATTACAGTGCTGGCTCTAGGAGGGTCATTTTTGTCTTACATCTACTCGGCTCCGCCGTTGAAGCTGAAGAAAAATGGCTGGCTAGGCAACTATGCTTTGGGCGCAAGCTATATCGCGTTGCCTTGGTGGGCAGGGCAGGCGCTCTTTGGAGACCTGACGCCGACGATTGCAGTTCTGACGCTGTTTTACAGTCTGGCGGGTCTGGGCATCGCTGTCGTCAACGACTTCAAGAGTGTAGAGGGCGATCGCCAACTCGGCTTACAATCGCTCCCCGTTATGTTTGGGGTCTCCACAGCCGCCTGGATTTGTGTGTTGATGATTGATGTCTTTCAAGCTGGCATTGCAGTTTATCTGATCGGCATTGGGCAACATCTTTATGCCACAATTCTGATTTTGATGATCATTCCTCAAATCACCTTTCAAGATATGTACTTTTTACGAGCCCCTCTCGAAAACGATGTGAAATATCAGGCCAGCGCTCAGCCTTTTTTGGTGCTGGGCATGTTGGTCACAGGTCTGGCTCTAGGAAGTGTGGTGATTTAAGACATGGTTTTGATTTGCCTACTTTGACCTTGTCAATTCTGTAGCGCTTCCCCGTGATTGTTGTCGGGGTGTAGTGTTTAATGAGGTGAAGCCGTGACCGACTTTCTCGATAAGCTCAAGGCATTATCCAATCGGCCCATCGCATCTGAGTCCGAAACTCTTCGCTCAGACGTTCAATTTCATCCTACGCAACCTGACAGTATGGCTCTTGACCCTGACTCCCAACCCTCAGTTCCTCAGGCCCATGAAGGGGTTTCACCATCCCTGCATGAATCACGTTCAGATCATTCATCCTCTACAGGAGAGTCAGCAGGGCATTCAAAGCAAGTCGAAGCTGCTGCTACTTCATCTGACGCCAAAACTGACGCCAAATCTATTCAGTCGTCTCAAGCACATGCCGCAGGGCGATCGCATCCGCCCGCCACACGGATGAAACAATGGATCAGCAAGCGATGGAATAGCGACAAACCCTATCATCAGCGCTGGGCCGTCTGGATCATGCTAGGTCTAGGGGCGATCGCTGGCGGCACCTACTTCACCGCCCAAGAGTCTCTCAAAGCAGCTCGGCGAGACTTGCCTAACCCCGATGCGGTTTTTACGTTTGTTCGCGATGGCACCCTCACCATCAAAGCGGCAAACGGCACCGTTCTTCAGCAGATGGGGCCTGCAACCCGCGAGTCCATTGCCTATGAAAATATCCCCCCTCAACTCGTTGAGGCATTCATCGCAGCAGAAGACAAAAATTTCTACGCCCACGACGGAGTCGATTATCAGGCTGTTGTGCGAGCCGTTCGTGCAAACGTTTTAGCTCGGGATGTCGTTGAAGGCGGCAGCACCATCACCCAACAACTCGCTCGCATCGTGTTCCTTGACCGTAGCCCTACCCTCGAACGCAAAATTCGAGAGGCGATGCTGGCTCAAAAAATCGAACAGGAGTTAAGCAAGCAAGAAATTTTAGAGCGATATCTCAACCTGGTCTATCTTGGCTCAGGCGCTTACGGAGTTGCTGATGCCGCCTGGATTTACTTCAGTAAAACAGTCGATGAACTGACCACCTCTGAGATGGCAATGATTGCAGGTTTGGCTCCTGCTCCTAGCGTTTATTCGCCATTAGAGAGCCCTGAGGCGGCTCGACAGCAGCGCGATAACACCCTAGAGCGTATGGTCGAAACTGAGGCCATCACCGAAGCAGAAAAAAATGGCCTCATAAATGAACCCTTGGAGATCACTCCGAGTCTCCCTAAAAATTTCTACAGCGCCGTTCCTTATTTCACTTCATATATCGAAGATCAGCTGCCCAACTATGTCTCGTCTGAGCAGTTAGAGCAGGGCGGGTTAACCATTGAAACCACATTAAATCTAGAGTGGCAGAGCCTTGCAGAAGAGACTATCAAGCAAGCTCTGGCCGACTATGGTGGCGGCCAGCGGTTTTCTCAAGCGGCAATGGTTACGGTTGACCCGCGTACAGGGGAAATCAAAACCATGGTCGGCGGCACAGATTTTCTAGACAGCCAGTTTAACCGAGTCACTCAGGCTCAGCGCCAACCCGGCTCAACCTTCAAAACCTTTGTGTATTCTGCGGCGATCGCCGCAGGGTTTTCGCCCTACAAAGACTACGTTGATGCCAAATTTGTCGTAGACGGTTACGAGCCTAAAAACTATGGCCGCAACTATCGCGGCAACGTCTCGATGCGAGATGCGTTAACGTCTTCGATCAACATCGTTGCCGTCAAAACCCTGATTGATGTTGGTTTTACGCCAGTGATTGATTTGGCTCATGCCATGGGCATCAAATCAGAACTGCTGCCGACATACTCTCTCTCTCTCGGTGCATCGGAGGTTAATTTACTAGAGCTAACAAGTGCTTACGGCACGTTAGCCAATAAAGGCAACTATGTCGATGTTCACGGCATTGTGAGAATTCGCGATCGCTACAATGAAGTGATTTATGAAGCAAAGCCACAGCCTCAAAGGGCTCTAGATGAAACCAGCGCCGCCATTATGACCTGGATGCTCCAGGGTGTCGTGCGGGGAGGTACGGGGAGTCGCGCCACCATTGATCGACCTGTTGCAGGCAAGACGGGCACCTCTGAGGAAAGGAGAGACCTCTGGTTTGTGGGCTATATTCCTCAACTGGTGACAGGCGTATGGTTGGGCAACGATGATAACCAACCCACCTGGGGAGCCAGCAGCACTGCGGCCCAAGTATGGCGAAATTTCATGAAAGATGCGGTCAATGGAATGCCCGTTGAGGAGTTTCCGGCTCTACCCAACCTCAATAACCGAGAGAGCACCATTCAAGCTCAACCGGTTAAACCAGGGCGAGTGACGGCGGCTCAAAGTGCAGGCAGTAGTGATACGCAGCGATCGCGCTCTTCTTCAAGTTCAGAGAGTTCGGCAACAGAATCTGGAGCCTCTACGCCACGTCGTTCTGGGTCAACGAGCGAATCTAACAGTGGTCGAGCAGCCAATTCGGGCAACTCATCTGAAGTGAGTGGTGCATCTAGTAATGGTAGTGCTCCGACTCCACCAGCAGGAGATAGTGCCCCATCTCCTGTTGTAGACAGTCCTCCCCCTGCTCCAGCCCCTGCTCCTGCACCGCCGCCGCCGCCGCCAATGCCTGCGGTTCAGCCACCACCACCACCAGCGCCAGCGCCAGCGCCGACTCCTGTAGCTCCCACAAATTCTGGGGATGCAAGCGAATAGGTTTAGCGTGGTTTAGTGTGCGCTGGCTTCCATCTGACTGGGAAGCCAATGCGTGACTTGCAGCGCTTGTAGTGAGATTTAACCTTCACCGGGAGCATGTCACTTTTATAGCCCTCACCCTAAAACCCTCTCCCGCTCTGTGCTCCTGTGCATACACATCTCATTTTTACGCGTGCGACCCTGCAAGATCCCCCTAAATCCCCCTTGAAAAGGGGGACTTGGAGTCCGATTCCCCCTTTTTTAAGGGGGGCTAGGGGGGATGACTGCTCGGATAAGTCAATGTTGAGGACTTATGTATACACGGTAGCCCGCTCTGGAAGAGGATCTTTGAATCTGGCTCCCATTCTCCCAAAAAGGGAGAATGGGCAACTTGCAAAAGTGAGAACCACGCCCGTCACCTGAGCCAACTAATCAGCCAACCGATCATTTAGCCAATCATGGTTTAATTGACGCGTCTGATTCGTGCCTGATAATTTTCCTCGTTGAGCCCATCTCCCTGAGTCGCCGTGGCCGGATCGATCTGGCTTGCCAGGGCATCAATGCGGCTGTTGACTGAAGGGTGAGTGCTGAGAAAGGTAGGAGGAGAGCCTGCACGAAGCAGTTTCTGCATAAAATCTACCATCGCTGAAGGAGCATAGCCTGCTTGGCGCAAATTCGCGAGGCCAAGCTGGTCGGCTTCTAGCTCATCTTGGCGACTATTTGGGCGACGCAGAGCCAATTCAACGCCTATGCCGACTGCGGCACTTTCATCGACTCCGGCTGCGGTCAGGACACCTCGTGCGATCGCCATTTCGCGCATCTGCTCGACCGCATGACGAGAAGCAATATGGCCAATTTCATGGGAAACGACGCTTGCAAGTTGGGCTTCGTTATCAGCAGTTTCGAGCAACCCTGTGGTCACATAGACAAACCCTCCCATCGTCGCAAATGCATTCACCTGATCGTCTTGAATAACCTGAAACACATAAGGAATATCAGAGCGAATACTGTAGGGAACCAGGCGCTGACCGATTTGCTCGACATAGCGTGTCACCTGGGTTCCTTGATAAAGCTGGAATTCTTCCTCTAGTAGCTGCTGGTTAATCCGCTGCCCCAGCCGTACTTCTTGGCTATCAGACATCGTAGAGAGCTGAATCACCTGCACTCCTTGCAGGAGCAGCTCTAACCATCGTGGCAGTGCCGCAGCCGACTGGGCCGACCCGAAAACAATGCCCAAGGCGACGACACCAGAGATAAAGCCATAAAACCAGATGCGGCGGAGGCGAGAAAGAAGTTGAAACATAACAAATGATCTACTATCGGGGCGTACTGAACGAACTAAGTGCTTAGACGCGGAAAGGAATACAGATGTTGCGAGATTGAGAGATTAGCGACGATGTGACTTGATCGGGAGATCGGGAGATCTATAGAAGCAATGGTTACAGCCTATCGTTCTGTAGGAGAAGGCGATCGCAGCCTTAGACGATTTTTGAGAAAGATTTGACCCGACGCTGCGAGCGTCTGCCTCGCTTCACAGAAAACACGCACACAAATAGCATCTTTTCTGCAAGAAATCACCTTAGTCAGTTTCTGAAAGCTCAGTTTCTGAAAGCTCAGTTTTTGGAAGCTCGGTTTCTGGAAGATATAGTCACACCTTAGCTTTTTTGCGAAGGCATCGCCTTGCTCCCACAACGCAAGGAGCCGAACCGCCCGCCTGGTGCAACCTGTACTCCCCAGCATTGGACTAAGCCCGAATGCGCTCGATGCCTGAGTAAACGTTGAACGTCTCCCCCCGCAAAAAGCCGATGAGCGTGATGTTAAATTCTCGGGCGATCGCCACCGCAAGGCTACTCGGAGCCGACACTGCACAGATAATGGGCACCCGTGCCATGAGGCATTTTTGCAAAATTTCAAAGCTCGATCGGCCACTCACCATCACTATGTTTTGCTCTAGGGGTAACTCGTCTGCCATCAAGCAGGCACCGATGAGCTTATCTAAAGCATTGTGGCGACCGACATCTTCACGCACGCGCAGGAGTTCTCCGGTTGGGCTAAACAACGCCGCAGCATGAAGCCCGCCCGTCTGGGCAAACACATTTTGAGCCGTTTTCAGGGCATGGGGGAGTTGATAAATGGTGGCAGGAGAAACGGTGAGATTTACGTCTAATGGCGTCTGCCCCTGAATTTTGAGAGATTCTAGACTCGCTTTACCACACACTCCACAGGCGCTGGTTGTAAAAAAGTGTCGCTCTAGTCGCTGAATCGGCGGCTGCAAACCCTCACGAAATGCCACGCTGACAATGTTGTAGCGCTGGTCGCCATCGAGTTCCGGATCAACGCAGTACCGCAGGGTTTGAAGGTCTTCACGGTGAGCAATGATGCCCTCAGCAAAGAGAAATCCTGTCGTTAGATCAAAATCATGGCCAGGAGTTCGCATGGTGACCGCCAGGGTTTGGGCGGGCTGAGTCAGGCGAATTTCTAACGGCTCTTCCGTGGCTAGGTAGTCGAGGCGCGATCGCACATCTTGGTGCTTGACCGTCCAGATCGACGATTTGGTTTTGCTTCCTAATGGCTTATCTGGGGGCTTATCCAATGGCTTATCTAGTGGCTTATTCATAAACGCGATGTTTTCCCTCAGTCTGTCCTTTCACCTCAGCACCCGCGCATTAGTGACGTACATCAGTCATGTGCATCAGTCACGATCGTGAAAATTTTGCGGAGACTCCGGAGCATTCGCAGACTCCGGCGAGATCGGCAAGTCGTTTTCCGGCGCTGTATCGCTTTGGCCTGCATCCGTTGGTGCATCGCTGGTCGGGAGTTGACCTGGGCTTAAAAGCTGAGGCGTCAGCATGACGCGATCGCAAAACAGCAAGGTTCCGGCGGCCACACAGATGGGAATGGCAAATAAGTTAAAGAAGGGAATGCTAATGAGTCCTAAACATACAATTCCAAAGGTCGCTGTCGCAGGCAAGTGACGCATCACCACCTGGAGCTTGCGGCGAAACTGGAGTCGGCGTCGCTCCAACGACGGATCGAGAAAATCCATGCAGGTCATTAGAGCCGCTAGCATAATGCTGCCGATGGTCGCGATCGCCGTTCCAACACCAGGAATAAAATGGAACGCCAGAATCGGCACCATAATCATTGCCCACAACAGCAGCTTTTTTAGCTCATAGGCGATCGCCCGCCACAGATCGACCAGCGAGGCAAACAGAGGGTGACCGACTTCGGGCTGATGCACCTGCCCCAGGCGTAGTCGCTCTAGCTCCTCCGACAGCCGACCATACCAGGGTGATCCCAGTAAAACTCCGAACTGCAAAAAGATAAATCCAGTCACAACAAACAGCACCAGCACCAGCAGCACTTGTAGAATGACGGCTAAAAAAGATAGCCAATCCGGCAAAAAAGCAACGGCTTCATCGAGGTTTTGCCCCAGCCAGCGCAGCAGGCTCCAGTAAAACACCACCCCCAAAGCCACATTTAGCGCCACAGGCATGACCACATACTTCAGCAATCGAGGCGATCGCCAAAACAGGGCAAATGCCCGAAAGGGGTAAGATGCTCCCGAAAACAACAGCACGCCAGAGCGCACCGGAGTAGAGCGATCGCGAGGACGCAGAGCAGGCATAGAGAAAAACTCCTTTCCCTAACAAAACATTGCCCAGAGTTCTCCAAAAACCACCCCAGGCATCTTTGCACAGTACATTAATACAACAGGACGGAGGTGTGTGCTGGCTACCCCTCGTTGCACCCCAAAAATCTGTAAGAATCTGTTACCGAATGCGTTGTGAGTGTAAACCCAAATCTGTGAACCATTGCGCCTTTTCCGACAAGCCTCCGTCA
>JBARXP010000192.1:0-31689 GCA_049647405.1 Elainellaceae cyanobacterium | reverse complement strand
TCCATCACCGATTCTGTGCGAAAGACGCCGCAGTGGTCGGTCATGCAGTCTTGATAGGCTTGCCGCACTTCGTTGATGCGATGCTGCCCGTCTTGATCGAGGAGAGACTGAATGCGATCGCGCGCCTCTTTGAGATACGGCTCCTCATCGATTTGAGGCAGTTTGCGATTGACAACATATTGGGCGATTGCCGCTCCGGTACGCTTGCCGTAGACAACACATTCCAGCAAAGAATTGCTGCCTAGACGGTTCGCACCATGTACCGACACACAGGCACATTCTCCTGCCGCAAAGAAGCCCTCGACTAGCCCCTCGGCACTGCTGCGAACCTGGCCATCAGTATTCACCGGAATGCCGCCCATAGAGTAGTGAACCGTCGGGCGAATCGGCATCGGTTCGGTTACGGCATCAATGCCGACCAGTCGGTGAGCTTCTTCCCAGCAGAAGGGAACCCGGCTCATGATTTTTTCTTTGCCCATGTGGCGCAGATCGAGGTAAACAAACGGCCCGCCTGCACTGCCGTCATGATGGACGCCACGACCTGCCCGAATTTCGAGAGTAATGGCGCGGGAGGTAATGTCGCGGGGGGCTAGCTCCATCTGCTTCGGGGCATAGGTGCCCATAAAGCGATCGCCCTCACTATTGATCAGATAGGCTCCTTCGCCGCGCACGGCTTCTGAGATCAGCACCCCAACCGGATAAAGCCCCGTCGGGTGAAACTGGACAAATTCCATATCTTCCAGCGGCAGACCCACGGCAGCAACCATGGCTAGACCGTCTCCCGTAGAAGCAAAATCGTTGGAGGTGGTGTTGTAGACTCGCCCATACCCCCCAGTCGCAAACATGATGACCTTCGCCCGCACGACCTCTAGATGGCCGTCGCGAATCCGGTACATAACCACCCCTTTCGCCTGCCCTTCTTCGGTGATCAGGCGCATGACGTACCATTCGTCGTAAATGGTGACGCCATAGCGGCGCAGATTGTTGACTAGCTCGTGCAAAATTGCATGACCCGTCTTGTCGGCGGCATAACAGGTGCGCTTATGGGAGTGACCCCCAAAGGCTCGCTGGGCAATGCGTCCGTCAGATAAGCGCGAAAACAAAACGCCCATGTGCTCCAGATCAATCACCACATCTGGAGCTTCGCGAGTCAGAATCTCAACGGCATCCTGATCGGCCAAATAATCTGAACCCTTGACCGTATCGAAGGCATGGGCTTCCCATGTATCTTTATCGTCAACATTTTTGAGGGTAGCGGCGATGCCCCCCTGAGCCGCCACAGAGTGCGATCGGATGGGATGGGTCTTGGCCACAACCGCGACGTTTAAGGCTGGGTTCGTCCGGGCAATTTCTACAGCAGCACGGGAACCCGCCAAGCCACCACCCACAATCAACACATCATGTTCAAGCATGGAGATCTCTCACTCTTCTGACAGCGATCGCATCACACGAAATCACTCAGAGTCTAACAACTTCTTTAGGGTCTGGTGAGCGATCGGGCTGAGGTTGTAACAGATGGAGATGGAAGAGTATCTTTGAATGTAGACCTAATAGACTCACGATGAAGCCGTGTGGGTGCTCCGGATTGTGCAACGGCTGCGTGTAAAAGTATGAATGAAGTTATAACCAAAGACATCCAACAAGACGCTCAAGTGCCGTTTAGCCTTCAGATTAGCCTCATTTGTCGGGAGTTATGAATGCCCCTCACACTTACGACTGCTTATTACATTCGTCGCCTCATTCGCCAAAATCTAGATCGGCTTCAGTCAGTGATTGCAACCGGAGCCGCCTTGCAAGCCGATGTGTTGAGCGATCTCAACGCAGTGCTGAACAGTCTTTACCTTGAACCAGTAGAGCTCAGTGCGACTGAGCTGAAACTAGAAAAGCTGACGGCTTATCACCAAAGCTTGAGCAATCAGGTCGGTGCCAATCGAAAAAATATTGCCGAGCTGGAAGATCGAATTTTTTGGATTTTGGGCTTTAAGTATAAGACCGTCGAACATCAAGGCACGATTTTAGTGGTAGACGATGTCCCCGATAATCTGAGGCTGTTGACTGCAGCCTTCCAAAATCAGGGCTATGACGTACGCTGCGCTGCCAATGGAGCGATGGCGCTCTCTGCGGTGCAAAACATATCGCCCGACGTGATTTTGCTTGATCTGCGGATGGCAGGCTTAGATGGTCATGCGGTCTGTGAAAAACTGAAGGCTTCTCACCGGATTCAAGATGTCCCAATTTTGTTTTTGAGCGCCAGTGATGATGTGAACGATAAAATCAAAGCCTTCGAGATCGGGGGAGCAGATTACATTACCAAGCCGTTTCAGATCGGTGAGGTGTTGGCTCGGGTTCACCATCAGCTCAATATTCGGAACTTGAAGCAGCGCCTTGAAGAACAGAATATAAATCTTCAGAGAGAAATGAGTCGTCAGCTATCGGCACCACCGCCTGATGCGACCGGGCCTTCTCAGTCTTTCCAGCATGTTGCTGACACTTATCAGATTACTCAGGCCATTATTCATGGAGTAGGAGCCTGTCTTTATCGCAGCCAGTATGGGCCTGAACGCACGATTATTTTTGTCAATGAAACGGTTGAACACTTGACAGGCCATACCTCTGCCGAGTTGGTCAAGCGAAGCTGTGACTGGAATACACTGATCCATCCTGACGATCGCCAACAGACGGCAACCGTCATTCAAGCGGCGATCGCCACTCGCCAGCCTTACAGCGTTAGCTATCGGCTGCTCCATCAAGATGGCTCTCATCGAGCGGTGCAAGAGCGGGGATATGTCATCTTTAGCGCAACGGGTAAGCCTGCCTACCTCGATGGTGCGGTCATAGAAGCCTAGCGATCTTAAGTCACCTGCTCTCGCCACTGACGCTCTCGCCACTAACGACGCTGGAGCATAATCAGCGATCGCTCATCGACCGTGACAGAGGTATGCCCCTGGTAGACTGGCCCATCTTCGACAAAAGAGGGTTGGGTCGTGTCCATGATGACGACCCATTCTCGCTGGCTGAGGCTCTCAGGAATCATGAACTCAACAGGTTCATGGTGAGCATTAAACAACATCAAGAAGCTGTCATCCATCAATCGCTCGCCCTGCTTGCCCCGCGCCGGAATTTCTTCCCCATTAATGAAGACTGTAATTTCTTTACTGGAGCCGTCGAGCCACTGCTCTTCTGAGACTTCTTCGCCATCGGGGGTATACCAGCCCAAGTCGCTCACCTGAGAGCCATAAATGGCCTGTCCTTGAAACCACTTGCGGCGGCGAAACACAGGATGCTTGCGACGAAAGTAGATGAGGCGACGAGTAAAGTCAAGCAGGTCGGCATTTGCTTGCGGCAACTCCCAATCTAGCCAAGCCAGCTCATTATCTTGACAGTAGACATTGTTGTTGCCTTTTTGGGTGCGGCCCATTTCGTCTCCGCTGACCAGCATCGGCACCCCCTGAGAGAGAAACAGGGTGGCCAAAAAGTTACGGCGCTGTCGCTGGCGCAACTGTAGGATGTCGGGGTCATCCGTTTCGCCTTCCTCTCCACAATTCCAGGAGCGGTTGTAGCTTTCGCCATCGCGGTTATCTTCGCCGTTGGCCTCGTTGTGCTTTTCGTTGTAGCTGACCAAATCATTCAAGGGGAAGCCATCGTGGGCGGTGATGAAATTAATGCTGGCGCTGGGGCGGCGTCCGTTGGACTCATATAAATCAGAACTGCCTGTCAAACGGTAGGCAAACTCGGCCAAACTGCCGTCAATGCCGCGCCAGTAGTCGCGCACGGTATCTCGATATTTGCCATTCCATTCTGACCAGAGCAAGGGAAATTTGCCGACCTGGTAGCCACCGTCGGCAATGTCCCAGGGTTCGGCGATGAGCTTGACGCTAGACAACACCGGATCTTGGTGGATGATGTCAAAAAAGGCCGCCAGACTATCGACTTCATAGAGTTCTCTGGCGAGAGCTGAGGCCAGGTCAAAGCGGAAGCCATCAACATGCATCTCGGTGACCCAGTAGCGCAGACTGTCCATAATCAGCTTGAGCACTTGGGGATGGCTGACATTGAGCGAGTTGCCGCAGCCCGTAAAGTCCATGTAGTAGTGCGGATCGTCTTCCACTAAACGGTAATAGGTGGGGTTGTCGATGCCGCGCAGAGACAGGGTAGGCCCCAGATGGTTGCCTTCGCCCGTATGGTTGTAGACAACATCAAGGATGACCTCAATGCCGCCTGCATGGAGGGCTTTCACCATCGATTTAAATTCTTGTACCTGAGCTTCAGGGTTTTGGGTGGCGCAGTAGTTGGAATAGAGGGCGAAATAGCAGATGGAGTCATAGCCCCAATAGTTGCTGAGGCCAGCTTCAACGAGATGACCAGGGTAGGTGAGAAAATGGTGGACGGGCATCAGCTCGACAGCCGTAATGCCAAGAGACTGGAGATAGGCGATCGCCGCCGGATGCCCTAGCCCTTCGTAAGTGCCGCGAATCTCAGGCGGAACATCGGGATGAAGCTGAGTGAAGCCCTTAACATGCATCTCGTAGATAACGGTGTCATGTTCGGGAATGCGGAGCAGCGTATCTCCCTCCCAGTCAAAGGTGGGATCAACGACCACGGCTTTGGGAATCAGGTGGACATCGTCGGTGTCGTCATAGGCTAAGTCGAGATCTTCACCATCTAAGGGATAGCCAAAGATCTCCTCCCCATATTGAATAATGCCGTCTATGGCTTTAGCGTAGGGATCGATCAGCAATTTATGGGGATTGAATCGTAGCCCTTGATCGGGCTCATAGGGGCCGGAGACTCTAAATCCGTAGCGCTGACCAGGAGCAATGCCGGGGAGATAGCTATGCCATACGTAGTTACTGACTTCTTCGAGCAGAACGCGTGTTTCTTGATTGTCGGAGTCGAAAAGGCAAAGTTCTACCTGGGTAGCATTTTCGCTATAGATGGCAAAGTTAGTCCCCTTACCATCCCACGTTGCACCGAGGGGAAACGGATCACCAGGCCATACTGGAACGTACATACGAAAAAGTCCTGCCGTGTTTTAGATATTCAATGCCATACCCAGAGTAGCGCAGCAATTCTCTATGCCCAATGAGAGCCCAATGAGAGGAGCTGTTTTGGCCGATCGCCCTACCCGCGAAAACGGCGAAACCGACTGCCCGTAAGGGGTGCCTTGCGCTGAGACGGATAATCACTCTCGTCATAAATTTCGCCCACCAGCTCTTCGAGAATGTCTTCTAACGTGATTAGCCCCACGGTGCCGCCATATTCATCGACCACGATCGCCAAATGCAGGCGCTGTTGCAGCATTTCTTTCAGCAAGCTGGCGACGCGCTTGGTTTCGGGCACGTAGACAGGGGGGTCAACGGCTCGCAGCACTGAGCCATCGCTCTGGCCCTCTAGGTTTAGCGTTTGCAGTTCTCTAAGAGCCCGCTTGAGATGCACGACTCCGACAATTCGATCTTTAGATTCTTCCTGCACCGGGATGCGAGAAAACCCGGTATCAAGACACAGCTTCACCAGGTCGTTGAGGCTGGCTTCGTGACTAATGGTCTGCATGGCAACCCGCGATTTCAAGACATCATGAGCCTTGAGATTATCGAGCATGAGGGTTTTGTTGAGCAGTTGGTGCTTGATCAGATCGAGGTGTCCCTTGCCTCCCAGCACCTCGATCATCAGCTGCAAGTCTTTGACTGATTCTTCCTCTGGCACGTTGCTGCTGCTAAATAAACGAATCGCGGTTTGGGCGATCGCCTCCATAAACGTCGTAATACCTAACCAGGTCAGCACCCGCGAGAGAACATAAATCGGACGCACGATGACTCGAAATACGGCCATGACGTTGCTGATTGCGAGAGATTTAGGCGTGATTTCGCCAAAGATCAGCAGCAAAAACGTGGCAACAGCGGTAGCGATGCCGATCGATGCGCTGCCTAACCACAACGCAAACAGATTACTGGTCAGAATAGCCAAAAAATTATTGGCTAGATTATTGCCGATCAACAGCGTAGTGATGAAGCGGGTGCGGCGAGTGAGCACGAGGGCAAACATGCCGCCGGGGTCTCCTTGCTCTTTCATCAGTGCTCGCAACTTGAGGTTGTCAAGGGCGGTGATGGCGGTTTCTGAACCAGAGAAGAAGGCAGACAGCACCAGCATCACGATGAGCATGGAGAGGTCAATCCAGATGTTGCCGAGCACTGGAGCCGCTTGGGCGAGGAGTGGTGCGACCAACGCTGTCGGTGCTCCTATTTCATCGTGGACAATCACAGGCATATATCCCAAGGACAAAACCGGATGTGACAATAGTGCTGTCCAGATTATCGAACTGTCATCCATCGTGGGGTGCGCTGAAGTGCAAAAAGAGGCAATGGACTGAATCAGATCTCCAATGCTAGACCTGAAAGACGAAAGGGTCAGAGACGATGATGGTCAATGAAGTCTTTGATGACATAGGCGATCGCGCCATTGAGCTTGCTAGACGCAACAGCCTCTGTCTGGAGCTGTGATCGATCATTTGCCGGGTTGACTGGCAATGGCTTTGATGGCCGTTGCGCCACGGTGAATCCTGCTTTCTTTAAGAGAGCCTTGAGGGGCGAACGATCGCGCGTCCCTCGTCGAATGCCGGATTGTTGATTAGATTTGCCTCTCGTTTTCTGGCCTCTCTTTTTCTGAATCGTCGAGATAGAGTTGAGTTCTGTTGGCCTTGACCGACCTTGGCTCGATCCGCCATGGGAGTCAGACGCATACAGCCAGGGCTCTATTTTGCCTGTATCACCGGGGATAGATGAGATCGAGGCATGAGCGGCCTCTGCATAGGCGTAGATCAGAGCGATCGCCACGTCATCATCTTGTTCCCCTTTGACCAGCTCTAGGGGACAGGCCAATGCCGAGAGGCGATCGCCCAACAGTTCTGCCTTGATCTCAGACCGCCGCCGCCGAAACAGCAAGCGGCAGGCTTCAGGAGCCGATCGTAAATAGCGCCGATGCCGCAGGGCCGTTTGCAGCGCCTGCCCTTTGCCAAACAGCCGTGCTAGAGAATGGAGCGATCGCAATGCCCACCCCACCAGCGGCACTGGACTCGACCATAGGCCATAGCCCTGCCATCGTTTTTTAAGCCCTGGGGCATCGACGCCTTCAGGCGACAACAGCACGAGCCCTTTTACGTGCTCGGGGTGTTCTAAGGCATAGGCCGCCGCAACCCAGGCTCCTATGCTATGTCCGACTAAAATACAGTCACTGATTCTCAAAAAAGTCAAAAACTCAGCCAGAGTCTCGACCTGTATCGCAATAGAGCTATGTCCCTGGGGCTGACCTGATTCTCCAAACCCCAGCAAATCGGGCATCAGACAATGATGATGGGGGCTGAGCAAGGGCACAACGTTGCCCCATTGCTCTCCTGTCCACCACGAGCCATGCAAAAAGACGAGGGTTTTCCCATGGCCGACTTCTTGCCAAAAGAGTTGCCCATGGGAGAGACGAATGCGTGAGTTGCTAACGAGTAGATTCATCCTTGGAGCTGAAGACAGACCTGGGCGATCGCCCCCATAACCGCCCCACTCATGGTCGGAGAATCACTCTACACTTGCTGTTGAGCACAGATAAAGGGTGAAATCCGCGTAAGCATTGACGAGACGTGGAGCCGATACTTAAGAATCTACTGGATAGAGGGATGTCTAGGCTAGCGTTGTCAGCCCACTCAAATAATCTCGCATTTGCTGACTGTGGTCATGGGAGAGATGATCGATGTCAATTTCAGACGGGGGAAACGCTTGCACATCCCGAATCTCTAGGGTGTCTTGAACGCCTAAGTCTCCGTCTACCTCAGCTTCGACCACGATGCAAATGGAGTGAAATCGCGGATCTCGATCGGGGTCAGAATAGACTCCGACTAATCGTTTAATCGTTTTCAGCTCTAGCCCAGTCTCCTCGGTCAACTCGCGCTTGACGGTCGTCTCGATATCTTCTCTCCAATTCACCATGCCCCCCGGAACGCCCCATTGCCCGGTATCTCGCCGCCTAATCAAAACGATACGACCGTCGGGTAACACGGGGATGATGCTCGTCCCGGTTACGGGATGGCGTAAGACAAGACCAATGGCAGACTGCAAAAAATGCCATAACTGACCCATAGAAACCTATCCAATCCTAAATAATTGCTTCTTACTGCTGCTGTGTTTGAAGAGGCAGTGCAACCTGAAGACTCAGTGACTGTTCTCTTATAGCCGAGGTCAGGTTGAGTCGTCGAGTCAGACACCTGGGGCACGCAGAGTTTGATTGTGTCTTAAAGGCGGTCAGTATGGGGAGGGCGATCGCCCCCAATTATCGCCCCCAATTATCGGTGCCTCATTGGTGTCAGTTCCTTCTGTCTGCATGACTCTATCTGCGTGGCTCTGTCTAAGGTGCTTAAGGTGCTGGTGACGCCAACCATACCCAAGTCAAAGCACGGGAGACGTTGATTGCGAGACGAAGATGTTATCTGAAGTGACAGCAATTTTCAGTAAGGCGAATCGGCCATCTGGCTACGCCTCTAGCTTAAATCAGCTTGACAACGCCGCTAAATCTTCAAGCACCTGCTCGGCGTGGGCTTCCGGCTTCACCTTTTTGTAAATTTTCTCAACTTTGCCATCGGGGCTAATGATAAACGTGGTGCGGAAGATGCCCATAAATTCTTTGCCCATAAACTTTTTCAGCCCGTAGCTGTCATAGCTAGCCGCCATGCTGCCATCGGCATCGGTCAACAAGGGAAAGGGAAGCTGATGCTTCGTAGTGAACTTGGTGTGAGATTTAGCGTCGTCGGTGCTGACACCAAACACGGCTACCTGCTGATTTTGATAGCTGACATAGGCATCTCGAAAGCTACAGGCTTCTTTGGTACAGCCCGGAGTGTTGTCGCGGGGGTAAAAATACAGCACCACACGCTGACCGCGAAAGTCTGATAGGTTAACGAGGTTGCCATCGCCATCAGGCAAACTGAATTCTGGAGCCTGATCACCAGGTTCTAGAGCCATAAAAAATGAGTCCTTGTTCTTGTTGGGTCGAGCAGAGTTGAGGTCTTCACACCATGATAAAGCGGTGGCGAGACTAAAGCTTTGTGACAAAATATTAAGCTTTTATGAGGCTGTGTGACGTAGATTGCTTGGGAATGAGCCCATTCAGTGGCATGATGTTCAATTAGATTTATGAGATTTGATTTCTGACTTCAGACCTCTAAGTTTGAACGGAAAAATAGTTTTAAGGGGGCTTGGCTGACCTTTCAACTGATTCAGGTTGCAGGGGTGAGCTGTTGGTCACTGAGCCATGTCAAGGAGAACCATGTTGAAACGATATTTTTTGCTTGTTGCGATCGCCGTCTTCTTTGCCTTTCAATCCTTCATAGGGTCTGCAAGTGCTGTTGAACTTGATGAATCTGTACGTACCGTGCCCCTCAACGATGAGGGTGACACCATCGTATTGAGTGTTGGGCAAGTAGCTTCAGGTAAGCGGTTATTTAACGACACCTGTGCAACTTGTCACCTAAGCGGCGGTTCACGCACCAATCCCAATGTTGACCTCAGTCCTGAGTCACTTGCTGGTGCATTTCCTTCCCGCAACAATATCGCAGCTTTGGTAGACTTCATGAAAAATCCCACAACCTATGATGGTGAGACGGAAATTTCTGAAGTTCATCCAGCTACCAGGAGCGCTGATATTTACCCAAAGATGAAGAACTTGTCTGAAGATGACCTGGTGGCGATCGCCGGTCATATTTTGGTTCAGCCCAAGGTCAATTCAGAACGTTGGGCTGGAGGAAAATCCTCTTTCTAAGGCTGTCGGCACGACAGTTTTCACTAGCTTGCATTTACTGCTAAGCGGATAAAGTCGTTGCTTGCCATTCGCATCTGCGATTTGCTGGGTGCGCTTAAATTGAGTGGATTTAAAGTCAGGGAAGTACTTTGCGGAGTACTTCCCTTATTTTTTATGCGTTGAAGGAAATGTTAAATGCGTTTAAGTCAATTGATTCCCATGATTCCCATAGAATAATTCCTATAGAATTGCCCCTTAATGTTCTTCCAGAACAGTCCCTTGCGAAAGGTTGCACCCCAAACAATACGGTTATATCAGTGCTACGATTGCGTCAAGAAGAATAAAAGGAAATGAACAAAGGAAGTAGCACTTCATGCTAGAGGATGTAGAAAAGCTGATATCCGTCGATGGGCGGAATATTCAGCTTCAGTTTGGTTTGCTGGCACCCCAAGCTGGGGGTTCGGTTTTGGTTAAAGCCGAAAACACAGCAGTTTTGGTTGCATCTACGCGAGCAGCCGGACGAGAAGGCATTGACTTTTTGCCTTTGTTGGTCGATTACGAAGAGAGATTATACGCAGCAGGACGGATTCCCGGAGGGTTTCTGCGTCGCGAAGGACGGCCTCCTGAAAAGGCAACCCTGACGAGTCGCCTCATCGATCGCCCCATGCGCCCGCTGTTTCCCCAGTGGATGCGAGACGACATTCAGATTGTGGCGACCACGCTATCGATGGATGAGCGGGTTCCCCCCGATATGCTCGCAGTGATTGGAGCTTCTTTGGCAACGCTGATTGCCCAGATCCCCTTTAATGGGCCAATGGCGGCAGTGCGTGTTGGCTTAGTCGGCGATGACTTCATCATCAACCCTACTTACAAAGAAATTGAAGAGGGTGACTTAGATTTAGTCGTTGCAGGCTCACCTGAAGGCATCATCATGGTTGAAGCTGGGGCTAATCAGTTGCCTGAGCAAGACATCATCGAAGCCATTGACTTTGGCTATGAGGTGGTGCGCGATTTGATTCAGTCTCAGCGCGACATTCTCAGCGACTTGGGCATTGAGATGGTCACAGAGCCAGCACCAGAGATCGACTCCACGCTGGAAAACTTTGTCCAAGAGCAAGCATCTGAGCCAGTCAAGAAGATTTTGGCTCATTTTGACTACACCAAGGGGCAGCGCGACGAGGCGCTAGACGAGGTGAAGGCTTCTATTGCCGAGGCGATCGCCCAAAAGCCTGAAGACGACCCGATTGCTGCTGCCGTCGCGGGGAATGCCAAGGCGCTGGGCAAGGTGTTCAAATCTGTGACGAAGAAATTCATGCGTCAGCAGATTGTAGAAGATAAAGTGCGGGTTGATGGCCGTAAGCTTGATGAGGTGCGCCCAATCAAGTGTCAAACAGGCGTCTTGCCGCAGCGGGTTCACGGCACGGGGCTATTTCAACGGGGCTTGACCCAGGTATTGTCTGTGGTGACGCTGGGAACACCGGGCGACGCCCAAGACATGGACGACCTGCACCCCGACGAGTCAAAGCGCTATCTGCATCACTACAATTTCCCCCCTTACTCTGTGGGAGAAACAAGACCGATGCGATCGCCCGGTCGTCGCGAAATCGGTCATGGTGCCTTGGCCGAACGAGCGCTGATGCCAGTGTTGCCTCCTAAGGAAGAATTTCCTTATGTGATCCGAGTGGTCTCAGAGGTGCTGTCGTCTAATGGCTCGACCTCAATGGGGTCAGTCTGTGGTTCGACGTTGGCCTTGATGGATGCAGGGGTACCAATTTCGAAGCCCGTCAGCGGCGCAGCCATGGGTCTGATCAAAGAAGGCGATGAAGTCCGGATTTTGACGGACATTCAGGGCATTGAAGACTTCCTTGGCGACATGGACTTCAAAGTCGCGGGCACCGACAAGGGCATCACAGCCCTCCAGATGGATATGAAAATCAGCGGTTTGCCGATGTCTATCGTGGCTGATGCCATTAACCAGGCTCGACCCGCCCGGATGCATATCCTTGAAAAAATGGTTGCAACCATCGACAAGCCCCGCGAAGACTTGTCTCCTTTTGCACCGCGCTTGCTGACGATCCAGATCGACCCAGATCTGATTGGTCTGGTGATTGGCCCTGGCGGTAAAACCATTAAGGGGATTACCGAGCAGACGGGAGCCAAGGTTGACATCGAAGACAGCGGTCTGGTCACTGTCTCCGCTATCGATGGCGAGAAAGCGAAGAAGGCTCGCAGCATCATTGAGGGCATGACTCGCAAGCTATCGGCAGGCGATGTCTACGCAGGTCGCGTGACGCGCATCATTCCCATTGGGGCGTTTGTGGAAGTGCTGCCCGGTAAGGAAGGCATGGTTCACATTTCCCAAATTGCAGACTATCGGGTCGGCAAGGTGGAAGATGAGCTGGCTGTGGGCGACGATGTCGTCGTCAAAGTGCGGGAGATTGACAACAAAGGTCGAATCAACCTGACGCGTCTCAACATTCATCCGGATGAGGCAGCAAAGGCTCGTGAGGCAGCGGAAGCTGAATCCTGATCTCAAAAAACTCTCTGGTCTAACGCTGCGGCGTTAGGTCGAGTGCGTTAATCGAGGCGATCGCCCAAGATAGTGGCGATCGCCTCTTTGTCTTTTTCAGCGGTTTGAATTTGGAAGCACGACTTTCCATTCCACTGGTGTCGCCAAATCAGCACGGCCTTATCGTCAATGCGGGCAGGGGCAGCACGCTCTAGAGGCAGAGGGTGAAGCGAGTAGAGAGGTTTTGTAGTCGCGAGGCGAGGAATGTGGGTGCAGCCCCACTCGTCAGGCACTATCAACATTGCCATTCGCCCTTTAGCGTCGGGTTGAGCCTCGAGCGATCGTGCTGAGCCAGCGCTGCCTTTGACCGGAGTAAGTGAACTGACCTTGATCCAGACTTTTGCCTTCAACATGCCGACGATTCTGCTGAGATCGATGGCGGCAGGCAACTCGACCCGGTAGTTGGCTTCGCATAGTCTCAGCAGAGAGCCACAGACTTCTGGACTGGGTCGCTCTGGGAGCACCACTGATGCAGACTGAAAGGGCGCAATCTGAACGGCAATGTCTCCAAACAGGTGACGAGCCACCCACTGTCCATCGATACCTGCAAAATCCCAAAGCACCCTGTCTTGGGGATTCACGATCAAATGCTGGGAGAGGTTTAACACAGTCATGGCTAGCTCCGGGCGCGGCTCTTGGTGGGATCATAGGGCGAAAGAGGGCCGACAGTGGCGCGAATACGGCGCTTGAGGCCATCCATGAAGCCGACTTCGAGAATCGTTCCAGGCTCGGCATATTCGGGAGCCACTTGAGCCATGGCAATGCTGCGGTTGAGAATCGGGGAAAACGTGCCGCTGGTGACCTGCCCCACTCGCCAATGTTCGCCAATGGGGTGAACGCACTGGCCGCCGCAGGCGACCTCGTTGCTCTCTAGCGTTAGCCCTACTGCTACTCGTGGCGATCGCCGCTGGAGCTGTTCCAAGGCGGCTCGTCCGATAAATTCTTCTTTCGTTTTCATCGCTACCGTCCAGCCGATACCCGCTTGGTAGGGCGAGGTGAGGTCGTCAAATTCTCGCCCCGACATCAGCAGTCCGGCTTCGATGCGGGCTCGATCTAAGGCCAGCATTCCCAAGGGCGAAATGCCGTAGGGTTGGCCTGCCTGCATCAGCACATCCCAAAGCGCTGTGCCGTGGTCGGGATGGACAAACAGTTCAAAGCCTAATTCTCCGGTGTAGCCCGTGCGCGAAATCAAGGCCGGAATGCCGCTGACTTGCCCCGTAGCGCAGCGGAAATATTTCATCTCATCCAGACTCGTGAAGCCAAAGCCGTCATCCAGCTCGACGAGGGGCGCGAGCATCTCGCGAGACAGAGGCCCCTGGAGGGCAACGTTGTGGTGGCGATCGCTGACATTTTCCACGGATACGTTTAACTTGTGCTCTGCCGCGACTCGCCGCAGCCAGCCTTCATCGGTGTCGCAGTTGCCGACGTAGCGATAGTGGTCGTCTCCCAAATGGAAGACCAAGCCATCGTCGATAATGCCGCCGTGGGGATTGAGCAAACAGCCATAGGCCGACTGACCCACGACCAGCTTTTCCACATTGCGCGAAAACGCCCACTGCAACAGCTCTAGGGCATCCGTTCCCGTCACCTCAAACTTGCGCAAAGCTGAGAGATCCATCAGCGCTACCCGCTGTCGCAGCGCCCAATATTCTGCATGATCGCCACTATGGGTAAAGCTTTGGGGCACCCAAAAGCTGTTGTATTCAGCCAGATATTGCGTCAGCTTGCGGATGCTGGGCGTAAAGGCGCTGTCTTGGGTCAGACGCAGCGGAAAATCTAGTCCGGCTCGTCGTCCGATGGCTTTCGGAAAGGATTCTGCGGCGTCGTAAATTCGGATATGAATCGGAGTTGGATGCCAGCCATTGGCCGGATCAATGTCGTCAGGACAGGCCGAACTGCCGCAGAGCAAATCTTGATGGGCGCGCAGCAAAACATAGTCTCCCGGACGCGACCAGGCTTCTCCTGAGGCGATCGCCCCCGTCTCATCGACAGCCGTGTTAAAGAAAAAATTCACCGCAGGCCAGCCCAATCGAGGGGCAATGCCATAGGGCGCGAGAGCCACGTTGAAGTTGGCGCTACAGCTCGCATGTCCCGGATAGCCCGCATCTTCGTAGTAGCGATCGGTGCAGGCCAGCATAAAGCTGTCGTGACGACCGCAGGTATCTTGTATCACCTCCACGAGGGGCGTCATGGTCTGAGAAAAATATTTGCCGTGAAGTCCAGCTTGGGGCACCGCCACGCCATTTAAGGTGCGGGTCACGGTGCCGTCTAGCTCTTCTTCGTGATCTTCTCCTGCGAAGGCTAGAAAATCAGAACACTGGCTACCTGCAACATCAATGATCTGAATATACTGTCCGGCTTTAACGGAATAGGCGATCGCCGTTGCAGCCTCAATTCGGTATTCGGCGACCACTCGCCCCAACGGCAGCGGCAGGTCAGAGTAGGGGCTTGAACGGTGTTCAGAGCTGAACTCTGGCGTGGATGGAGGAGCCACTACTTCGAAGGAGTCTAATGCAGATGATGTTGATGAGTGAGAGGTAGAGGCCATAGATAAAGCAAGATGCACAGCAATCAGATTGTGTAGAGCAATCCTGATTTGGAAGCGAGAAATTTTGCGATCGCCACAGTGTTTGGGCGGTCTATTAAGCAGAGTTTGAAGCTGATAAGTAGGTGATCTTAATTATTCGTAGGATGTGTTAGCGACAGCGTAACGCATCAAATCCTTATAGAGTGGTGCGTTACGGCTACGCCTAACGGCACCCTACGACATCATTTATTTAGGGTTACCTACTTAACATAGTCAATTGGGCGATTGGATTAGCAGATGTGAGTCGAGAGGTCGTCATGCAAATCTTACTGCTCACTCTATTACCGCTCACTCTATCGATAATGCCAAGTGGGAATTGTGCTTTATGTGGCGAAGTTGAGTCATCGAAGCCGTTGAAGATCCTGGTCAAGATTTAGACACAGGCCGTGCTCGATGTTTCCAACTCTGAGCCAGAGCACTGTAGCTTCTCCAATTTTGGGCTTTGCGGTGAAGCTGCTGTTTCAGCGATCGCGCCGCTAGGGTATACCCTCCGTCTGCTCCATCAACAAAGTGGATCTGGCGTCCGTTGCGCTCGTAGACGAGGCAAGTTAGTAATGCCCGATCTGAAATGTGAATCCCGTAGGCCAGATTCCCAGTGCGAAACTTCGCTTCAAGATATTCCAAGAGCTGCTGGGTTTGCTCTGGCTTGCTGGCAATGACCATACGCAGCATATCGTCAAACTTCTGGTAATCGGAGGTATTGACAAGGCCATCTTTATAGCTACCCCAATCGGTGCCTCCGATATTAAGATTCCAACGCATCAGCATCCAGCCCAAAAGATTTTGCAGCCAAATCAAGATCCAATACCGAGCCTTGTGACCGCCCTGGGAGACTGGCGATCGCATCTGTGTTTCTGGTAAAAGTTTTTTTGGATTAAACGATAGGCGCAAGTGCTTTGGACTAATGGGATTATAGTCTGCGGTTCCATAAATCGAGTGGAGAGTATTGAAAACATCTTCATACACTTGATCTTCGGGTTGTGCATGACTTGGCAAGGCCGTGACGATTAAGCTCACCACTTGGCCTGATTCATTTCGAATATCTTGCCATCGGCATTCTAGTCCTGACAGATTAGGCTCAACTGGAGGCCAGTTCTTAAACTGATAGGGATTCTTTGGGCTAGGATCTTTAACTAGAGTCGTCGCATACAGCAGCCCACCTCCCCAAAAATTGGCTTGATGATAGTGCTTTGACACTTTCACCTTGGCGATTTTGACGGCATATTGCTGATCGAGCACCGTCACCACAGGAACGACTCCGACTCGTAAGTCTAAGCCAAATTCTTCGTGGGCGATGCGCCGTAGACCTGAAAGCGCACCGCGAGCCGAATTTAAGAGTGATGGAGGAACCAGCAGCGTTGCCCCGTCGCCGCCAAAGACAAAGGGAAGATCGATAGATGTCGTCAGGTTTAAGACGGCTGCAATGGAGCAAGCGCCTAAAAGCGTGACAGACTTGTAGCGACCGTTGGCGATCGCCTCAGTCGAACCGACTACATCAGTAATGAGAATGTACCAGTCGCGCGGAACGTCAGTGAAGTTGTAGGAATGACTGACATCCCAGAAATGTTCAAGAACGGGCAGTTCAGCGTAGAAGAAATCCGTGAACATTAGATATGAAGGCAATATTGGATGGAGTTTGAACCAATCCGTAACCTATGCACCCTATTCTGTTCCTCTCATTATATCTATGGCACTATCAGATGGGGGCGTGAGCGATCAAAATTCTCTGGAGTTCCGTAGAAGACAGTTCACAAGATTGGCTTTTGTTCACGGAATTGGCTTTTAAGATTGCTTGTGGAGCACCAAAGACACTGACTCAAGCGTTGGAATACTCTTAAAGTTCAGCGATCGAAACAGAGTTTGGCTGCTTAGATCGGGTTCTACCGATCGCTCTAGAGAAGGGTTAACGGGATATCGAGAACCATTAAACTGAAGGGCGACATGCTTCGGCTCAATGCCGCCACCGCTTACAGCCACAATCAAGTCATGCCACCCACTCGAACGATCCGAGCTAACCCATACAGGCGCATTGACTAGCGATAGGTTAGAGACCAAGGCATATCCTTCAGCCGTGCCTTCAAACACCGCCATATTGCATCCGCCTGTGCCGCACCAATACTCACCAGAGAACAGCACGAGAGCTTCATCAATACCGTCTTCATTCAGATCGACGTACTCCACCAAATACTCGGTCTCCTGAGAACTCGCTCCATGGTTATCGAGAAATCTTAAAAGAGCAGGCATAATCGGCTCTGACTCTTCTGAATCTTGGGCTGTGATGCGAGTGTCTTGTACTGCGCCTATTTCACCGTCTATTTCACTATCTAAGGTCGAGGGTGTAGATGCTGCGGCTGCGGGTAGGGAGTCATCAACGAGGGCGCGATCGCCCATGGGCGATGACATACAGCCTGACGCTGCAACGGTGAGAAACAATACAACAGGAATACGGCAGACGTTCATAACATCACGTAAGAAAAAGAAAGATTTGAAAGTAGATTTGAAAGTAGAGAAGAAAAAACTGAAGCCGTTACTATGCCCATTCTCTTTCACTCTAAACACAGATTTGTATCTAGAGTCTTGTCGCTTAGGTAAGAAATTAAACTGGCATAGCCCAGAAAGTCTTGAGATCTCTCCAGGTTTTTGGGTTCTTCCTCGAACGACAGAACCTTGCCCCGGATGATTGAGACCCGTGCGATCGGGCGGTGGAATGGGGATGAAATGATCGGTGAGAGATAGTTCTGCAAGTTCTTTTTTAGATGGAGTCATTGCTATTCTCCTTTCGGTCAAATTCTTTTAGGTCAAATTCTGCGGTTAGAAAATCCGTCGAAGAAATGAAAAGACACTAACTTACAAAAAAGATACCCATATAAATACGCAAAAATTACAAGAACCTTAAGTCCCCTTTCTATCCTGATCGTCAAACACCTCGCCTGTAGTGTCTGGTGAAACTGCCTGCGTCCTCACTCTCCCGAATCTGTATGAAGCGTTTCCTCAAACCAACGGGCCAGCTCTTGTCAACGGCGGTGTTGACATCCGCTGCTCTAGAACCCATTGCTGCCGCAGCACAGTCTGTTCCTCAACCTCCGCCCCCTGAGGGAGACAGTCAAGCCGACACGCTTCCGTCTGAAGCCCGTCAGCTTGTGCGTATAGACGCCCAAACGAAGACGATTGTTTCTCCTGAGGCTGCGTCGCCCCGCGAATTTATCGCAGGTTCTAGTGGGCGAGTCTCTCGTCCTCTGGTCAACGATGCCACCGGGTCGCCCCACAGCATAGGGAGAGCAGCCACGGCAGGCAATCAATCGGTGCCTTTTCGTTCTGTCTCGGCGGTGACGCCTCTATCTCACAATCAACCGTCGCTTCCTTCCTCAAACGACGTTCAGAATGATTCTGAAGTCTCCCATGCAAGATCGCCTCATGGTGCTCCTCACTATGAGCGGGTGAATTCGTCGTATACGCAATCTGCTGAACGTCTTCTGGCTCAGGCTGCGCCTTCCTTGCCATCGAGTTTTGAAGAGCGGCAAGCTCAAGTGATGTCTCAAGCGATGCCGACAGAATCATCCAGCCCATCGGTGCCCTCTGACCCTGCGGAAGTACCCTCCAACTCTGAGAGAAACCCTGAAAATGTTCAAGCGACTCAGGCTTGGTTAGATGAGACGTTAGCAAGGCTTGTTGAGCGCGATCGCACTCAACGTGAGGCGCAACTTCGCGAAAATTTGGTGGACTCAGCCCACCAGCAACTCAGTTCCCGAAACGTGACTGAAGCCCGCCGTTTAGCCAACAACCCCGTTTTGACGGAGAGCGAGCGCACCGATCTCATGGAGGCGATCGCCGATGTCGAAGATCGTCGCTTTTATCCCTTTGTTTCGGCGGAGCGTGCCGCCGCCGCCACCCGCCCCCAGTCGAGCGAAATGCCGAGTCAAGATTGGCTAATGGCTCAAATGAATGCCTACGTTGACAGCAACAATACCGAATGCGTAGCTGTTTCAGCCCAGCTCGATGGTGATGGTGCAGTGTTGGCAGATGGGCAGTCGCAACCTACTCTGGCGGCAAATTCTGCTGATGAAGAATTTGTCAGCGGGGGCGAGTTTTTAGCAGGCATTGGGCATCAGGCTCCTTCGATTTACGCGAATAAGAGCGATCGCCCAGTAAATCAATCTAGGCTGGCTCAATCTGAAATGATTCAGTCTGGGTTAATTCAACCTGGAATCAATCAACCTGGAATCAATCAACCTGGAATCAATCAACCTGGGATCAATCAACCCGAGAACGAAGCGGCAGGTTCATCGGCAAGTCTGCCTTTTGCGGGTGGTGGAGCGGCGATCGCGCGAGCTGGGGGCTGTCCTCCGACGTTGGGCCAACAGATCGGTGGGGTCACGTTTGCAGCCCTATCGGGCTACGAGTGGATGAATCAATCCGCGAGTCAGCAGACCCACTGGCAAATGAGCTTTCCGCTACCCGTTTCGGCTCCGATTACTTCACGCTTTGGATGGCGATCGCACCCCATTTATGGGAATCGTCGCTTCCATCACGGCGTTGACTTTAGTGCGCCTACAGGAACCCCAGTCTTGGCGGCGCTGCCAGGACGCGTTCAAACCAGTGGCAGTCTCAACGGTTACGGCCTGACCGTCATTATCGAAAATGAAGACTTGCAGCAGCGCAACCTTTATGCGCACATGTCGCGGCTAGCCGTGCCTGCCGGAACCTGGGTCGAACAAGGTTCCGTCATTGGCTGGGTGGGCAGTACGGGCAACTCCACGGGGCCTCACTTGCACTTCGAGGTGCAGCAACGGAATGGCAATGCCTGGACGGCTGTTGATCCGCTTCAGGCAGCGGCGCAAATGCTCGCTAATCGCGTCCGTCGAGAATGATCGCTCTAGGGGATAGGTTGAACCCAACAGCAAATCTGAGGTTTTGCTAGGTTCCGCGTAGCTGCTGTCGCCACCCTGCGATCGCCTCTCTCGCTTCTAAATAGACCGAAGAATCTTCAGGGACGAGGGCTGCTGCGTTGACGGCTTCGTATAAATCGTCTGCTGCTGCACGGTCGTAGGCGATCGCCAAAATCTCTCGTCCCCAAGTGTCAATTTGAACCCGTGATTGATTGTAGCCGGGTTGTCCGGGCTGAATATTGCGGAGCTGGGCAATCGCATCACTGTAAGACGATGCATTACCGGGTTGGATCAACGTTTCTGCCTGGGCGATCGCGTCAACATTGCTAGACTCTTGAGCCAGTAGAGTTTGCCATTCTGCCATTTTTTGCTCTGCGATTTGGCGGAGTTCAGCCTGGTTGGGAGGCACAAGTTGGGCAGAGGCGATCGCGTCGCCATAGTTTCCGGTTTTTGCCCGCGCCTCGGCCAAATCGATAATGATGCGACTCCAGCGCTGAATGGCCTGCTGGGCTTCCTCATATAAGGGCTGTCCGGGCTGGATGCGGCTGGCCTGGGTGATGGCACGATGAAAATCAGATGCCTGGTTGACGGGAGTGTTTTCCCGCGTTTGGTTCATCGAGGCGATCGCCTCATCGAGAATAGCTCGATTGGTTTGGCCGACCTCGCTGCTGAGCCGCTCGGCTTCAGCTCTCAGCTGGGTATATTCCTCATTCTGGGCTAGGGATGGTACCTGGTCGAGCCATCGAAGAGCCTCATCAGGTAGCCCCGCAGCAAGAGCCTGATTCGCTCGTTGAAGCGCAACTTGGGGGTCGTCAGTTGTCGATGCTTCATCGTCGAATACGAGATCTTCAGGAATGATCTCGGTATCTTCGATGCCGTTTGGTGCAGGCATAACTTCTGCCCCACTGGCTCCATTGGGCGATTGAGGCGATGAGTTAGGCCCTCGCAAAGCCGACCAGTTGCGAATTAAGACCCCCACCAAGAGAAGCCCCATCACCAGTCCTCCCCACTTCAGCAGCGTCGCCCAGAAGTGTTCGCCCGCATCGGGGTCTAATTCTGCTTCGACAGATGGGTTAGGCGGAGATGGAGCGGGTGCTGGCGCAGGAGGCGATGGCATCAACTGGCTCTCATCCAACTGGCTCTCATTCAACTGGCTCTCATTTACAGGCGGCGGCTGAGGAGGGAGTTGAGTGGGGGGTTCTAAGGTTGGCGGCGCAGACGGTCGAGGCTGGCTCAGATCAAGCCCCGGCACATGGGGCGGCAGCGGATCGTCTGAAGGAGCCACTTTTCCGGGCAAAATGAGCTGGTAGCGCAGCTCTGCCGGGAGCACGATCGCCGGATCTTGCTGGGGTCGCCAGTGCTGTTGGCTCAGCTCTGGGAGGCGATCGCCCAAATGCTGGGCGAGATGAGCCAACGTAGCGCATCCATAGCTGCGCAGACCTTCCAGCAAAGCCGTGGTAAACAATCCCTGTCGCAGCGCTAAAGTTTCGTGGGAAAACTGATTGGGCTGGCAGGCCAAAAATACGGCCAGATTCTGTTCTTCTGCAAGGGCAAGGGTGTGCTCCCCAAGACCCGAGCTATCGTCTACAGTGCCACTGCAACGTTTCATGTCGAGCAGCACCACTACGTTTTGAGTTGGAGCGGTGCGCAGCGTTGCAAAGAGTTCGCTGATGGGGATGCCTGTGGCGACGGGCTGAGCCGGATCTCCGCCCATAGGCAGCAGATAATCTCGGCCTCGGTGCCGCACGGCATAGCCACTCCAAAAAAACCACAGCACGTCTTCTGGCTGGATGGCCTGTTGGCAGATTTGGACGACAAAATGCTGAATTGATTCGCGAGTCGGAAGAGTGGAGTGGTCTTCTACGGCAGGCGATGTGTCGGTTAATAAACGACATTGGGAGACTGAAAACTGAGCCTCTTCCACCAAAAACTGCTGAATGGCGCAGGCATCTCGCTGGGCATACATAAGCGGCTGGAGGCGCTGATACTGGTTGATGCCAATTGCGATCGCCCAATAATTTGTCATATTGCCCCAGATTTCAACATCAGCAGGTCTTGTGATGCTCAAAAATAACCCACTTTCGGGAAATTTCGCAACGCACATCTAGCATACAGTTAGCATACAGTGCTTGCGATTCATCGTGACGGGTTGAGCGGCTTCGTTGAGCGGCTTCGTTGAGCGGCTTCATAGGCAGTTACGTTTTAACAGTTACGTTTTAGAACTGAGCTTTGAGATGAGTGGCGCTTTAAGATTATGGCTCTTGCTGACACGACTATCGTCATGGGCTTGCAGGCGGCCTGCCGTCAACCAAAAGTTTCCAGAATCATGAAGAAGTCTTAGGTAGAAGGTAGAAGGAATTTTCTGGGTGCTCGTCCTTTGTTAGTCTGAAGGGAGCTCTTAATGTTCACCCTGTCGTTTTGTCGTCATGCGCGATCGCCATTTTGAATTGATTGACCGCATCATCACTGCCACGCTCAAGGGAAAAATTCGTTCAAAGGCACAAGTCTATCGAATGCTAAAAGAAAGCATTGAACTCGGTAGCGGAGAAATATTTGAGCGGTGTTTGCAAGAGCGGCTAGATGACGTGCAGACCCAGCTCAACGTCGAAGATGAACTGAAGCAAGCCAAGGCAGGCCGAAAACAGCGAGCGCTACAGACCATTCAGAGCGAATGGGAACGCCTGCAAAAAGAAAATCAAGAGAATACATTTTTGCTCGACTTGGTGCAGCGACTAGCCACATTAGATGAAAAAGAACGGCTGACCCAGTTTTTGCAGGCTCTTGATCCCAACCAGGGGCAAATCTTAACCCGTGAGCAACTGCAACAGCTGATTCGTTTACTAGATCAAAAATCAGACGCTCCTGATGATGCAGCAAATGAGAGTTCCAACGTGAGTGAGCTGGCCGATTTGGCGGCAGGGCTGCGACAGGGGTTGCAGGTCTGGCAAGAGCTAGATGGCAATGTCGTAAGCTGGATTTTTGAACAAAATCAGCGCTCTATCGGCTTTAGCAGCATTCCTAGTCAGCGAGGGCCGTGGAGCAGCTGGGTCAAAAACGTGAGCGATGATTTTATCCGGCAGATCTTTCAAGATCTTTCCCTCAATCAAACAGTCACGGCTGAGGGCATTCCATCGCCCATGAGTCTGTCGCGGTGGACAGCCCTGATGCTAGTCTTGCAGCGCCTCAATTTAGGACTCATTTCCTGGTTTGATCAGCAGCCCTACGATGTCAGGGCGGGGAAGCGTCTCTCGATCGCCACATATTTGACCTTTACAGTAGTCTGGAGCCAGCTGTCTAATCGATTTATCGAATTAAACCAGCAGCAGCTTGCGTCAGGCTGTTTTCAAATGGCGCTTCAGATTTTGTCTCGATTTGCCCAGCAGCCCTATTTTCCGCTTTACGGAGGTCTATTTGCGGCGCTGTCTGACGAGACGCTTCAGATCGCAATTGAATACTTAGATCAGCCGCTGCGACAGGCTCCGAATACTCAATCAAAAGCTCGAATCTTGACGCTCTTGGGGTACTCTCAACGAGCGTTGGGCGATGATGACTTGGCCCTAGACTTTCATGAAGAGGCTCTGGATATTGCCCGAGAAGCGGGCGATCGCCCCTGCGAGATTGCCAATCTCAATCACCTGAGCCGCACCTATGTCATGGTCGAAGACTATGAACAGGCGATCGACAATGGGCAGCGAGCCTTAATCCTCGCAAGACAGGAGGGCGATCGCCTGGGTGAGGCCAATGCCCTTGCCAACATTGGGTCGAGCGAGGTGCTGTTAGCCCAAGAAGAAAACCAGCTCGACCCTGAGCAATACGAAAGAATTTTGGACTACCTTCAGCGAGGGCTGAAGCTCTCAGAGCAAACAGCCGATCGCCCCAGTCAAGCCTTGTGTGCCAATAGCTTAGGGGTTGCCCAGGTTGTGTTAGGCCACTATGAAGAGGCGATCGCTTCCCTCGAATTGGGACTGCATATTGCGAGTGCGATCGGCGATTTATTTTTTCAAGGGCTCAACTTTACTTACTTGGCAGAAGCCCATCGCAGCCTCGAAAATGTCGAACAAGCCGTAGTGGCAGGTTGTGTGGGGATGTATCTGTTACATCAGATTGATACTGACCAGTGGCGGCAGCCCGCTGGAATTGTCAGCATTCTCCACGGACAAATGGGAACTGACTTATTTAACTCAGTTTTGCAAAAAAATCGACCTCACTTCCTCAAGCAAATTGGCGTCGATGGTTACGACTTCTTGCCTGAGTTGATAGACGAATATCAACAATCTCTCGAAGAATCGTTCGAAGATGAATCGCTTGAAGATGAGTAATGTTGAGAAGGCGATACGGGCTATGCCCAGGCAAGCCAACGCTCGTCACACTATGCTTCCATCACTCAACTCAACCCGTCATTGGAGGATCATGACTTCAGCGTCAACGTCTAAGACTTATGGAGAATACACAACGCCTTCGGTTACAAGCCAAGAATATCTCACGATTCATTTTTCTCCAACCGCCGCGCCCCGTCAAAAACGCTGGCGCAACTATGGATTGTCAGCAGATTTTCTGGGCGATTACTTCGCCACTTTTTTCCCCGGCAAAAGTGAGGACGACGATCGCCATAACCCCCAAGATACGATTAAAGCGGCGGTGAGCTACATTGCCAATGAACTCCTCGAAAATGCGATTAAATATAGCAGCCATTCCCATGCAAAATCAGTCAGCGTTTCTTTATATCTTGATGAAGAACATATTATCTTCCAAGTGATCAATTACGTTGATATAGCAGCAGCTAGAAAATACGAAAACTTTATCAAGGTTCTTCTCTCATCGGATGATGTAGACGCGCTGTATTCTCAATATTTAGAACGCGCAGCGATGGGAGAAGGAGAATCTCACATGGGAATTTTGACGATGGTCAGTGATTACAATGCCCGCTTTGGCTGGCAGTTTCGTCAGGTAGATGAAGACTTGAGTTGCGATGACTCTGCTGCGGTGCAGGTAGAGGTCATCGCTTATCTAGGCATTACTTCAGAAAATCTGTAAGCAATACTTTTATATTCTTATTTAGGACAGATAGACGGTGGATATTAAGCCAATTAAGCCCATTAAAACAGAAGACTATATTATTTATTACGAAGCAGATGCTGCCACTGTTTTCTTACAGGGGTTTCTCCGTCTCAATGGCATGGAAGCCTATCAGCCGATTATGAACCTATTGCTGACGGTGCTCGATCAGGTTGATCAGTTTACGATTGATCTTCACGAGCTTGAATTTCTCAATAGCTCTGGCATCAGCATGTTATCAATGTTCGTGGTAAAAGCTCGCGATCGCGGCAACAAATCTATCTCTTTTAAAGGTTCTCAAAATATTCTTTGGCAAACGCGATCGCTCAAAAACTTAAAGCGACTGATGCCTAGTCTAGAGATTGAATTGATGGCTGATGAATGAATAAGAGAACCCAGAATGTTTAGGGTTTGAGGTGACGCTAATTGTCAACTAAGCGACGCCTAAACCGGAGCAAAAAGCCTGCGTTCGAGCTTGTTTTGGGCAACAATGCGTCCCTTTTTGAGAACCGTACGCTCGATTGGAGCTGAACCCACCGCTTCAGATACAGTTTCGGCTCCTAAGATTACCAGATCGGCAAAGTGGCCGACGGTTAAACCATAGTCTTGAATGCCCATGGCTTGAGCTGATTTTAGGGTAGCCATATCAAGGCAAAGCTGATGTTGAGATATCGTTCCTAAATGCAAGACTTGGGCCAACAGGGTGCAGATTTTGAGCACATCACCATCACCGAAGGGCGTAAATAGATTTTGAACGTTGTTGGTTGCTAATCCGACATTGACACCATAGTCGGCCAAGATATGAACAGGAGCAACTCCTCGGCGCACATTGTGCGAGTCTTGACGAGCCATCATGTAGAGGTCAGAGGCAGGTAAGGCGAGCACCGAAATGTTAGCTTCAGCCAGTTGCTTGGCGATCGCCTCTAAGTCTTTGGGAGAAAGCCCTGCGAGCTTGGTCATGTGCCCTAGGCAAACGCGCCCTTGCCACCCTCGACGTAATGTTTCCTCAATGACGACGGGTGCAAGCAACGGCTTGTCATCGTCTAGAAAATCGAGGTGAAAATCAACATCGCAGTCAAACTCTTCGGCAATGTCAAAAATGATGCGAATGTTATCAATCGGGTTGGCATCAACATAAGGTGCCGAACCGATCAGGTCACCCCCTAGGGTCATGGCCTGACGCAGAAGCTGTGGTATCTCAGGATCGTGGGTGATACCCTCTTGGGCAAACACGGCCAGTTGCAGGTCAAGACCCCAGGCATAGCGATCGCGCAACGGCAGCAATGCTTCAATCGCCCGCAGTCGAATCGTTGGGTCAACCTCGACATGGCTGCGCATAAAGCTGGTGCCAAAGGCGATCGCCTGTTCAATATGGTGACTCGCGCGGGTTTGGATATCTTGCAGCGTAAACGCCCGTTTGGCTGCAAGAGTCTTCTCCATGGCTTCTCTAAAGTCGCCTCGATCGGGGATGCAACGCTTGAGCAGCGACACTTTATCGAGGTGAAAATGGGCATCGGCTAAGCCTGGAATGACTAACCGTCCTTGGGCATCTAAAACGTCTTTGGCCGCATTAGCAGATGGTGAGCCGGAAGGCGTATTGGATCGTGAATTTTGACCTAGAGGAGAGCCTAATGCTGTTGATGAGCCTAAACTATAGGCGACAGAGAAGCCCTTCGCTGGGCTGATATGGGCGATGCGTCCGGCTACGATGCCGATGTCCCAATATCCTGTACTGCTTGGCAAAACAGCATTGGTAATGACTAAATCCATGACTGCTCTCATCCCTGCACCCTGACTGCGATTGCCATATACTCCGACTCAAAAGCGTGACGCTGGGAATCTCAACTGCCCATCAATGCAATAAATCATAAACGATTGCTAGAAGCGTAACTGTGTTGTCAGTACCGTTTATGGACTAGATGAAGAATAAACAGCGATCGCCAAGCACTTTTCGTAAAGAAAATGCACTGATGCAGGCGATTGACTCGACACAAACAGGCGATAACATGCGCTCTAGCCAATGCCAGGGTCTTGAGTGTGGCTCTTGACGCGATCTAAATCGGTGTGTGAGTGAAGAACCCTAACGGAGCGCCTACAGCCTTTGACAATAGACCATTATTGAGATGAGCGAGCCTAAATTTAATATAGCAAAATAATAAAGATCGCAAATATTATTCATAAAATTAAGCTTTGCGGATAATTGGCTATTGATGAACAGTGACAAATCTTGTAGCGCCGGGTCATTCGGGGCCCCTAATTAAAGTTGTTTTGCATCGCTGAAACTATTGCCGTGGCCTCTCCAATCGCGTTTTTTAGATGAGATGACCTACTGATTGGCAGCGATTATCGCTGTAGCCGTTACTATCTCGATTGGGGCATCTTGGAACTGTGGACTCCGCCTGCCATGTTTCCTCACTCTTTTTTCAGACCATAAAAAGGAGAATCGCTCGTGCCTGTTCCCCGTCTCGATGTCAATTGTCATCGCCGTCTTGCCGAAGCGCTTCAGATTTCTAGGCGGTTAAGCCAGGGCAATGGAGATGACATAGAGCTGACGCAACGGCGGCAAAATCGACTGTGCCTGCTTCAGGCTGAACTCAAGTCTTTTGCTCACCCGATTGACAACCACCAGCTACCCGCTCAACGTATTCCCTATGCAATTCGGAGGGCGTTTGTGCAAGCGTTGGCGATGTTGACGCGACACAGCCAAAGTGGCGGGCTGGGCTGGCATGGCACGCTCGATTCGCCAACGCTCTCAAAATATCAGACAGATTCTGTTCCTCCGCAGTGGCACCATCCCCAGGCGATCGCCCAATTTTGTGTAGCCTTCGAGCTGGCGGATGACGTGTCAGATGAAATTGCTCTGCTTTTGCAGCGAGCCGATCAGAGCGTCAATGACCAGCGATCGCTCATTCGTCATGTGCTTGATCAATCGGGGGTGGTGATTGCCTGTGAAGCGTCTGCAAGTTCCCCTAAATTTTCGAAAAAAACCGCGCAGGAGGCGCTTGTCGAGCTATTTCATTCTTTATTTGGTGCGGTGCCGATGCCTCCAGGGGCAATAGATGGCGTCTATACCGATACCCAAATTTACTTTTGTATTGACTACACGGGCGATCGCCTCACCGATGAGACGCTATGGCATCAGCTCACGCCTCCAGAGCAGGAAAAGCTGCGCCTCTTTTTACAGTCTCTGGGTCAGTTTCACTTTGACTCTTTTCGACGGTTTCCTACGTTTGGGGCCTGTCGTCCGGCAGCGATCGAGGGTCAGTGGTGTGATCGTTTGGCTCAACAGATGGGGGTGGCATCTACGGCGGTGCGGCGCATGTTAAGTCGCTCGGTCGGCATCATTCCCACGGCAAAAGCTGAAGCTTTTTTGCTCCATGATATTTGGGGGCACAACTGGCAGTTAATGCTGACCCCATTTGAGAGTGACTACGAAATATTGGCTGACTGTGACGAGCCGCTGCGGGCTGGAGAGACGGCCTACACGGCTGAAGGGCCGCTGACCTGTGGCGAGTTGTTTACGCTTCAGGGAAGCCAGGTCAAGCTAGACGAACGAAAAGCCCGACTCTTTTTTAGAGGAGAGGCAAGGCAACGTCTTGGCCTTCTGTTTACTCATCTCATTGGTGAACTGGTGGCTGATGTGGCTGAGTTTAAGTTTGTTTGGGATTATCCACAGAGTGCCCATGAACTCTTAAGTTCCTCTTTGTTTAAGCATGAACCCACGAAATTAGATTTGGGGTTAGCCGATGTCGATTTTCTGTTTATGCGAGTGTTGCAACCGCTGTTAGAAGTGACGCTCTCGGTTAGCGAAGAGGCTCGACTAGAGCAAGACTTGCTTCAGCAGTGGCAAACGGCAGATTACGGCATTTATGCTCTTGAATTACGAACAAGCCTGAAACAGGCGATCGCCCACCTCTACAGCGTTTTCTTAAATGAATATAGTCGATTTTATTTGCCCACCCTAGAGGGTGAAGGCGGTCTGTTTACGCAGATTGTGAGTAATTTGCTGTATCTCCAAAATGCAGTGAACGAGCTATATACGGCTCTTCCTGAGACAGATAACTTGCCATTCCAGGATTTATTGATGCTGTTTATCAGCAGTTTTTGTTCGAGCGATAGCTATGCCGAATTTTGGGATGTTGATGATGCGATCGCGTCGTACTTTTTGCCCTGCTGGTATCTGTTGAAGCAGACTAGCGGGGAACTCGATCAGCCAAACGACCTGTGAGGGCTTGCCTCGATGCATCTCGGTACAGGGCGAGATAAGTGGTTGAGTTGACCTTGGTTTTCGCGAGTCGCGGCTCCTATCGACCACCACCTTAGAATGGAGACGATGCTGAAGTCTCGCAATATTAGGAACGTTTTATGACTCAGTCTGCCCCTTCCGAACGGCTAATCAATGACAGCGATGGTCAACCGATGTTGAAACAAGCGGTGCAGTCGTTGGTTCAGTCTGACGTGCAGCGACCAGACTCTGCGGCAGTGGTTGAGGCACTGGTCAAGACTGAGCAGGAGATAAAAACGCTTCGAACGCAGCTTCCCCTCGAATCGCTGCTAGGCTCTTGGCGGCTCTGCTTCACGGCCAATAAAAAATCGCGGCGGCGCTCCGGCACCATAGAAGGGCGAGGTCAATACATTCCTGGGTTTATCAAGGCTCATCTCATGTTTTCACTGCCGTCTGAGCCGTCTGACCCGTCTGAGCCCTCTGACTCAGAGCACATTCAAGATATGCCTGAACAAGATATGTCTGAACAAGATATGCCTGAACAAGATATGCCTGAGACAGAAGCCTCTGAAAAAGGGATGCTCTTTACCCGACTGGCGATCGCCAATCAGCTTCAGTTGGGTGCCTTTGTGCTCCGCCTGACGGGGCCAGCAAAATATCTCAATCGCAAAAACTTGCTTGCATTTGATTTCACTCACGTGGAAATTCGATTGTTTGGGCGGGCGCTTTATAACGGCGCTTTTCCTAGACGACGTTCGGGTACAGCGTCTTTTGAAGAGCAGCCGATTGCGAAACTGCCGTTTTTTGCATTTGTTGCGGCAACCGATCAGCTGCTGGCCGCCCGAGGAAAAGGGGGTGGGTTGGCCCTTTGGGCGGGCGATCGCTAGCTGTTTGATCAGACGCTCTGAGTTGCTTTATTGAGCCGAGTCATCAACCCGGTACGAGGGTCTACTCTATGCTGTGAAGTCTGCAAAACTCGACTTACAGTGGGCTTCCATCACTGTATTCGCTCACTCTGTGGAGAATTTGGGTAGACTAGAGGTGAGTTTTCTGAAATTCTGGCGATCGCCAGCACGTCACTTAATAGATTGCGATTTCGCCTCGATCTCTCTGTTGATCAATAGTCTGCGGTTGTCCTTAAATTTATTTTTTGGGACTGGATAGATAGTCTTATGTTTCAATATCTCTATCGACCAAAACATGCTGCCATTAGGTGTCATCGTTGCTCTATTTGATTTTCAGAGGTGACCTGATCGCAGCTACACAAGTTGAGCCCAGAGAGAGACAAGCACGAGCAATCGATCAGATTGTGCGATCGCACTTAGCTACTGTTGCACTCAGTTACTGGTTAGGAAAGATATGTCATTTTGACGCTATGCGTAGTGTGATTGCGCAAGAGTGTCATTTGATCATATTTGGCGTCATCGTCATTTTATGAGCCGACCAAAGAGCCGATAAATGGTTTCTTTGTCGGGTCTACCTAGATTCTTAGAACATACATTCTGTGATTTTGGGTTAAGGGAATGGACAGAGCAGCCAAAATTTTTGTCTACTCGTCTAATCCCCTAAACAATGAATGACGAGGCGTTGATTGTATGGCCGAGTCAAACTTAAAAATTAGAGATGAGACTGTTATGAAACTGTCTTTTCGGGGTGTGATTTACGAAAGTCCTTTTCCGACGCTGGAGTTAACACGCGATCCTGCGGAGAGCTGTAATCATGGAGTATTGTGGCGCTTTCAGCAATTAAAAGCGGTTAGGGACAACGCTTCTCAGAATGGAGCCAATGATTCAGAAGACAATGAGGGAACTGTTTTACTCGCGATATGGGAGCCCGCTCAGACCACAGAGACACGGACGCGGCCTTTCTTATTTGTTGTGAAACATCTGTTGAAATCTGAAGAGGAAGCTCGCAATACGTTGGAGTCTTATCTGAAATTTTATGCGCAAAATCCTGCTCCGTCGCCGCCGAGAGTTTTTGTAGGAACCCGTGAAATGGCGACTTGCGCTAATTTGCCTGTGGCTAAGGAGATGTCATACTGAGGCTTGCCTGACGACGCTCTCTGATTGGGTCATCAACGATTAGGGCATCAGCAATTTGGTCACCAACGATCAGGTCATCAACCTCAGCATTGAATGACCGACAATCACCATTGACGTGAAATATTGACATGAAATTCTGCACATTTCATTACGGGGTTGCGGCCATGTTTAACGTTGCATCTGCCTGAAATTCAGTCTGTATGCCTGTGCTAGTGTCTGGAAAGAGCTATAGCTTTTTCTAGGCGTGCATGTATTGTAGGAAGCTGCTTGTTCTGTCGGGTAGAAACCGCGTCAGACTACCGCAGTGCTCAGTGCTGTTACACGTGATTCACTAAAACAGGAGGCTTGGATGGGGCGTTCGGTCGTGGTCAATACGGTCAGTTTTGAAGATGAGGTGGTTGACGTTTCTCGTCACACTCCAGTGCTGGTTGATTTCTACGCCACTTGGTGTGGGCCGTGTCAGATGCTGAAGCCAATGCTAGAAAAGCTGGTGAAGGAGTATGACTTTGTATTAGCCAAGGTTGATATTGACCAAAATCCTGATCTGGCGA
>JBARXP010000191.1:0-13052 GCA_049647405.1 Elainellaceae cyanobacterium | reverse complement strand
GCTCGGTTGCTACGGCCACTGCTCCTCCAGAATTCTACGTGGCCAATATTTTCCTATTGCAAGCGCCAGCTCAATCTCAGGATTCTTCACCTAGCGCTGACGGGATCGATCCGATTTTTGGTCGGCTAGTGCTTCAAACCCAAGGCGCGCTAGAAGACGGCGACCAGATTGCGTTCCAAGATGGCAGCCTTTACGACGAATATCCCATCGAAGGGACTTCGGGACAACATCTTAAAATTAGTCTGGAAAGTTCGGAGTTTGACCCGTATTTGATATTGATTGGGCCAAACGGTGACATTTTGGCGCGTCACGACGATATCAGTCGCGACAATTTCAATGCCACGATCGATATCGTTCTTCCCGACAACGGCAGCTATCGGATTATTGCCAACGGGTATAGCCATTACAGCCAGGGACGCTATACCCTCAGCATTCATATGACAGAGCCCCTAGGCGGTGAACCGCTTGTTGGCCCAGCAGTACCCGACCATGGAAATCGCTAACCTAGGGTTTATAAGGCTTCTCTTGCTTCAACCCTTTCGTTTCTACCCTTCATCTTGCGACCCTTCATCATTAACTTATCGTGACAGCACCTCAATCTTCGCCTCCTGCATCGAAACCCAAAAAGCCTATGGCGCTCCTGCTCGGTGGCGTGCTGGGGGCACTGGTGATCGGCGGCGGTATCGCTTACTGGGTTATTGGGCGATCGCCCGGTCTTGGGGGCGCATTGCCCGTCGGAGCCCAGATCACTCCCGAAGATGCGTTTATGACGGTGACCGTCTCGACGAATGAAGGCCAGTGGAGTCAGCTTCAAAAACTCGGAACACCTGAGAGTCAAGCTCTGCTGCAAAACAATATCCGCCTGTGGCGCGATCGCCTTTTAACCGCCAACGACCTCACCTACGCAGAGCACATCAAACCTTGGGTGGGCGATGAAATCACCATTGCGATTATGGCTCCCCAAACGCTGCCCGTACCCGTTCCAGAGTCTAGTTCTCCTGATGCCAGCTCAGATTCTGAATCGCAGGCTGAGCTACCTGAATCCTCTGATTCAGCGACCTCCGACGATGAGGAGTCTGACTTTAACCCCGATGAGATGCTGGCAGAATCACCCGCCAGTGAAGACAGCCCAGCCATAAACTCAGATCCAGACTCAGATCCAGACTTAGATTCAGACGCAGATTCAGAACCACTGGATTCAGCCCCAACATCTGAAGATCCTTCTACAGAGAATGGCGAGACGGATACAGCACTTGAAGAAGGCGATCGCCCCAGTGCAGATAGTCCCGAACCTGATAGCGCCGAAGCTAATAGCGCCGAAGCTAACGAATCTTTGCCCTCGGCTGGCCTTAACCCCAATTTGATTGACCCCAGCCAAACTCAGACGGCTGTGCTGTTTCTCCCCATTGCTGACCCCCTCAAGGCGCAGGGAATCTTAACCCAAATCACGGAATCAGACTCACCGCCTGACGAGCGCGACTATGAAGGGGTGACGATTCAGTCATTTCAGTCTCCAAATGGAGAATCATTAGATGCCGTTGTTCTCGATCGCCAACTGGTGGCCCTGTCGCTAGAGCCTGAAGCGATCGAACAGGTCATCGATACCTATCGTGGCAATGCCTCAATAGTCAATGTACCGGGCTATCGGCAGGCTCTGCGAGAAGTCACTGCGGCTTCATCGTTTGCAAAGGTCTATGTCAACGCCCAAGTGGCTGAGGCGATCGCCTCAGCGAACACCACAGAATCAGGCCGAGATCGCACCCTCGCACCCTTGCAAAATAATCAGGGGTTAGCTGCATCAATTTCGCTCAACCCAGCAGGAATACGCCTTCAAGGCACCACGTGGTTGACAAAAGACAGTCCACGAATCACATCGCTAAACCGCAATCGCAATCTCTTAGCCGAACGATTGCCTGCCGACACGATGATGATGGCTTCAGGCAGCAGTCTCAAACTGCTCTGGGATGGCTATCGCGATCGCGCTGGCAATAGAACAGAGGGCGTTCTTGCTCCCAAAAATATTGAAACCGCTTTCCAGAGTGTGTTTGGCCTCAATTTAGAAGCCGATGTCATCGCATGGATGGATGGATGGTTTTCGCTGGCGCTGCTCCCGACTGAAGCCGCTGAAGCCGTTCAATCTGCTGGGCTCGTGTTTCTTGTGGAGGCTAACGACCCGGCTGCGGCGAAGCAAACCCTGACCCGGTTGGACGAAGTCATGCAAAGTCGGTTTCAGTTTGAAGTCAATAACGTCACAATCAGCGGCCAAGAGGCTGTCAACTGGCGATCGCGCTTTGCTTCATTGACCATAACCCGAGGCTGGCTTGACAATTCAACTGCTTTTCTAGCCTTCAACGACGCCACCAAAAATCTGCTGCCCCAGCCCAGCCAAACCTTAGCCGACAGCGAACTGTACCGAAAAGCGACTCAGTCTTCTTTCAATAGCAACAGCGGCACCTTTTTCGTCAACGTCGAAGCCCTCAACGGTGCCCGTGACCAAATTCCTGTGCCGCAATTTCCAGAAAATCAAGCGGCCATTGTCAATGCAATTCGTGCGATTGGTGTGACCACGTCGGTCGAGGGCGATCGCCAGCTTCGCTACGACATCTCAGTCATCACCAAAAACGGCAACCCCGGCGCATCACCCACCGGAGAATTGTAATTTTTGCGTATCAATGGTTTGCGTATTAATGATTTGCGTATCCACCGTTCATAGAGAAGTTCATCAAGCTTCCCGGCATTCATGCTGCCCTAAATTAATGCGGCTGAATCGATACAGTGCCGCATGAAGCACTTTCATCATGTACTGTCACCACGCACTTTCATCACTTACTATCACCACGCACTGTTACATAGATCACAACGACAACGCCCTGCATTGGTTATGTTTGCAGTTGAATCGTTAAAAGATATTTCAACTGTTATTAAGTTGTCACTAAATATGCATCAAGACACATTAAGCCTTGTAAAATTGTTGATTCAAGCAGGCGCAACTCCAGGGCAAGACTTTTCGTGCGATCTACATGCAGAATCTTGTCATATTAATGAAAACGGGTTCCAACTCTTACAGAATGCCTACCCCGAAATCGATTGGGGAAGCTTCGCAGAATTTGTAGAAATAGATGACCAGCAAGCCGTAGACTCGCTCCATCAGCATTTAGGCATCAATTTTGTCGAGCGGATTTTGGGCTTGATTCAGCGTCAGCTCCGTCAACTCCCTTCCGAAAAAGCGTCTTGGTATTTGCAGCAGGTCTTGGGCGGCGTCGAACAGCGGACAGGCATTCCGCTGCTGCGCTATCTTTTGGAGCAGGCCGATCTGCCTCGTCGCCTCCGCGTTGAATGTTTGCTGCACGATGAGGCCGCTGCCACGCCCTGCTCAGAGTGGATGACCGATTTGGTGATTGCGGCTGGGGGAACGCCCGATGACGTGACCTTTGACGGAGAAGATGCCGTTTTAACCGAACGAGGCTTACGCTTACTGGCTACCGTTTGGGCCGGAGAATATAACCTCTACGACGTTTTAGCTCAGCAGCAATCTTAAGCACCCCTGAAATCCGACGACGTAGGGAATGAGTTGAGAGTCCGAAGTTTGAAGTTTTTTATATCTCCTCAAGGATTCCTGCTCCCCTCAATGCTCCAAGACTCGATAGGATGGTAAAGGTAGATACGTTAAGTTTTGAAGTCTTCGAACTCAGACTCGACGCATTGCAATCGCTTGCCATTTGGAGAGAAATCTATGGATTTAGTCACGCTTCAAGGGTGGCTCGACAACGCCTCTTTTGCTGTTCTGTTCCTCACGATGCTGGTCTACTGGGGAAGTGTTGCTTTTCCCAAGGTTCCGGCTTTAACTTTCATGGGAACCACAGGCATGGCGATCGCCAACCTCTGTATTGCAGCCCTGCTGAGTGCCCGTTGGATTGAAGCAGGCTATTTTCCATTGAGTAATCTCTACGAGTCTCTCTTTTTTGTCGCCTGGGGAATTACGGCAGTGCATCTGTTTGCAGAGCGCATGAGCCAAAGTCGCTTGGTCGGCGCGGTGACGGCTCCCGTCGTCATGGGGATCACAGCGTTTGCAACTCTATCGCTGCCAGACGCCATGCAGTATTCTGAGCCCCTGGTTCCGGCGCTCAAGTCCAACTGGCTGATGATGCATGTCAGCGTTATGCTGCTCAGCTATGCGGCGCTGATGGTGGGAGCGCTGATGGCGATCGCCTTTCTGGTCGTCACCCGTGGTCAAGAAATCGAGCTGAAGGGAAGTTCTGTCGGCACTGGCGGTTTTCGGACTGTGCGCGATCGGCTCAAACCCATCCAGATTCCGAGTGACGAAAACAGCACTAGCCCTGACTCGGCGTATTCAGGCCAGACCACCACTGCAACTGCCGCCCCTGGATTTCAAACCGAGCAGGCCACTCTTGTTCTTGAAAAAGCCGCAACAGCAGCAAAAGTTGGAACCTTAGACATTCAGGCTCCGGCTTCAGATGCACCAAGCCCTCTACATCATGCGGTTGAAGTGGCCTCAACGCCCGCACTTTCTCCCAAGCGCCTCACCCTCGCCGATACCCTCGACAACATTAGCTATCGCATCATCGGCCTCGGATTTCCGTTACTCACCATCGGCATTATTGCAGGCGCAGTTTGGGCTAACGAAGCGTGGGGATCGTATTGGAGCTGGGACCCGAAAGAGACCTGGGCGCTGATTACCTGGCTGGTCTTTGCCGCCTACCTGCACGCGCGCATTACCCGTGGCTGGCAAGGCCGCAAGCCCGCCATTCTCGCCGCATCAGGATTTTTAGTCGTGTGGGTTTGCTACTTGGGGGTCAATATTTTAGGAAAAGGGCTGCACAGCTACGGCTGGTTTTTCTAAGCCTGCCCCGGTTGGCTCAGCGTATCGGCCAGCTTTTCTGCAATGCCAGCAATCCAGGCTTCATCTTGTTTGGTGTAGCTGCGAGGAGCGTTGGCTCCCAACACCATCACTCCTTCATCGCCTAAGGGCTGACAAACCACCCCTTGGGTATTTTCGGGCAAATAGTCAAACTCAACGCGACCGGGATAAAGCTTCAGACTCACCAGATAAACGGGCTTCTGGGTCGCCATCACCCGTTTGAGGATGGTGCCTGGGGTGACCGTTGAAGATGGCCCCAAAACCCCACGGCGCAGCAAAACGCGATCGCCATTCCAAACCACGACCGACTTGGTCACCGTATTGGTCAGCAAGAGGTGCGAGGCCCAAGCCAACTCCTTCTGCACCGATGCAGACAGATCATCAACCAGCTCAAATCCCTGCTTGCCTTCCAGCTCAACCGAGTCGGGCAAACGCGGCTGCACCCGCTGCCACAGCAGCCCCGTGAGAATCAAAAGCGCACTCAAAATCACCCCAAGCACATCTGAGCGCGATTGAGAATCGGTCAGGCTAGGGGTGAGCAGCCGATTGATCATCAGCAATGATCCGGCGATCGCCCCGACAACAATCGGCAGAAGCCGCAGGATGCGATTGGGATCAGAGTTCATGATTCAGCTCTCGACGAAAGTTCAAGACGGTTCAAATCAAATGAGGCAAAAGCGTCAGGGTTGCAATAGCTTGCCATACAGCCGGGGGGTGGCGCTACGCGTGATGCTTTGAATATTGCAGGGGAATCAATCTTTTTCGTAATATTACGCAACAAAAATTATCTCACAGTCCCACCACACCTTGATCAGGACTGACGCACAACTCGCCTAAGCCTGAATAAACTCGTTGAAAGGGTGGGCGCGTCGCGCCCACCCTTTCAACAAACCGCGTAAGTCTTGCTTCATCTGTAAACCTTAAGGCGCAAACCCGCCGCGAGGAAGCAGGAGATCGTTAAAATAAGCCTATGTTGAGTTCAAGGAGCCAGGGATCTGGCGATCGCCTATCGAAACAATCTACGGTCAAATTCAAGGGCTAAAACCCAGCCAGCTCAAGCAAATCAGGCAGCTCTATCATCAGCGTTTACCCGTTGATGCTGTCACCACGCCCGAGTTTGCTCAACGCCTTGCTGCGGTCAGTCAGAGCATTGATGAAGCAATTTGTACTTACGTTGACCGTCGAGGTCGCGTGATCCGCGTGGGAGTCGGCACACCCCAGCAAACCCAAATTCCTCCCTTAGAATTGCCTCGATATGGTGCTGAGCGACTCTGCGGTATCCGCTGCATTTCTACCCAGACGAAGGATCAGATACCCAATACCTCTACGCTAACGGCAATGGCGGTGCAGCGTCTTGATGCTTTAGTCGTGCTGTCCCTGTCGGGAGAAGGCTTTCAACGACGAGGTGGTGGTGGAAGTGGCTATATTCAGCATGGCTACTTAGCTCATCTCGTACCGAATGCCAATCCATCGTGGATCGTCTCTGAGCCCTTGAGTATAGATGCGATCGCCCTACAAGACTTTTTAGATCTGACCGAAGGGTTAGAGGCAGAATTTCAGCGCGAATATGTGGGTCAGCAAGTGGATGCCGATCACGATCGAGCGCTGCTTGTGGCCATCATGACGCGGGGTTTATCAAAACAAGCCTTTGGCGATCGCATCGCTGAAGTCGCTCGACTGGTCGATACTGCCGGAGGTGAGGTGGTAGAAACCATTCACCAAAAACGCAATCGGCTCCACCCTCAGACAGTGGTGGGCGAAGGAAAGGTGCAGGAAATTGCCCTCGCCGCCCAGACGATGGGAGCCAATCTAGTCGTTTTTGACCACGATCTTTCCCCAGCCCAGGTGCGTAACTTAGAAACCAGTATTGGGGTGCGAGTCGTCGATCGCACAGAAGTCATTCTCGATATTTTTGCCCAGCGCGCCCAGTCTCGCGCCGGAAAGCTCCAAGTAGAGCTGGCTCAGCTCGAATATCTCATGCCGCGTCTCATCGGTCGAGGTCGAGACATGTCTCGACTCGGCGGTGGCATCGGAACCCGAGGGCCTGGAGAAACCAAACTCGAAACCGAACGGCGCGCCATTCAACGGCGCATTTCTCGGCTCCAGCGAGAGGTAACCCAGCTTCAGGCTCATCGGGCACGACTGCGCCAACAGCGGCAAAAGCAAGACGTGCCTTCCCTGGCCGTGGTCGGCTACACCAACGCAGGCAAATCGACGCTGCTGAATACGTTGACCAACTCCGAAGTCTATACAGCAGATCAGCTATTTGCCACCCTTGATCCCACCACTCGGCGACTCGTGATGAGCGATCCTGACAGCCACGACACGCTTAGCATCGTGCTGACCGATACGGTCGGCTTTATCCACGATCTGCCCCCTTCTCTGATGGACGCATTTCGCGCCACCCTAGAAGAAGTGACCGAAGCTGATGCATTGCTGCACGTGATCGATCTCTCCCATCCTGCATGGCAAGATCAGGTGCGTTCTGTCATTCACATCCTTTCATCAATGCCCATCGTGCCAGGGCCAGCCCTGGTTGTATTTAATAAAATTGATCAGGTGAGCAGCGAAGCGTTGACGATCGCCAAAGAGACTTATCCAGAAGCCGTGTTTGTCTCCGCAAGCGATCGCCTCGGGCTAGAAACCTTACGCAAACGCTTAGCTCAGCTTGTCAACTACGTCACGGTCGGCCCCGTTGAAGCACGGGTGATCGAAGCTCATGCCCTCGAAGCAGCAACGGCTGAAGAACAGGCGACACGATAACCTCAGATCAGGCATGATTCAACGGTTGAGCCCCTCTTAACGAGAACCGTTAGCTGGTCGGCAGGCAGGAAACAGACGCCGAACAGTCGGCAGTGTCGCGGCGACCGCTGCCTCGGTGGGCGATTTGTGACGAAACATTAGAGCGATCGCCATCGTCTGTTGTCGTATAAGACTCAGATTGAGTACGGAGCTCAGATTGAGCACAGGGAAATTGAGCATCAACGGTCGGAAGGGAAGAGAGGGATGCACTCGGTGCTCCAAAAACTAATCCCACTGAGAGAAAGCAGGTATAAAAAGGCATATAAGATTCCGTAACAGAAGGATCTATACTTCCTGTTACGTTTTGACTCGTGCGGCATCAGGATATTCATCGCAAAAAATTGACAAAAAGCGTCTGAATACTGTCACATCCTGAAACTGCCGAGGGGTAAAGAGTCTCTGACTCAGCCTGAACCAATAAACTCTGAGTCAGATCAATACCTGCAAATTTTACGTAATTTCACGCAATTACTATGTGCAAATAAAAATAAATAAGCCCCTAATCAGTCGTCTTACGCTTGACATCGACTTGCAAATTCCAAACCGCTTAGTTGATTTGCTTCTGAGTGCGACACTTTACTCCGAAGCCAATATTGAAGACTTTTCAGGGGAGGCCAACACCACATGCTCCGCCAAAATCCACTGTCCCGATGAGTTCCAGCGTCCTTTAACCTCAATGGCGCATGGAGACGGAAACCTCAGCAGCACCTGATCCCAACGGCTGTCGAGGGTGACAAGAGACGCGGTTTTGCCGCTCCATGTCTCAGGAGTAGCGATCGCCATTTGATAATGCTGGTCATCTAACCGCTGAAAAATTCCCGAAAATTTTACAAGAGCACTATCCGCAGAATCAGCGCTCACCCCAAGGCTCGATTGGGCTTGTTCTGGCACAGGGGCATATCCATCCGCTGGGTACTCGTCAGGATGGTCTAGGTAATGCCGCTGCCACGTCAGCCAATCGGGATGCTGCGGTGGCACGTTAAAGAGAGGCACAAGAGCCGCTGGAGCGATCGCATCTGTTAACAGCGTCTCTTGCAGCGATCGCACAGATATCTCACGGGGCTGACAGCCCTGCTGAACACACAACGCCGCCGCCGCTCCTGCGGCCTGCCCGACTGCCATCACCACAGGCTGTAGGCGGGTTGCGCCATTGGCAATGTGAGACACCGACATATTTTTCTCGCAGACCAGCAGCCCATCTACCTCGGCGGGCACCAGACAGCCGTAGGGCAGGGCAAAAGGAGTCCCTGTCCAGCGACCGCCCCACCGGAGCGACTTCGGGGTTAGGGTCAAGTGCTGAGCGAAGGGTGCCGGGTAGTGGTGATCATTGGCATAGTTGCCCAGGGCGATCGCCCCCGATTGCCCAGAATCTGTGAGCGGCAAGGGGGCGACCCGTCGCTGAGCAGCGAACTTCGTTTCTGCAAATTTGGATTCTGGACTCGATGCCAGAGCCGCACGATCAATCGGCAAAATATCCTGCTCCCGCACCGTTTCTAGACCAACCAGACGACGGCTCTCGCGGTAATAAGGCTGTAGGGCAAAGGCTCCGCCGCCGATACCCTGATGGAGAGTTTTGGGCTGAGACCCTTCACAGGATAGGAGAGGAAACATATCCTCTGCTAGTCCGTATCGTCGCCCCAAACGGGTTTGAATGTGGCGAGCAAACCCTTGAGAAAACCACTGAGCCTCTTGTAAAACCTGTCGCTGAGCCGCTGGCGATTTAACGAGGCGCTGGAGGCGATCGCCATAGTCGTTGCCCTGCTGCGGCCAGTTGATCATAAAGCGATCGCCCGACAATCGCCCGTAGTTCAAAAACTGTTCTGGCTCATAGCCGTCCCAGGCTCCCTCAAAGGCATCGGCACAGTCTAAAGGAGGTGCAGGAATTTCGGGGGCGATCGCCCCTTCACCCCAATCGCGCATCATCACGACCCAGGTCGGCGTTTGCACGGGATAGTTCTCTGTTAAAGAGTTGGGGGCGATCGGAGCACTCGGCTCTCCCCACTCAAACTGCAACTCCCAGCCCCAGCGGTGGGGCACTTCGCCTAAGTCCAATAGATCGCCCAGTTCGGTGCCATCGAGAATCACCTGGGCGTCGATCGTGTAGTCTTGAAACCTGACAGCGGTGAGGCGATCGCCCGTCCGCACGACTTCTAGCGGTGTCTGCCCAGACAGCCACTTCAGGTTGGGCAGAGCCTTGACCCAGTCTGCAAAAATCGCCGCCCCAACCGCAGGATGATAGGTAAAAAAGCTGACCCAGCCCTGGTCAAGCCCCCCCGATTGTCGCTGCCGCAGCTCTCGTAAAAATTCACCCCAGAGTCCCGTTTGCAATGCCAGTAGCTCGTTGCCGTCTGGAGCCGAAACCCCAGCAGCCGTGAGCATTCCACCCAGCCAGGTGAACTCACTCACCAACATCACGTTCACGCCACACCGCGCCGCCTGAATCGCCGCCGCTGTTCCGCCTGTGCTGCCACCAACGACCAGCACATCTGCAATCAGATGCTCCATGTTCTACGAAAAATCGAGGGTACGATCATACCCTAGCAATAAGGGGTCACGTCTTCGTGGCATTCATCTGCCAGATAAGACAAGGCTCGAAAGCGAATGCCCACCAGCTGCTCATAAAGAGGATTGAGCTTACAGAGGGGAGGAATGTGAACCACCTTTTTGCCAAAGAGTTTGACATCTCGCTCAAAAGGACACTGCGGCGGAATCATTTTGCAGAGAAATCGCGCAATGCTGGGATCGTGGATATCAAGTTGGTCAAGCCACTCTTTAACCGGGCGAAGAGGCTTCACCAACTTGCCATCAGCATGGTGCGGAGGAGGAGTGAGAGAGGTCGCCGCGCCCGATTCAGTGCCCTGAGGTTCGCCGTCTTCAGAAACGAGGGTCAGCCGCAGCGATTGCAGCACATCAGGATTAAGCCCCAGAGCCTCACAAAACTCATGCAAGACTTTATCTTCTGGCGGCGAATAAACGCCATCGGCGATCGCCACCATCACTGCCGTGCGCAGAAAATTTTCCGCCAGGTTAATGTCGTGTCCTAAGGTGGCGGCGAGGTCTTCAGGTGAAATGACATCAAGGGAGTCGATGTTGGCGTTAGGAGCAACTTCAGACTGGGTCAGGCTAACGATGATCTCCTGCTCTTCGGGATCAAAGTGCCCGTCTGCCCAAGCAACGGTCGATAGCCCCCTCAGCCAAACTGAAATCTGTTCTTCTCGATTGGGAGATTGAATGGCGTTCGTCATAAAACTTATCCATCCATACAATAACTTCGTTCAAATTCGCCCCGATCTTAACGCCTCACGGGATCAGTTGGCGGTGACATCCTTCACTCGGATGTGAATTCGATTCCCCTGACTCCTCTCTATAGTTCCCTCAATCTCTCCCTGACTGAAGGTGTATTGCTCGGCCTGACCTTGGCGAACCTGATTCAACCCTTGTTCAACCTCAGAAGTCAGCCCTCCCTGCGTCATGCCATTGACCGCGATACGCACCACGAGAGGGTCGATTCCCTGAGAAAACGTTGCCTCCGCTTGACGCACTTGGTTGTTTTGATCGTAGGTGTAGATTAGGCTCACGCGATTAGGCACGAGGTCGTAGCGGGCATAACGAGACTGAGGCAAAGCCCCAACACCACTCTGATCCGGATTTCCCAGCTGTGACTGCACGGTCTGTTCTGACGTTCCTACGGGCAGCCCTGGAATGCGCGGCAGAGCACTCGGATTTTGTGAACTCGGGCGGTTAGCCCCGGAAGGGTTTGTCGAACCGGAGGACGGATTCTGAGACGCCGGATTCTGAGACGTGGGGTTTTGAGAATTGGACGTGCCGCTCGAAGGAGAACCCGAATTTTGGGAGGAGCCGGGTGAGCTAGACGAAGAATTCGAGGGCGAGTTTGTTGAGTTAGAGGAAGAGGGTGAACCCGTTGACGACTGAGACGATGGCCGCTCAGGAATGGGCGATTGAGTCGAAGGAGGTAGCGGTTTGATCTCTGAAGGCTCTGGCGGTTCGTTGTTTGAATCCTCAGAACTCTGATCAGAGTTCTGATCGGCTGGGTCTTCGTCGGCAGAGGGGCGATCGCCAAACACATCAGGGTTCACCTCTTCGGTCTGCTCCCGCTGCGTGACGGTCTGTTGCTGTTGCGATCGCCACCACAGAGCAGCGACCGTTGACAAGCCCAACACTCCAGCCACCACAAACGGAGCCAACAAACAGCCCAGCCAAGCATGGGTGCGACGCGGTGGGGCAGACTCAGGAGGCGCTTTCACTTGAGCCAGATCTGTTTTACCCCCAGCCGAATGCTCGACTGCCGCTGCCGCACGAGCCGGAGCAGCCGGACTCACCGCCAACGTTGGGTCACCCGTGTTCAGAGGCAGCGGCGCTTGGGGATGAACCGCCGGAGATTGCAACAATTCATTCTCAGCGCGAGGCGTCTCACCCGGCTGACTCGGCCCGAAACCATTGGGCGATCGCCGACCTTGGGGCAGCGGCGGCGCAACGGCCACCGTCGCGGCATGGCTATCTGGTTCAGAAGCAGCCATTGGCCGATCTTCGCCGAGTAATTCTTCTGCATCATCACAGGCCGCACCCGGATCAAGCAGCGTGTGGGGCGATTCCTGAAACTGCAAATCGGGTAGGAGCTCTAGCCAATCTGACACCTGCTGGGGACGATGCTTTGGCTCAATCGCCATGCCTTGCAAAATGGCATAGTTGAGAGACGCATTCATTCGTGGTCTGATCTGGCGGGGTTCGATCAGCGATTGGCGATCGCGCAATACAGCGGATACGGGAACCTGAGCCGTCACCAGGGCATAGAGAGTTGCGGCTAAGCCATAAATATCGGTTGCGGGCGATCGCTGTGCCTGAGCCAAATATTGCTCGACTGGAGCATAGCCCTCAGATAAAAAGCTGGTGTGGGTCTGAGTTAGCCCTGGGGTAAACTCGCGGGCAATGCCAAAATCAATCAGCACCACCTCATGGGTGCCTTCACGGACGATGATATTTTGAGGCTTTACGTCTCGGTGCAGCAATCCTTGCTCATGAATCACCTGGAGAGCTTCTCCCACTTGGCGCATGTAGCGAATCGCTAAGGGTTCAGGCAAAGGATGTTTCGGAAAGACAATGGCATCGAGGGTGCGCCCTGGCACATAGTCCATCACCAGAAACGGCATGTCTTCCTCGATAAAAAAATCGCTGACCCGCACGATGTGAGGATGGGGACAGAGCGCCAACCGTCGCGCCTCATCCTGAAACTGCTGCTTCACTGCTTCAGCATCTATCGTGGCGATCGCCTGTTGGGGCAGTTGAGACAGCGGCTTCAGTGTTTTAATGACGACGGTCTGATCTAAAGCACGGTGCGTTGCCTTAAAGGTCA
>JBARXP010000190.1:0-2258 GCA_049647405.1 Elainellaceae cyanobacterium | reverse complement strand
CAGATCAATCGCTATAGTGGCGATCGCATCTTCACCTGGAGAGGTGGCAGAGCGGTTGAATGCGGCAGACTCGAAATCTGTTTTAGGGTCAAACCTAACGGGGGTTCGAATCCCCCCCTCTCCGTTTGAATTATATAGAAGGGCGATCGCCTACTAATCCTATGGGTTGCGCCCTTGTTTGGCTGTGGGTACAAAGGCTGAAAACAAGGGCGCAATCATCAACTCATTGTTGGGAAAAGCAGCTTCCTCACAGGCTCCGTCAACATCTTGTGAGTTCATGAGCACTGTGCCAGCATGATTTGGATGATGAACTAAAATTTAAGGTAGCCTCGTAGAGATCATATTCGAGATCCATCACTATCCACCTAGCAAAAGACGTTGCATGGCAAACACAGTTCAAACGTCAATTCAAAAGTCAGATTTTGTGTTGACTCCCTATATGAAGAGCAACGACTTACGGGCGACATATCAAATCTTAAATACGGTGATTCCATATGTCTGCTTGTGGTTTTTGGTCGCTAAAGCAGCGGCGATCTCTTTTTGGCTCATTCCGCCCATTGTTCTGTTGATGATGCTCTTTGCCGTGCGTTGTTTTTCACTCATGCATGATTGCGGACATTATTCTCTATTTACTTCAAAAAGAGTCAATAGAGGAGTGGGATTTTGTTTAGGGGTGATCAATGCCATTCCTCAATATCCCTGGTCTAGAGGTCATGCCTATCACCATAAAAATAATGGTAATTGGGAGCGATATCGAGGGCCGTCTGCCTTACTCTCAACCTATGAATTTTCACAGCTTAGTCCTTTTAAGCAACGGGTCTATGAGGTGTTGAGACACCCGCTGATGATTTTTCCTGGAGGTTTTTTCTATTTAGCGATTAAGCCAAGACTGGCTCTCATCTTAGGAACTTTTGGGTTTGTGCAGCATTGTATCCAGTGCCTCAAGCAAGATGCTGGCATGGGAATTGGTACTATTATTCGCTCTTATCAGTCTAAAAATTGGTACACCACAGCCGAATTTTGGGACTTACTTTTCAACAACATCTGTGTCGTAAGCCTATGGATATATTTAGGCTCTCGTTTAGGATTTGGGCTGTTTTTTAGCGTTTATTTTATTTCTTTGACCCTTGCTGCTGCGATTTTTATCTGTGTGTTTTTTGTGCAGCATAATTTTGAAGAATCCTACGCTCACAAGACAGAAGGATGGGACTATTTACGCGGAGCCATTGAGGGGAGCAGCTATCTCAAGTTTCCGCCCTTTCTCAAGTGGTTTACGGCTGATATTGGCTATCACAATATCCATCATCTCTCTGAAAGAATTCCTAACTATAATCTCAAAGCCTGTCATCACAAGAATATTCATCTTCTTGGAAATATCAAGACGCTTCAACTCAGCGATATTCCTAAGTGCTTCAAATTTATTTTGTGGGATGCTGACTCAAATAGTCTCCAATCGATTCCGGCATTTCATCAACGCGATTTAGTGGACTGTCGCAGGGGATGCTAGATCCGTTACACCTTAGGGAAGCGTTCGTTGCTCTTGCCGCTCATTCATTTGAAGCGGTGGTAGGTTTTTATGAAGCGCTGCTTGGGCGATCGCCACAGCCCTATGTGCCACAGATCTATGCTGAATTTCAGATGCCAGGGTTGAAGCTGGGTATCTTTCGACCCAGCGACGACCATGTGCAAGAGTTTGCCCAGTCGGAAGGCGCAGGATTGAGCCTTTGTCTAGAAGTCGAAGATTTAGAGGAGGCGATCGCCCACCTGACGCGCATGGGGCACCCTCCATCGGGATTGCCAAAAACGGCATCCCACGGGCAGGAAATTTATGCCTATGACCCAGCGGGCAATCGCCTTATCTTGCATCAGTCGAAGGCTGCGGCAGATGCCTCGACTCTAAATTCCTGATCCCCATATTCCCCAACAAAAACTCCCTACGATATTCCCTATAAAATTGCCATCGAAATTACCCATGGCTGTGGGGCGATTGATTTTCAAGGGTCTCGTATTCTTAGAAGTAACAAATCCCCAAGCGCAAAGGCTCCTGAACCCCCACAGGAGCCTTTTTCTTATCTTTTTTGGTGGTCACTGATTGGTGGTCACTGATTGGCGGCCACCAGCAATTCTCATTATGGTTACGCCTCAACACCCGCAAATAAATTGCGGGCTACAGACGATCAAGTCCCTTCGGGACTGATAGCCGACAGATCTTAGCCCCAACGGGGCTTTCACTCATTAGCCCGCAATTTATTCGCGGG
>JBARXP010000189.1:0-5898 GCA_049647405.1 Elainellaceae cyanobacterium | reverse complement strand
AGAGTGCGATTCATTTCAGGATTTTTCTCGATCAGCTGAGCAATCTTGTCGCAGCTATACATGACCGTCGTGTGGTCTTTGCCGCCAAAAATTTCGCCAATCTTGGGCAGGCTCAAGTCGGTGTGCTGCCGCATCAAATACATGCCGATCTGGCGAGCCGTGCTAATTTCTCGCCGTCGCGAATTGCTCTTGATATCTTCTAGAGACACATTCATCGTTTCGCTCACCGCCAACATGAGGGCTTCTGGCGTCACGTCGATTTGCTCATTGGGTGGGTCGATCACCGGAGCAATATTCTCTACCGACATCGGCAGACCGGAGATGGAAATATAGGCCACCGCCCGAATCAACGCCCCTTCCAGCTCTCGAATGTTGGAGGTGTAGCGGGTGGCGATATATTCAATCACCTCACGGGGCAGCTTCATGCTGTCGCCTTCTGCCTTCTTTTGGAGAATCGCCATCCGGGTCTCTAGGTCAGGAACCTGAATGTCGGCAATCAGCCCCATCGAAAAGCGAGAACACAGACGCTCTTGCAGCCGTGGAATCTGGTTGGGGGGGCGATCGCTCGCCAACACCACCTGTTTTCCCCCTTCATGCAGCGCATTGAACGTATGGAAAAACTCTTCCTGGGTATATTCCTTCCCTTCAATGAACTGAATGTCATCGACAAGCAGCACATCAACGGCACGATATTGCTGCCGAAAATTTTGCATATTGTCTTTGCGAATCGCGGTAATCAGATCGTTGGTAAACTTCTCCGACGAGACATAGACGATGCGAGAGCCTGGATTAATTTCATTGCGATAGTGGCCGATGGCCTGCATCAGGTGAGTTTTGCCTAGCCCAACCCCACCACAGAGAAACAGAGGGTTAAACTCTCGTCCGGGAGATTCAGCCACAGCCAGGGCAGCGGCGTGAGCCATGCGGCTGTTGGCTCCGACGACAAAGCGAGAAAACACATACTTACGATTGAGAACAGAACCTTTAGGCCGCAGATTGGCTTGAGTGGCTCTCGAAGCCTGAGCAGCGGGGCTAGCTGTGGCAATGCCGTAGCCATTTACAGCGGCCTCTACAGGTACTTGAGCGTCGATCTCTTCAGCTTCGGGAACGGCAGAGTCATCTTCGCTACCAGGCATCACAAGAATTTGAATGCTGACTCGCTGGCCCAAAATATCGTGGACGACATCGGCGATCGCATTGATGTAGTACTTCTGAATGTAGCTGCGAGCAAACGGATTGCGGGTTTGCAGCACGAGCACCTCTTCGTCAAGATGCTCCACGGTTGCGGTTTTGATCCAGGTTTCAAAGGTAGGCCGACTCAGCTGTAGCTGTAGCCGACCCAGTACTTGATTCCAGAAGTTGTTGGGAATTTCCACGGCTGCTATACCCTATGCTGCTCACGGACAGGAGATGAATGCTGACGCCCAAGTTGGACGATGGCGACAAAATTAGCGCATTTCATTTAATCAGATCGGGGGAGCTGAGTCGAATGAAATTTCACTAGCACGATACTGAAGGTATTCAGGAACACATGCTGAGAACGTGTGTTCTTCACTATGGTTCAAAAACAGTTTTAATCGCTGAGGTGCCTACGGGGTCGAATTTATCTGAAGGGAACATATCGACACACTCACGAAAAATAAAAACAAGAAAATACGCCAATATCTACATGCAAACACAGGCACGCAGATACCGAACCAAGACCACCCCCTTAAACTGCACTCAGAACCTGCTGATTTCTCATCAAACGCATATTCCAGGAATGACGCTTCTCTAGCATGAAGCCTCTGGATGCAGATTTGCGAGGAGCGGTAGACCAAGCCCAGCACCGTTATTGTACAGACAATAAACCGAAGAGATGAGAACTTAGGATGACTTCTCCAAGATACTAGATGTGGATAAGAATCACCAGGAAGCCGCTGCATCTAGGGTAAAGTCTTGGCAAAAGCCGAGATCAAGCCCCTTCTGACCGTTTGAGAATTAATGTACTAGGCTAGGGCAAGAATCAGCGGGGATCAAGGTCTGGTCTAGATCAGAGGGCGATCGCGCCACTCACGATAAATTTTTAATGGCGCTGAAACTTTACGTTAACTTCACCTTAAAGTTACACATGTCTTCAACGGCATCTGCCCTGAACTAGACATCTCAGCGAATCCGTTCAAGCTGCCAAAAGACTTGCTGTCCTTCATGCTGAGTGCGCTGAATCTTCCAGTTACGCCAGATCCAACTATCGCCCTTACTGGTTACCGTAGCGCTGCTGATGCCTACGAGGTCTGCCACTTCGGCGCTGGTTAAAATGTAGCCTTCATTTGCAATCTCATCGGCTAGGTGGAAGGCTTCAAGCAGCGATCGCAGCATTTCCATGGGCGATCGCCCAGCATTTTCAGGGCTAGGGTGCATGGCATTAGAGTCTGCTGGCGCTGGGTTTTCATCACCAGACGGTGTTTTATTCATTGCACTGGCTGCTGAACCGTTGCTGACGTTGACGGCCTCACCATCTTGAGCCTGGGCCGCTTGAGCCTGGGATGCTTTAGTTTTGGACGCTTTGGCTTGGGATGCTTTGGCTTGGGACGCTTTGGCTTGGGATGCTTTAGTTGGGGACGACTGAGGTTTTGATGCCGCATTTGATGCCGCAAGACTCTCGGCTTCGGCCTCAGCGTGAGACAAGAGCGTATCAAGCTTCACCGTGCGCAGACTTGGGGGATGCCTTTGGGCAAAGCCCGTGGCGATCGCATCGGTGCGATCGTTGCCGATGTCGCCAGAGTGACCTTTTACATACTGCCAGTGCAGCGGCAGCATCGCCTGAACCGCTTGATTGAGCTGATCTAGCTCTTTCCACAAGTCCATGTTGAGCACGGGCTTGCCCGCCGAAGTTTTCCAGCCTTTTTTCTGCCAGCCCTTGATCCACTTCGTAATGCCGTTTTTGACATATTCGCTATCGGTGTAAAGGGTAATGGGCGAAGTTTGTGCCAGACTCGGCAATATCTGAGTCAGGCAGTCTAGAGCGGCGATCGCCCCCTGAAGCTCCATGCGGTTGTTGGTAGTATCGGGGGCAAACCCACCCAGCTCATGAGCTGCACCCCCTGCAAAGTACATCACAACCCCCCATCCTCCAGGCCCCGGATTGCCTGAGCAGGCTCCATCGGTGTAAATCTTTTCGATCACTTCGATTACTTTCTCGATCACGTTTGGCAAGACAATTCAACCCTCAAAAATCTGTATCTAGAGAATTTGCGTTTAGAAATCGGTATCTAAGAATTTGCGTTTAGAAATCTGTGCCGGATTCTACCTCTGATCATGAATCTGCTGGTAAATCTATAGCCAGCATCGGGGCAAAAGCGGAGTCTTCTCTAAAACCTCTGTAACAGCGATCGCCACCTTCGCCGACGGCGTTTCCGAGAGCGGACTGATGCCGTGAAATATCGCTTGAGTAGCCCATCATCTACGGCGAACTGTTTTAGAATACCGTGCAGCCGCTTGCGACTGACTCCTTTGAGCAGCGTTTTGATGCGGCGAGCCTGATCGTTGCGATCGCTCAAGTCTCGAATCTGCTCTAGCTCCTGTATCACGTCGCCCATGGGCTGCTGCGTGATTTCGACTTCAATTTCATAATATTCCTGCAAATAGTCCAGCCCCTGTGAAAGATCGGGCACGGTTTCTAACGCATTTTGAACATCGAGCCAAAACCGATAGACGCGATCGTCTTGACTATGGGCAATCATGCGGTAGGCGATATTGATGAAGTAGGTATAGGCCGACTTGATCGGAATGGTGTTGGCTCCGATCTGGATCTGAGCATTGAGCACGGCAACGAAGCCTAATCCAAACAAGGCGGCATCGCTGATTAATTCTGGGCTGATGCTGGGCTGGCTGCCCAACGAGGCTGAACCCCAAAACAGCGTGGCTGGAAAGCCAAACTGAACAACGCCCCAGACCCAAACTCCCGGAGTTTTAAGCGGCTCAAAAAAAGGCAGCAGCCGACAGCGATCGTTTAACTCTTCAAACGCAGCCAGAATATTGAAGATGCCTGGAATAGCGGCGATCGCCATCCACGGAATCCAGACTAACAGCAGATTCACTCTAGCTCGTCCTCCGAGTGGCGACCCGACAGCAGAGGATTGAGCTGGAAGAACCCTTTAGAGGTCAAGACAAATTGGGTTTCAGACGTAATCGTTGGGTGCGCACGAGGCGCAGGTAAGAAAACAGCCATCGCTCGACCCAATGGATTGCTTCGCGCTGAATCGATGTACCCTTCTTTCAGCAGCATTTGGACAATGCGCCCTGCTTGCTCAGGGCGCATGTTGAGCGCATAGGTAATATCTTCAAGGGTGAGCAACTGATGCTCTAATAAGCGCAGCACTTGATGGGTCTGCTCGTCAAAGGTGGCAACGGCTCGCTGCAACGTAATCACAAACAGATGCATCGATTCGGGCAGCTGTTCTTGCTGGGTTTTAACCTGTTGAATTAAGGCGCGGGCTGAGTATACGAAATCGTTGGCCGTCAAAATGGGAACGGTCATCCGTTCGAGCAGAACTTCAGGAAAGAGGCTGCTGAGCTGAGCGGAACGAGACTCACGCACCTGAGATTGAGCGTCAGAGGCGGCGGCGTCAACCGATGGGGCAGCAGATCGGTCTGTCGTTTCACCGCGATCAGAAGGGCTAGCGGAAGACTCTGACTGTGACGCTAGCTCTACGGGGTCTTCAGGCAACGCCAAGGGACGAATCGGCAGCCCCAGCAAAGTATCGGTATAGCGGGTCTGAAACTTACGGTAAACCGGAGTGTAGGCCGTATCGATGGCGCGATCGCGGCTAGCGAGGTCGCGCATGGTGGCCGCAGCACCTGAAAAGTTGTGTTTCGCGAGTTCTTTTCCTGCCGTGTGGATGGCCTGCTTCAACTCTTGAGGCAGCACCACGTCAAGCTTTGGCAAGACAGCAGTAAACGCTTGAATCGTAAATGCGTCAGTGGGTTTCATAGCCAAAATTGATGCCGAACCTCTGAAGGTCTATAATCTCTTTTACATTTATTTGCTAATGTTGCCCACTTACCTGCGGTCTGGTTCATGACTCTTGATCACGAAGTACTCAAGCCCGTCTACATCGTTGTTGTCGCTTCAACCCTGCTTGCAGTGGCGTGGGGGCTCATCTTCAAAGATATGCTGGAATACCAGGTTAACTCTTGGTATGCTAATCGAGCCAGCCAGCCTGAAGTCTACTACCAGAAACCTGTGATCGTCTTCACCTACACGGTGCTGACTTTATTTGTCTCGATTTGTGTGGCATCGAGCCTTACCGTATTTGGATTTTCTATTCTATGGGCCAGCGTCATTGGTGGCGTCATTGTTGTACCCACAGCAGCGCTGATTTGGTTTCAGCTCGGCTCAATGCTAAAGCTGCTGGTGTTTGGCGGTTCCGAAGCGGTCGATATCGACTCCTATGGGGCAGGCCAGAAGTTTGATGCCCAAGCTGCGCCGCCCAAGTCTTAAAGGCTGAACTTTGAGCCTAGACTCTATAATCTCCCCGCACCTGAGCTGCACCGTGGCCTCTACGCCTTCTAGACAGATTTTAAAGGCGTGGTTCAGAATGCACGACTCAAACAGGCTTACATCGCCCTGATCGAATCAGCCCCACTCGTCGTGCGATCGCCTCTCCTTGAGAGTCAAACGGCCCCCACATTTGCAAGGTCTCCGTCTCCCCCGATGACTCAGAGGGCTTGGAATAAGGACTGCTTTCATCCACTTCAGACGGGCTCTCTGCCGCAGATGAAATGGTGACGATGTCGCAGTGCCCGGTTTCTTGCTGAATGATATACCAGCCGTTTGATTCAGACTCGACCATTATGAATTTCCCTTACCGTCCAGTTTGAGCATACTCTCCTTCAGGGTTGTTCGTCGTTGTGTCT
>JBARXP010000188.1:0-3914 GCA_049647405.1 Elainellaceae cyanobacterium | reverse complement strand
GTCTACTACGCGAGAATTAGATCATATTATGGCCACTGTTTTCGGATGGTGGGACGTGTTAATCCAAAATAAAAGCCCATTTAATTTAGAGACATGGCGCAGCGAAAATGACCAATCGAGCTTGATTATCTAAGGTCTTATTCGCGGTCTGTCAGCTCTCCACTATCGTTGCCCGATAGTTACCCAATTCAGACCCAATTCAGAACAATATCATTGCGGAACAATCATCACACAATCAGGAGCACTTCCGTCATCTGGAACAGTGCAGTAAGCAATATTAGACTCGCCTTGTCGCGGCGTGCCGCCCACAATCCAGACGTGACGACCATCGGGGTCGGTGCTAATGCTCACAGGCGGCGATTGTCGCGAAGACGATAGAGGCAATGAGCTAGAACTTAAACTCGATGGCTCTATCGTGAGCTGAGCACAGCCCCCCAAAAACAGCAGGCAAGCAAGACACAGCGCAAGATAAAGCAGCGATCGCCCCATAGACCCCATGACTCTGTCCCCAATATATCGACACCATGCCCTCATGAGGCTTCGCTGGCGGGCAAGAGCGGATGCCCTTACCCAGCCGACAAATGACGGTTACAAAACAGCGATCGCCCATTTCATAAATAGCGCGATCGCCCCTGTCCATTCCTTAAAATTCCAGAAAGAATCTTAGACACAGGACTTACGCAGTGTGTTGAAATGGTGGGCGCGTCGCACCCACCATTTCAACGAGTTTATTCAGGCTTAGGCGAGTTGTGCGTAAGTCCTGAGACAGAATGATTCGTAGGCAGACTACCCTAGGGCTTTTTCAATCGCAGCCCGCAGTGCCGAGTCGTCAGGCGCGGTTTGGGGTTCAAAGCGCTCAACGACAGAGCCATCGCGCCCAATCAAAAATTTGCCAAAGTTCCAAGCGATATCAGGGCCTTCACCGACCAAAAACTGGTAGAGAGGACTGCGGCTGGAGCCATTCACATCTTGCTTTTCGAGCAATGTAAACTCAACGTCGTACTTAGACTTGGTGAAATCCTTAATTTCTTCAGGGCTACCGGGTTCTTGACTGCCAAACTGGTTGCAAGGTACACCAATCACAACAAAGCCGCGATCGCCATAGGCTTTGTCTAGCTCGACCAAACCGCTGTATTGGGGGGTGAGGCCACACTGACTGGCCACATTGACAAACAAGACGACTTTGTTGTCGATAGCTTCAGGACTAAGCGCCGTGCCGTCAAGGGTAGAGAGAGTCGTTGGTAAAGGCATAAGAGATAAAAACGTCACAACTCCTTCATTATTCATCATCTCCGGGGCAGGCGGAGCAATCTTGGGTGGAGATACTGCGGCATCACACTCCTCAATCGGCTCTTAGCCCAACTCCTAGGGAACCAGTCCCCGAATAATGTCGAGTCTATTGGCGGGGGCATCTGGAGCCAAAAAATCTGGGATCGTTCTATTGGTTCGCCGTGGGCGGTTGAGAAATTCTACAGACCACTCTGCAAACCGCCTTTCTTTGACATGCACATAGACACCTTGCTCTGGTTCATCAATGTACTCGTCTTGACGAATGAGCGCCAGCGGAGCTTCAGTGCCTGGGTTCTCCTGTGAAAAAACCAGCGCTTCTGGGTAGGTTGCAAATGCGTAGTAGTAGTCAGCGCCGTTTTCTTCGTCAGGGGCTCCTTGGTCTGGATGACACCAGACGCGATATTCCAACACCTCATCCCAAACATAGCCTCCTCCGATCTTGGCGATCGCCGGATAGCTACCGATTTTGGCAGGATCTACAGCTTCTGGATACGCGATATTGTCACTCATCATCCGTCCCCGTTGCCTCAGCCTTTGAAACCCAGGAACGGGTTTCAGGACACCATACAGCAGCGTTCATCATCAGGTCGAGCAAAGCAACTTTTCCCTTGCTGTAATTGTCGTGAGTGGAAGTACCGTGAAAGTGCTACGGCATCTGCATCGTTTACGCTAGCAGGTTTGCAACCCTCAATGCGTTCATCGACAAGGTAATATTCGCTATGGGTGCCAGGTCAGGCAATAAAACCGACATAAAAAACAGCATCGCCCAGATTGAAATTCTGTACCTCAGACCCGACGGTCTCAACAACGCTGCTCGCGACCTACGGCTTTGGGTATCTCAAGGGTGATATCCTGTAAGGCATCTTCACGGTTGATTGGCCCCAGAGTTTTACAGGCAAAGGCTTTTATATTCGTCTGATGGTGAACCGCTTGGTGTAAATTGTGACTGCATACCCAATTTTCAAACATCCTCGAAGGAATTGTTGGTCACTTGATGCAGGCTAAACAAATCTGAATCCAGTTTTTTTAATCTAGTAGAAATTTTTTAACGACAGCCAAAAATTACTCAAAGAACGATTAAAGAATAATTTTTGATTGCTAAAATTATTCCTTGAATAATTAATAAGTAGATAGTCATACTTAACTGATGTTATCGGAGTGTGTGCCCCCCGCCGGGGGGCACACACAGGTTTCCTTAGTTTTGAGCACATACTTATCAATGAGTTTAGTTCACCACAATCTATTTGCTTGTAATGGAAAAATGTCAACCCGTTATAGATTGAAGTTTTCATAAAGATCTTGCAAAGCCATCACAAAACTTTGATAAATATATAAGCTGAAAATTGACTATCTCAGTGAAGATCGCGAGCATGTATGAGGTGCAGCTTAAATAAGTCAAGGTATTCTGAATTAGCGCTGAAATCCTTTTCTCCCAACTATTTCTGAAGATGCTTCAACGGAAATAAGCTTCTCCTAAATGAACATGATGAGGTCAAAATTGTTTGGATGTTCTGTTTGATAAATTATCTTCGATGATTCAGCAGGATTACGCTTCTTGAGAAATCATCAAAATATCATCGAGCTTTTGCTATTTAGATTTACCTCACTCTAAATCTAAATAAGGTCTCATCAGCGTTGTTTCAACCATTAGTTCGAACCATTAAACCTGCATCCATTTAGTTGAGTGAAAGATCCTAATTTAGCAAGAAACATTTTTTGTTTATTGCATTACTTGAACGATAAAAAAATCTGTTTTTTGCAATTGATCTTCATCTGCATCCACCAGAAATGTTTAGTCAGTGTTTAGCTATAGGATCTTATGTTCAACGCTACGCCTCAACCGCTTAGGTCTAAAACGGCTACACCGAATCCTAGAACTGATTTCGAAAAGTTAATTCCTGAAACTAAACAGCCTTTCTGGCAGCGTCTGCTGATTGGCTCAGCGTTTTTAGCATTAGGCATATCAGCAGTTAGCATTGGAGCCTCTTCGATTCTCTACCATTTGACTCACATGAGCGTTCGAGGAGGGCTGGTCAATGGTCGCACAGTCCGAATTCAGGCTCCTGTCGATGGTACGATTCAAGACTTCTATGCGAGCCCCGGAGCAAACGTGCGGTCGGGGCAAGTTCTGGCGCTTGTTGAGCCGTTATCGCTGATAGATAATGACGTCGTCCCGACATCTGTGTCTCTCCCCTCATCCTCGGTCGATCAGTCACTGCCGATTCAGCTGGCAACGGCTCAACAACGGCTCAGCATTTTGCGCCAGCAATCACTAGACTTGGAGCAGCGTTATCAGGCACTCCAAGCAACAACAAAAACGATTGCGCAAGAGAATCTGAACAGCGCAACAGCCGCAGTAGGCGCTGCGATCGCCCAAGAGATGACGGCGCGTACGGAATACGAGCGATTCCGTACGCTGCTGGAAGATGGCGCTGTTTCCCAACAAAAAGTAGACGGGCTCAAATCGGTCTGGAGAACGGCTCAATCTGATGTAACGCAAGCCCAATCAGAAAAAAATATTGCTCAGGCTCGGTTCGATGCCCTTGAGTCGCAAACCCCTCTCCAGTCGAGTACAGAAGATTTGCAGGCCCATAGGCGGCGACTGCTCCAAGATATCCAAGCTG
>JBARXP010000187.1:0-2064 GCA_049647405.1 Elainellaceae cyanobacterium | reverse complement strand
TTTCCATTCGCTCAGGTAGCGATTCTACATAGGTATTGAGAACACCCAATTCCTCTGGCTTGAGGTAGCGATTTTCAGCCTCATCAAAAATATTCTCAATCGCTGGATTCATGGTCAAAACCTCTCACTTCAATGGGTGCCATTAAGGGCGTGAATACGTTGAGTCAAATACTTCAAAAAAACGTTGAACGGTGCTCTAACCCTGAATCTTGAGACAATCCAGAAAACGGCTTCGCTCCAATCTCCGGACTCCAATCTCCGGACTCCAATCTCCGGACTCCATAAACTAAAGGCACGCAACTGGGTTGCATATGTTGCATATAGAGTTTCAGGGTGGAGTCTTTTAACCAGAGATGGATTAGAACAGATCAGAGAAATCGTCTAACGTAATGTCGTCACCCGTCACCTCGTCTGTAATGGTAGTTTCTACCGCAAGAGGAGCCGCAATAACAGGCTGACCTTCCCATGGGAACAGATCAAAAAACTGTTTGACGCTCAAGGCCATGCTGAGTTGAGCGACTCCATTGGGGATAACAGCCTGATCAGACTGCTCAAGTTCTGGTGCAGAAGCCTCAGACTTAACCTCAAGGGGCCGATCGTCCCAGTTAATGGTGGAGAAAAATTTTTCAACGCTTGAGCGTAACCAGAGCTGTTCCATTCCCTTCGCTGAGCCGTTCATGTGCGGAATAGTCATCATGTTCATGACAGACGCTCCCCAGACCTCAGCCGCTTCTCAATATCGCGAGCCGTCGCCCCTTCATTCATCCAGAAACCAGCCGAATCGATCCGATCTTGCCCGCCTAGGAGGAACTTGCAGTAGGTCTCTCCCATGGAATAGCACTGAATCTCAATACAGCTCAGTTGCTTCTTAACCATTTCGGTGAAGAATCCGGCAAAGAGACCTGCATAAATGTGGCAAACGGGCTTACCCACATCTCCTAAAGTACGGGCAACGGCTGAGTCGAAGAGGTTAATAAACATGAAGCCTTGTTTGCGATCGCCCATATCGACTTCCCAGCGTCCCCACCCTTGAGAGGTAAAAGGCCACCACCATGTTTCGAGCAAAAACATGAGATTAGTCTGCCGCACGCCTCGACCAAACTCATCGGCAAACCACTTTTCGAAGAAATATGCGTCTTTGAGACCCCATTGCAGACCAATGGTGTACATCGTTGCTGCCGAAGCCTCGCCCACTTCTTCTTCCAGCCCTTCAATCAAGCCAATGATAAAGTCTTCGCTGGTCAGCATGTTGGGGCGATCGTTCCAGTCTAAAACCTTGCCCTCTTCAGTATTGAACTGAAAGAAATCGCGAAAACTATAGTGGTTGTGCTTTTTGGGGTATTTTGCACTGAGCGCGTGATTGTTTATTGCAGTAGTCATGATCTTGTTTAAACAACAATAGCGAGTAGGACAGTGGTTGGAAATTGACGATGCTCTGATTGCGTCCCGAATTCTGATTGCACCCAGAATAAGAACATGTCTAAGCCAATCGTCTTGGGGCAATGGGAGAGATGGAGAAACACAAAAGAATTAAACACCTAGCTCATGCAGATCGTAACTAAACACTAGATGAAGGAACCCCAGTGGTTCGGCAAACTTAACAGATTCAACCCAGATAGATGAATCGGCATGGTGATATGTCCGTTCTCGTCGCATCCTTTCATCGTGGGCTGTAAAGCATAATACTCTGGCAACCGTGTCGCTGATGTGCTTAGGCTGGCACAGACCTAGGGTGAGCAACTGTAGATTCAGGAACGGGACATCACATACAAAATCAGAGATTTGCAACCTGAGAGGTGTAAAGGGGTCTGGCTTGGCTGATGCTTCATTCCCTTGCCGTATCGCAGAGTAACCTAAACACGATGCTGATAATGCACAATTGATGCTGATTGGTAGACTACGAGAGATAGCTGCGCCCTCAAAAAACTCAAGCTGCCTTTACCTGAGAATGTGCTACTAGGTTCAATATGCCCAAGCCTGGGAAGGGATAACCGACTTGTGTCAAAAGTTTTATAAAACAGTTTTATCAATCAGTCAGTGGATGCATCAATTCCATTCTTGGGG
>JBARXP010000186.1:0-3227 GCA_049647405.1 Elainellaceae cyanobacterium | reverse complement strand
GCTGAGTCACAATTCATGCCACTTATGCATTGATTTAGATTACTGATTCCATCATCATGACTATCGCTCTCTTGATTTTTCTAGTGGGCCTTACGCCCCCGTTATATTCACTATGGATGTTGCGCCGAGCCAATATCAGAATGCAGATTCGGCTCTCTCGGCGCACTGAATCTGCTACGACTCAGCGACTCTACCCTATCAATACGCCTTCTGATTTGTATTATGTTCACGGCTTTGGATCGGTGATTGGCAACATTGCCTGCCAATACAACGCGCGATCGCCCCACATTCGATGTGCGGTCAATCCCATTGGGCCCTGTAGCGAATGCAGTCAATATAAACCTACACCTGATGATATTCACCCGCCTCGCGAGTAGAAGAATGAATCATTCAAATTCATCGCAATTGTTCATCGCAATTCATCCCGGACTTACGCACAACTCACGTAAGCCTGAATAAATTCGTTGAAAGGGTGGGCGCGCCGCGCCCACCCTTTCAACAAAATGCGTAAGTCCTGTCATCATCAGGTATGGCTAACGTGAGCAAGATGCTCGCACTGCACCCATCAATGAACTTGCATCCAACCGTTTAATGCATCACAAACCCCATCCCTGTGGTCTGCTTTATCAGTATTTCAAGCATGGATGAACCTTGGATAAATGTTTCCTGGGAATAAATAGGCAAACCGTTCATTAAGGGATGATAAGAGTAACGTAAGGTGGCGTTTTTGCGGCTTCAGAGTAAAAGATGTAGCCTGCCACAGCGCTATTCCCTGCATTGTTCTCGGCTTGCCCTACTTCTCTGATCATGATGAAACCCAGTTCTCTAAAAAGTCAGACAACGCAGTCTGACATTGGCGTCTACAACTGTGAACTCCATATCAAATTCACACTGATAGAAGAAAAAAGTGCGTTGTCCGAGCGCGATCGCCTGCTGGAGGTCTTGCTCGATGCTCTGTCTTGTGGCGCAGACGACTTTTTAGAATATGCTGAGGTCGATGTTGAGGCTCACGAAATTTCTGAGGTCGAAGCCTCAGCCACGGTGCGACGGCAGCTCATCCGTCTACGTAACTCTGAACGGTTTGCATAGTCTCGGTTTGCATCATCTCGGTTTGCATCATCTCGATTTGCATCATCTCGATTTGCATGGTTCTAGTTTGCAATGGTATTCTTCAAAGCTCTAGTCCATGCATTGTCTGAGTCTCTGGTGCATATCGATGAAACTCCCCAAATCAGACCGAGCGGCAGCCCGAGAACTAGAGCGTGTTGTCAGTAAAGTTCTTTCCCGCATTGACACGACTCAGGAAATTCAAAAAGAAGATTTTGGGCTGATGCTTGAAACGATCATGTTGCAAGTCGTGAAAAATCGTGGGCTGGATATCAATGAAGTGGCTCTCTCAACGCCCGAGGTCATTGAGGGAATGACTGAATATAGTGAGATACCAGAAGAAGTAAGAGGCTGGGAAAGCTTGGTTGCGTTTTTGTATCTGAAATATCACGATGTGCTCGATATCGATACCCGCGCTTTTCAGCTATGATTCTAGGAACTAGAATGCTGTGAGCCTCAGTGACTATGGTTCTCAGGGATAGAAAACTTCAAGAACTGAAGCAATCTGAGCGTCATAGATTCCTGTGGAGAATCAGAATAATCGAATCAGGAGCGATCGCCCGTGGGTCAACAATCCGTTGCTAAGACCATTTTTCTACTGGCCTCTATGGTCGGCTGGCTCATTGTTGGGGCCGCGCTGATGTATCTTTTCCCGTGGGTTGCTGATGCCATTGTCTCCTCAGAACTTACCCATCGCTGGATGATCACCCTGGGCCGTGGAGGCTACGCCCCATTGCTAGGGTTGCTGGCTGGAGGCATTGCGTTTGCCATCACGACAGCCGCCAATGTCGTCTGGTATCGACGCTTTGACGGCAAGCTCTAGACCATTTTTTCCCAACATCATCCACTCCCCCAAAATCGAACATCCAGAAATAGCTGTAGTCAGCTTAGGTAGGACATAGACAATTTTGTGGGCGCGCACCGCGCGCCCACAAAATTGTCCTAAGGCTACTGGCTGTGGCTATAAGTGAAAGATTCTAAGTGAAAGAACGCTTATTCTGGCTGTTGCTCCAGTGCTTCCAGCCGTTCTTCGAGGGCAAAGACATCCTGACGGGTTTCGATCACCAGTGTTGCCAATCGATCAAACATGGGGTCAGAAGCTAGGGCAGAGTCGTTTAAGATCTCAGGGTCAGAATTAGGAGACGTAGGCTGCACCCGTGATGGGCGATCGCCACGCCCGATTTGGCTTTCGAGCTGATTGAGCTGAGATTGCAAGGTTCGAATCTCAGTTTCGAGGCGAGAGATGCGAAAGTTGACCTGCTGCGATGTTTGAGCCGCACTCGAAGTCGGCCACGCCATGAGACATCCAACGACCAGCCCGATGAGAACCACCCAGGCCCATAGTTTTTGCATGGGAGGGAAGCGCCAGGGTCGGCTAGAGTGGGGCGATCGCTGCGGCATTCCCGATAAGTGAAATCTCGTCCGCCCCTGCACAGGTCGCACAGTCTCAACCGGTAATCGTGGCATACCCACAGAGCCTCCTCTAAGCAGAAAAACAATACTGCCATGCTGGCAAATTAGCCGAATCTTGAGGGAGCTTTGTTTCGAACTATTGCGATGATTGGGATTGTCGTATCGGTGATGAGCTACTCACCATTCACGGCCTGTTGGCTAACGGCCATCGCTCGCAACACCCAGGCCGGATCAACCCAATTGCCCTGGTATTTTAGACCCCAGTGCAGGTGCGGCCCAGTGGTGCGCCCCGTCATGCCGACACGCCCAATGCGATCGCCCGCCACAATTTCCTGCCCCTGCCAGATTTGAATGCCCGCCTCTCGGTCAATCAAGTATTTGCGACCGTCTTGGGTCGCCACATGACCCTGCATGTGGCAGTAGATATGCGACCATTCGCCCGACTGCACCACAACAGATGTGCCGCAGTTGGTATTGTCGCTGACTTCGACGATATTGCCTGACCACCAGCTGCGAATGTAGCTACCCCGAGGCGAAGCGATGTCTAAGCCATAGTGAAACTCTTGACGATAGCCCCCCGTAGCCGAGCGGCGATAGCCAAAGGGCGACGTGTAGGCTTGAAAATTTTCGACCGGAAAAGAAGCCCCGGCCCAGGCTGCAATGGCAAATTCTTCAGGGGAAAGGTTGGTGATGCTGGGTTGAATAGA
>JBARXP010000185.1:0-39830 GCA_049647405.1 Elainellaceae cyanobacterium | reverse complement strand
GGTAGGGTTGATTCTTTATCAGGAGGAATACAAACTAGACGTGTTGTGAGTCGGTGAGTGTCATGGGAGTAGACGCCCTCATTGAACAGTTGAAAACAATTCCAGATTGGAGACGCGGTCGAACCGTTCAGTATCCTCTCTGGCTGATGCTGTTGATGACGCTGCTCGGAGTGATGAGTGGATACAGCAGTCTGCGAGGCTTAGAGGATTTCATGAAACGCCACCAGAGTGAAGTCGCTGAGTGGTTGGGCCTGAGCAAAGCGAAACTGCCCAGTTACTGCACATTGAGGCGGATGACGGCTCAAGTGGATGCCCAGAAGGTCGCCGAAATTTTCTTGCTCTGGGCGAAGCAATCCTGTCCCCTTCAAGAGGGAGCAGTGATTTCGATGGACGGTAAAGCCTTAGGCAGTACCGTCCGAGATTGCTGCGGACAGCAGCAGGATTTTGTCACGGTGGTGAGTGCGTGTGTGCAACAGCACGATTGGGTGATGGGACAAGTGAGCTTTCACAATGGCGAAAGCAGCGAGATCAGCAGCGTCCGGCAACTGCTCCAGCACTTGGAGGTTAGAGGGGTGTGGGTCACCCTGGATGCGTTACACACTCAAAAAAACGGTTTATGAGATTGTGGAGAGTGGCAATCACTACTGTATGGGTCTGAAAGCAAATCAACGCAAGTTACTCGACCAGGCTCAGCAGTGTGCTGAAACCCAACCCCCATTGAGTGGTCATGAGGAGGTCGACACGTCCCATGGTCGAGTGGTCAACCGTCGCGTGCAGGTCTTTCGCGCCCCTGCTGAGCTGTCTAGAGACTGGAGGTCACTGGCCGCTTTCGTTTCGGTCGAGCGTTCGGGAGTTCGACAAGGACGCCCCTTTCAGCGGCAATCCTGGTTTATTATCAGTCAGACCCTCCCCGCAGAGTCGTTGGCTCAGATGATTCAAGCGCACCGAGGCACGACTGAGAACAAACTGCATTGGGTGAAAGATGTCGTGCAGGGGGAAGATGACTCGATGATTCAATCCGCCAATCCGGCCACGCTGATGGCGCTGTTGCGCTCCTGGGCAATTTCGATATTTCGCAAAGCCGGACATCCCTCCCTCACCAAAGCGATACGCGGGTTCCGCCATGATTTGCCCACCCTTATTTCCTTTCTCTAGAGAATCAGCCCTAGGGTCAGGCGGTACAGGCGGTAAGGGAATAACGGTGGCGATCGCCTGTGTTGAAAATGGCACCGCCACCGTTTCGGCCTCCCGCGCACTTGTCTCACGACTCACTAGCACCCGCACGTTAACAGCAGGATGTGCCACGCGCTGTTTTCTTGCTCTCTGCCAACCCGTGCCTAGCACCTGAACCAGTTCTAGGACATACCGAAATGTGTTGCTCAATCGCCTCATGTGACTACACCACCTCAAGAAGTTCATCACTGGTACCGACCAAAACCCAGAGTGAACAATGCTGAGACTACGGAGATGGACTGAAAAAACTGAGGCAACGTACCGTTTTTTTGCTGATGAGAAACGTGTTGAATAGACAATGGAAAGAGTCAGGCTTTATATTCCATACCTGTAATCGACGCTGAGTACTAACCAGAAGTCATGATGCACAAAGCTTTAACTGGAATGATGACTACGATGGCGATCGCCATTGGCCTCTCTCTGGCATCCCCAGCTCAAGCTAGACCCTGTGTTGTCGGAACAGAAGATTACACTATCGAATCTGGTCGCACCTTTGAGCTAGATCAGCCCGAACCCGCATGGATTGATGGCGAAGAAGCTGGAAGTAGGGTTAACATTCGTTCCGGGCCAGGATTAGAGCATGAGTCAACGGGTTATGGCCTAGTCAGAAACTACATCGACATCATCGGCCAGGGCATGAGCGAATCCTGTGAAACCTGGGCAAAGGTGCGCTTTCCGATCTCTGGGCATGAGGGCTGGATTCATGGTCAATTCATTGGTGCAACATATCCACGAGGATGGTGGGATTGATGAATGGATAAGGATTTACAAGTAACAACACGCGTATACATTTGAAGTGGCATGATACGGCGAGTTGTAGTCTCACATTGAATATAGAGCGTTGGTTTGCCTGTGCAGAGAGCATCTCACCATCCTGTTTGCCCATTAGAGCAATTTCACTGACCCAAAAAGTTGTCGCACAAGATTAGGGAAGGTTTAGGGAAGCTCTGAGACATGAAACATGAAACCTTTGTCCGTAAAGCAATATAAGACTTAGGGATGACGCCTCCTAAGCGGTAGGTCGCGCGTTCGAATCGCGCCAGCCCTGTTTTTCACCAAAAGCCATACTAGAAGAGGCTTTCAGGAGTTATCTTTGATCCAGCGATGAAGCCAAAACTAGTGCCTTAGTACTTCTCCACACCGTGCGTTAGGCCAATTTTGCCCAACATTACCCACCGATCCTGCAAGAGAAAACTGATAAATTGAACCTTCCGGAATTAGAGCCTCACGAAAGGCAGTGCAATAAAGCCCATGAAACCAATAAATCGCTTCGCATGGTTCTGCGGTTAGAGGGTGACGAGTGGCATCAATCAGATTTTGACATCTCGTAAGAGCGATCGCCTGCCTGACCGTTTCCAGTGACAGCCGATTAGATGCTTATAGCCTTGGCCATAACAGTCCGGCAAAAATAGTCCGGCAAAAAGAGATAACGATCGGCTCGACACCAAGACTTGCCGAAGCCTTCAAACACCATGCCAAAACGCGTCCAGGCTTCAATGAGTTTTGACAAAGCTTCTCGATGTTCTTGCTCTAATGATTGAGTCAACGCCCAACTCGGCTTGACTTCTAGTAGTCACAGTGCCAGCCAGCTAAAAACTTGTTTAGCCGTCAGTGTCACGTCTATTTCTGGAAGAACAGGTAATCTTGTATCGCCTTCAAGAATTTGAACTCGCTGTTCTGGCAAAACAATCACAACGCTCTCGGTGTCTGGATCGAGCAACCACCCGAGTTCAGTTCCTTGCTTAGAACAAAACAGTAAGTTGTTCAACACTTTAGTTTGGCTTTGAGCGGGTGAAAGAATCTCGATCGCCCAATCGGGATAGACCAAAAAACGATTGGCGATTCGTCCTGAATCCGTTACTGGAATGCGAGACCAGCGAAATACCGAAATATCTGGAACTAGAGACGCGCCGCCAAACGTACACCGTAGTTCTGGAAAAGCATATGCAAGTTTTGAGGCTTCAGTAATCTCGTTGATGGCAGCACACAGTTCTCCTTGCAATAGGCTATGTTCTCCTTGTGGCATCGGTTTTTGTATAACTGTTTCATGGATGAACTCTGAGGCAGGCTTTGTCTCAGGTTGTTCTAGAAATGCTTTTAGGGTTAAAGGGGCGATCGCGCGACTCATGGTTGGCCTCAAGTCTCAAGGTTTTCTTCAGTGTAGTCAGTAGTCAGCGAAATATCGGTGAGTCTTTGTGTCGCTGAGTCCACCACACGATGCAGTCGCAAAGTTGTGTGAGAACGGCCAAAGCCACCCGCTGAGTTTCGATATCTACAGCTCTAGAATCTCAACGCATTGCGATCGCAACTCTTTTTCTAGCCAGCGTTGGCGATTGCCTTGTGCGATGACCCAGGCGATCGCGCTATGAACCAGGGGCGATCGCCCGTATTGATTTGAGTCAAGCCTTGCAGACTTAACGACGGCTCTGCCCGTTTGCTCAAGGTTTATGTCGTAATTCATCAACTCATACAGGAAGTAAAACAGTGCCCCATCACACTGAGGATTGTTAGGCATCCAGATTCAAAGAATAAGGAGCTAAAGCATGAAGCGCAATCCCCATGATGAAGCCAATCTAGAGCGACAAAATGATCTCCAGCGGGATGAAGAGTCGTTCCGTCTTCGGCAAGAAGAGAATCGCCTGATGGCTGCTCAGCGTAGTTCTACCTTTATTTGGATTGTAAATAGTATTTATTGGCTGGTCGGAATGCTGGTCACTCTGCTGGCTATCAGATTTTTGCTGCGTCTGTTGGGCGCTAATCCTGACAATGGATTTGCTCATCTGATCAATCAGCTATCCGCCCCTTTTGTGGCTCCATTTTCTACCCTATTCATCAGCCCTACCGCAGAGGCCAATATATTTGATGTCAATGTTTTGATTGCGATCGCCATTTATAGTCTGTTGGGCTATCTCGGAGTCTCTCTGGTCAGATTCATGTTTTATCGCAAGGCGTAATTGCGGCCATCAACATAAATCAAGCCATACCAGCAATAACCCGACTTTCTATGAATCCTGAAGAAAGCCGTGGTTTTCAGGCTCAAACAATCAAAATTTTTTAAGAAAGTTTTTTAGGTAGGAAGCGCGATCCTCTAGTGCATATCGAAAAGCAGACTTCAACCATGACAACCCAGACCCTTGCTCCAGACCTGCTCCACAATCTAGATGCCTACTGGCGAGCGACCAACTACCTGTCGGTGGGGCAAATTTATCTGTTCGACAATCCTCTGCTCAAACGTCCGCTTACCCTCACCGATATCAAGCCCATTTTGCTAGGACACTGGGGCACAACGCCGGGGCAGAACTTCATTTACGTGCATCTCAATCGGGTGATCAAAAAATACGACCTCGACGTGATCTACGTCTCCGGCCCCGGCCACGGTGGCCCAGCGGTGGTGGCAAACACCTATCTGGAGGGCACCTACAGCGAGATCTATCCCGACATCAGCCAAGATGAAGACGGACTGCAAAAGCTGTTTCTCCAGTTTTCGTTTCCCGGCGGTATTCCCAGCCATGCCTCGCCCGAGTGCCCCGGCTCGATTCACGAGGGCGGCGAACTGGGCTATTCCCTCAGCCATGCCTTTGGGGCGGTGTTCGATAATCCTGACCTGGTGGTGGCCTGCGTCGTGGGCGATGGCGAGGCGGAAACCGGGCCACTGGCGACGGCGTGGCAGTCTACCAAGTTTCTCAACCCTGCCACGGATGGCGCGGTGCTGCCGATCTTGCATCTGAACGGCTACAAAATCGCCAATCCGACCATCCTGGCAAGGATCGAGCCGGAAGAGCTAGATCAATTGCTGCGCGGCAACGGCTGGATACCTTACTACGTCGAGGGTGATGATCCGGCGCTGATGCATGAAGCGATGGCGGCGACGCTTGATCAGGTGATTGAGGACATTCAACGCATCCAGAATGAAGCTCGCACCGTGGGGAATACCCAGCGCCCGCGCTGGCCGATGATTGTGCTGCGATCGCCAAAAGGCTGGACGGGGCCAAAATGGGTGGATGGCGTGCAGATCGAAGGCACATTCCGGGCGCACCAGGTGCCGCTCTCTGATCCACGGACGCATCCCGAACATCTGGCCCTGTTAGAAGACTGGCTGCGCAGCTACCGACCGGAAGAGCTTTTTGACGAATCGGGGCGACTGAATTCAGAACTAGCGGAACTGGCTCCGAAGGGCGATCGCCGGATGGGAGCCAACCCCCACGCCAACGGCGGCCTGCTGCTGCGCGATCTGGTCATGCCCGATTTTCGAGACTACGCGGTGAACGTGCCTGCCCCCGGCTCGGTTGAGGCTGCCGATGCCCACGAACTGGGTGTATTCCTGCGCGATGTGGTCAAACTCAACCAGGAGCAGCGTAATTTCAGAATTTTTGGCCCCGATGAAACCCTTTCTAATCGTTTGGGATCGGTGTTTGAGGTGACCGATCGCCAGTGGGATGCCCAAACCCAGGATAACGATGAGTTTCTTGCTGCCGATGGTCGGGTGATGGAAATGTTGAGCGAGCACCAGTGCGAGGGCTGGCTGGAGGGGTATCTGCTGACGGGACGCCACGGCTTGTTCAACTGCTACGAGGCGTTCATCCACATCATCGACTCGATGTTTAACCAGCACGCCAAGTGGCTGAAGGTGACGGCAGGGCTACCGTGGCGACGACCGATCGCCTCCTTAAACTACCTGCTGGCCTCCCACGTCTGGCAGCAAATGCACAACGGCTTCACCCACCAAGACCCAGGATTTATCGATCATGTGGTGAATAAAAAAGCCTCCGTGGTGCGCGTCTACCTGCCGCCCGACGCCAACTGTCTGCTGTCGGTGTGGGATCACTGTTTGCGCAGCCGCCACTACGTCAACGTGGTGATCGCGGGCAAATATCAAGCCCCCCAGTGGCTGACGATGGACGAAGCCGTTAAGCATTGCGCCGCAGGCATTGGCATTTGGGACTGGGCCAGCAGCGACGGCGAACCCGATGTGGTGATGGCCTGCTGTGGCGATGTGCCCACCCTGGAGACCCTGGCCGCCGTTTCAATTTTGCGGGAGCATCTGCCTACTCTGAAGATCCGCGTCGTCAATGTCGTTGACCTGATGCGACTGCAACCGGAACGAGAGCATCCCCACGGACTCAGCGATCGCGATTTTGACCAGCTTTTCACCCAAGACAAGCCCGTCATCTTCGCCTTCCACGCCTACCCGTGGCTGATCCATCGGCTCACCTACCGCCGCACCAACCACGGCAACATCCACGTGCGCGGCTACAAAGAAGAGGGCACCATCACCACACCCTTTGACATGACGGTGCTAAACGACCTCGATCGCTTTCACTTGGTCATGGATGCGATCGCACGCCTGCCGCAGTTAGGGTCGAAAGGGGCTGACCTGAAGCAAACGATGCAGGCCAAACTGATTCAGCACAAGCAATACATCAACCAGCACGGGCAAGACTTGCCAGAAATTCGCAACTGGAAATGGGATTCGGGGTCAACGCTGCCAGCAAAACCATTGCGGGGCAAAACGCCTGTCCCGACATGACATGAAGCCAAGGAGGCCACAATGTCGATTCAACTCAATGAAGAAGACGGCGGCAAAATTCTTGTCGTCCAGGTCAGCGGGATGCTAACCAAAGCCGATTACGAGCGCTTTGTGCCCAAGTTTGATCGCCTCATCGAGCAGCATGGCAAGTTGCAGGTGCTGTTCGACATGACCGACTTCCACGGTTGGGACGTCAGCGCCCTGTGGGAAGACCTCAAATTTGACCTGCAACACCTTACCGACATCGAACGCATGGCCATGGTTGGGGAAAACAAGTGGCAACACGCCATGGCAACCCTCTCTAAACCATTCACAACAGCGATGATCCGATATTTTGACCATGCAGATACCACAGCAGCGCAGCAGTGGTTGTCTGAAGCACCGCACGCTGATTGAGCTAGCCACCTTTATCTCAGGAGACCACCCTGCAATTGGAACTGAGAGCTGACCACAACATTGAAGGTCATGAGGTATTGGCGGATCAGGTCAAGCCTTTCGGTGAGTGCCACTGGACTGATAGCGCCTTGAACGATGGAGGGAGCAGTTGTGAGTCATAGCTTTGGAGTTCTATCTAATACAGAGGCTAATACGGAAGCCAATACAGAAGCTGGCTTATCTGAGCAAGAGGTGAACGGCTTGCCGTCTGCAACAGCGATCGCGCGTCTCAAGCAAGACGGCTACAATGAACTCCCCTCATCGGGATCGCGCAGTTTGTTGGCGATCGCCTGGGACATTGTTCAAGACCCCATCTTTCTCTTACTGGTCGGCGGCGGCATCATTTATTGGGTTTTAGGCGACCTGCAAGAAGGGCTAATTTTGCTGGGGTTTGTCTTCTTCATTATGGGCATTAGCCTCTATCAGGAAGGCAAGACCGAACATGCCATGGAAGCCTTGCGCAATCTGTCTAGCCCCCGTGCCCTGGTGATTCGGGATGGACAACGCCAGCGGATTACCGGGCGAGAGGTGGTGCGGGGCGATAGTTTAGTTTTGGCTGAGGGCGATCGCGTGCCTGCGGATGCGATCGTGCTGTCTTGCTCAAACCTGTCCACCGACGAATCGTTATTAACCGGAGAATCTGTCCCGGTTCGCAAAGTTGCCGCTGACCGCGACGCTCAGGACGGCGAGATAGCGCCTCCAGGGGGCGATGATTTGCCCTTTATCTATTCCGGCACGCTGGTCGTGCAGGGGCAGGGCATCGCTCAAGTGCGGGCGATCGGCGCTCAGACGGAAATGGGTAAGATTGGCAACGCCTTACAAACCGTGAAACCGGAGCTGACTCCCTTACAACGGGAAATGAATCGGTTAGTGAGCCGTTTGTTTGGCATTGCGCTAGCGTTGTGTGTGGCGATCGTGGTGGTGTATGGACTCACCCGAGGCGATTGGCTCAAAGGCATTCTGGCTGGCATTACGCTGGCGATGGCAATTTTGCCGAATGAATTTCCCGTTGTCGTGACGATCTTTTTGGCATTGGGCGCATGGCGCATTTCTCAAAACCATGTCTTAGCGCGTCGTGCCGCTGCCGTTGAAACCGTCGGTGCTGCGACCGTCCTCTGTGTGGATAAAACGGGGACATTGACCCTGAATCAAATGGCGGTGCAACAGCTATGTGCCTATGAATTATATGCCGATGAATTATGTGCCAATGAATCTACCCATGATCAGGCAGAAGAGCCTCACATCTATGATTTGAGCCTGCATACACGCGAACCACTCCCCGAAACGGTGCATGAATTAGTCGAGTTCTGCATTCTGGCGAGTCAGCGCGATCCCTTTGACCCGATGGAAAAAGCGTTTAAGCAATTGGGCGATCGCTATCTTGCCGACACCGAACATATCCACGATGATTGGCAACTGCTACGAGAATATCCATTGTCACCGCAACTCTTGGCCATGTCTCATGTATGGCGATCGGCAGATGGTGACCAGTATGAAATTGCATCCAAAGGCGCACCGGAGGCGATCGCCGATCTCTGTCATTTCACACCCGCCCAGCAACAACGACTGGCAAAACAAGTGAGCGCCATGGCTGCGCAGGGCTTGCGAGTATTAGGCGTTGCCAAAACAGCACTGCTCGATGCGCCGCCGCCCTTTTTGCCCCCCCATCCATCGCTCAATCCATCGCATTTACCCGATCAACAGCATGATTTTCCGTTTCAATTTCTAGGCTTGGTGGGGCTGTCTGATCCTGTCCGTCCAACGGTGGCGGCGGCGGTGCAAGAATGCTATACCGCTGGCATTCGAGTGGTGATGATTACGGGCGATTATCCCGGCACAGCGCAAGCCATTGCGCGGCAGATTGGGTTGCTGCAAATGGGCGCGGTGATGACCGGAGCGGAATTGGATCAGATGAGTGACGCTGAGCTTCAGGAGCGGATTCAAAGTACCAACATCTTTGCGCGGGCTGTGCCTGAGCAGAAATTGCGCCTGGTGAATGCGTTGAAAGCGAAGGGTGAAGTCGTGGCGATGACGGGCGATGGGGTGAATGATGCCCCCGCCCTGAAAGCCGCACAAATCGGCATCGCCATGGGGCAGCGCGGCACCGATGTTGCCCGTGAATCGGCGGAGTTGGTGCTCTTAGATGATGATTTTTCGTCGATTGTGCAAGCGGTCAAACTGGGACGACGCATTTTTGATAATCTCCGCAAAGCGATGTCTTATCTGCTGGCAATTCACATTCCGATCGCGGGGATGTCGTTAATTCCAGTGTTATTTCAATTGCCGTTGGTCTTATTGCCCATTCACGTTGCCTTTCTCCACTTAATTATTGATCCCGCATGTTCGATCGTGTTGGAGGCCGAACCCGCTGAATCAACGGTGATGCAGCGCCCACCCCGCAACCCCAAAGAACCTCTGTTTGGCCGAAAAACGGTGGGTTTAGCCGTGTTGCAAGGGAGTGGCATTCTGGCGATCGCCCTCGTTATTTTTGTCGTCGCGCTCTATCGCGGCCAAAGCGAACTAGATGCCCGTGCGCTCACGTTTACGACGTTAATTCTGGCCAATTTAGGACTCATTTTGAGCGAAAGTTCAACCGCTCGCCTCAGCTTAAGCGTCCTAAAATCCCCCAATGCTGCCCTGCGCTGGGTGCTGGGGGGTGGACTGTTTTTTCTGGCGATCGTGCTTTACGTGCCTTTCTTACGGCAATTGTTTAGCTTTTCGTTTCTACACCCGATCGACCTGGTTATTTGTTTGGGCGGTGGGGCGATCAGCCTCCTGTGGTTTGAACAGTTAAAGTCACTCAATCGCTCCCAACGAGTGGCTAAAGCTCACGCAGGAAAACTGATCTAAAAAATCGATTGTTGAGAGTTCAGTGATGCCAACTGCAACAGATTTTAAAGACTATTACGCCGTTTTGGGAGTAAGCAAAACCGCTACTCCTGAAGAAATCAAACGGGCATACCGTAAGCTCGCTCGCAAATATCATCCTGACCTTAATCCTGGAGACAAAGGCGCAGAGGCGAAGTTCAAAGACCTGAACGCCGCCAATGAAGTGCTCTCTGATCCAGAAACCCGGCACAAGTACGATCAATTTGGTCAGCACTGGAATCAACCTGGTTATGCTGAAACGCCACCCCCCACAGGCACCTATGCTGGGGCTAATGGTGGCACTCAAGGCTTCGATCAGTATGAAGACTTTGATGCGTTTATCAACGATTTGCTGGGCGGCATCCATGGGCGATCGCGCCATCGCACCCACTCCACTAGAACCGATGGGTTTCGCTCTCAGGCTCCTGCACCCGATACCGAAGCGGCGATCGCCCTCTCCTTCTCAGATGCCTTTCACGGTGTCCAAAAACGGCTAAAACTCGACGACGAAACGATCAACGTCCGTATTCCCGCAGGCGCAAAACCGGGCAGTCGCATTCGTCTGAAAGGGAAAGGTCGCCCCAGTCCATTTTCGCAACAGCGCGGCGATTTATATCTCACCATCGAGGTGTTGCCCCATGCCTTCTGGCGCTTTGAGGGCAAAAACCTGGTTTGCGATGTTCCCATTCGCCCTGACGAAGCAGTTTTGGGGGCTGAGATCAGCATACCGACTCCTGATGGCAGCGTCATGATGAAAGTGCCCAAAGGCACCCGATCGGGGCAATCGCTCAGACTGCGCGGCCAAGGCTGGACGCGGCCAAAAGGAGGACGCGGTGATTTACTCGCCAAAATTCAAATCATGACACCGCAAGACTTGAGTGCGATCGAGCAAGAATGCTACGAAAAAATTCAGGCCAATGCTAGCTCTGATCCGCGTGCCCCGTTAGAGGAGATTAGATTATGACCTTTAGTCTTTCAAAAACCGTGGTTTCACCGGAAGGTGAGCAACTTTATACCTTTGAATATGCCGCATTGATCACTGAAACATCGGTTACCGTGGTACAGGTTTATGTCCAGCTAGGGATCATCGAACCCGTTGGCGACTTGCTTCACTCCCGCGAAATTGCTCGCATTGCCCAGATCCGGCGGTTGCGTCAAGACTTGGGGCTGAATCTAGTCGGAGCCGCAATGGTACTCGATATGGCTCAAGAAATGGCTCAGTTACGAGCACAGCTCAAGGTTTATCAGTCTCAGTAATCTTAATTATTTATAAGTAGGTAGCCATAATTAAACGATGCGATGTGAGTGTGTGCCCCCCGCCGAGGGGCACACACCGTTTCTTTTAGTTTTGACCACATACTTAGGATGCGTTAGCGACTGCATAACGAGTCAAAGCCTTATGCAGTGGCGCGTTACGGCTACACCTAACGGCACCCTACGGCATCATTTATTTAGAGTTACCTACTACTTACTGTGTGCGATCGCCGTCTGTGCTTATGCCACCACAACGCTGTCAATCTTCTTTATTGATCAGGATGCTGAGAGTGATGATGATGCAATAGCGAGCACAAAATCAAGACAAGCCCTGCAAGCAGAAATTAAGCAGAAATTGCCGCCTTGCTCACTGAGATTCAAACTTTAGTACGCCAAAGTTTAGACCCACAAATCATCACAAAATAAAATTGCCTAAAGGTTTTATAAGGTTTTATTTTATCTCTTAGTTTTGTCAAAATTTGTCTCGTTTTTAATCAATTCACACAGCAAATCAAGCGGCATTTATTCACAGTAGTAGATGGAATCACTGATGATATAAAACTACTTTTCAAAAAGTTAAGACAGATATATGCTGCACAAAATTTTAGTTGCAACTACTAGCTCAGAGGCAAGTCACTACGTCTTTAAACATGCTCTAATGCTCGCGAAGGCTACTCGTGCTCATCTAGGACTGCTCCATATCACCGATCCAGATGAAACCGTTGAAGCTCCTCCCGCCTATCTTGACAATCTAGAGCCTTATTTGAGTGGAGATGAGCCCGATCCTTGCTGTTATGTTGGGCACTTTGAAACGTTAGAACCCGATCGATTTGAAGCACTGGTTGACAAAGCAACGGCTGAGGGGGTGAGTACAGAATGCATTCACTGTTTTGGTGATCCAGAGAGAAGCATTAGTGACTTTGCAGAAGTCTGGAAGGCTGATCTGATCGTGGTAGGACGGCGAGGTCGATCAGGAATGATAGAACTTTTCTTAGGCAGCGTTAGCAACTATACGCTTCACCATGCTCCCTGCTCGGTCTATGTCGTTTATATGCCGTCTCCTACTACCAAGCTTGAACCTGTTTTAGGGCGTGAGATAAACGCATCAACCTGATTTTCGGCAGAGAAGGCTTTGATTTTGCCTGTTGATATAGGCTCATTTTGTATTGGCTCATGTATTAAGGAAATTCTCCATGACACCTTCCAAAAAACGTAGTCATTACTTTCAAAATATTCGCCATCTTCATCGCACGCTAGCTCCCATTATGGTGCTGCCTTTGTTGCTGACAGCCATTACCGGAACGATCTATCAGATTGTTGATTTGGTAGGCAAAGGAGATGCATTTGAGTGGTTATTAGATTGGCACAAGGGACACTTTGGAGCCTTGAATCTAGAAGTTATTTATCCGTTTTTGAATGCTCTCGGCTTGGTTGCACTCCTGTTCACTGGGATTTCTTTGTGGCTACATATGCGGCGTAGTCCTAAAAAGCGATCGGCTTAGGCTCAAAGCAGTATAAAGCGGCTCAATGCGAATCTAGAAGCCTGTTTGCAAGTTGAAGACGTTCACGATCTAAAGCATTGGCGCAGCGTCACGATCGTGGATCGAACTGAACCTATGACTGAGTAACCAAAGAGCGATCGCGCCAAGGTGATAGCGCTCTATCTCATCCACCCCACAGAGACGATCGGGCGCACCACCGATGGCCTGAGCAGCCAGTCAACATTGAGCTATCAATTCTCTCCACCAAAACTGAAACCACAGCAATCTTGAACCCTGTCATTTTCATAAGGAAAGACTGCGGTTCTCAACTTAGACGAAATTTAACGATGAAATTTAACATTCAGATTTAAACAGCATTTACGTAAACAGGAGATAGCCATGAGCAAGCAATTAGGGCTGTGGATTGACCATCGCCAAACCACAATTGTGACGGTTACAGAGCACGGGGAAGTGATCAGCGAGATCCTCTCGGACGCGGAACAACAGCTGCGACGGTCTGGCGATTCTCCCCTTCAAGGCTCCTATGAAGCCCTTCAGGTGCACGCCGACGATAGCCGTCAGCGGGCGCTGACAGGAGAACTCAATGCTTACTATGACGAAGTGATTGGACAGATTCGGAATGCCGACTTGATTTTGATCGTCGGCCCCGGTGCCGCTAAGCATGAACTCCAAAAGCGGCTGGAAGCAAATCGGCTTGGGGCAAAGGTTGTCGGAGTTGAAACCGTTGATAATCTGACCGAACCTCAACTCGCTGCCAAGGTTCGACAGCACTTTGCCGCATTGCCCTCGGAAAGCCGATCGAGCTAGGCACACAAGGCGATCGCCTCTTTCTGAAAGCGCCTCTTTTATCAGCAAGCTAGTCGATGCCCAGGCAAACAGTCAATCATCACGTTCACTCAAAAAAGGCATCTATGACACAGCAACTATCGACTACACTACCGACAAGCTTCAGCACGGCCAGCGGTTCTGCCCCCAAGGCTTACATGGTGGGAGGGGGGATCGGCTCCTTAGCCGCCGCCGCGTTTCTGATTCGCGATGGTAAAGTTCCCGGTCGCAATATCACCATCTACGAGGCGATGCCCGTCTTAGGCGGCAGTCTGGATGGTGCTGGCAACCCCACAAATGGCTACACCATACGTGGCGGGCGGATGCTGACCACCGACAACTATGAATGTACGTGGGATTTATTCAAATCGATCCCGTCGCTCAGTGCTCCGGGTCAGACCGTATTTGAGGAGACGATCGCCTTCAACCAGCTCCACCAGTCTCACTGTAAGGCGCGACTCATCGATCGCCATCGCGCCAATCTAGATGTGGAGTCGATGGGGTTTTCCATGCAGGATCGGCTGGAACTACTCAAACTCACCGAGACTGACGAAGAGAAACTGGGCACTAGCTGCATTACAGATTGGCTATCGCCGTCCTTTTTCACCACCAACTTTTGGTTTATGTGGTCAACGACCTTTGCGTTTCAACCCTGGCATAGCGCGGTTGAATTCCGACGTTACCTGCATCGGTTCATGATGGAGTTCTCCCGCATCGAAACCCTGGCCGGGGTCAAGCGCACGGTCTATAACCAATTTGATTCATTGGTGCGACCGCTGGTGAGTTGGCTGAAGGCGCAGGGGGTAAATTTCGTTGTTAACTGCACCGTGACAAACTTTGAGCTAGAGACTGACCAGGGTCAGATCGTCGTCACAGGGATTCACTATCAGCGCGACGGCACGACCGAGATTTTGGCGATCGCCGCTGACGATTTGGTGTTCTTCCAAAACGGTTCGATGACCGATGCCTCCAGCTTTGGGTCAATGACGAGTGCGCCTCCACAGCTGACCAAAGACGATAGTGGTGGCTGGTTACTATGGGAAAAGCTGGCCCACAGCCATCCTGAATTTGGCAACCCAGCGGCGTTCAATTCGAGTATTCCAGAGTCATTTTGGGAGTCCTATACGGTGACGGTCAAAGACACCGCTTTCTTTGACCAGATGGAGGCATTTTCTGGCAATCAGGCCGGCATTGGCGGTTTGGTGACCTTCAAAGATTCCAATTGGATGATGTCGATCGTGTTAGCACATCAACCCCACTTTATCGACCAACCTGCTGATGTGCAGGTGTTTTGGGGCTATGCCCTGCACCCCGATCGGATTGGCAACTTCGTGCCAAAATCAATGGCTGATTGCAACGGCAGCGAAATTCTGCAAGAGCTGTGCGGCCATCTCAATTTCGATCAGTCAACGATCGCCACGGCCAACTGTATTCCCTGCCGGATGCCCTACATCACCAGTATGTTTATGCCCCGTGCCGATGGCGATCGCCCGCTGCCCGTGCCTAAGAACTCTAAGAATCTCGCCTTCATCAGCCAGTTTGTCGAGATCCCTGATGATGTCGTGTTTACGGTGGAGTATTCCATCCGGGTGGCTCAAATGGCCGTCTACCAACTGCTGGGCATCGAGCGAGAGATTCCCCCCATCCTCCACCATGACGAATCCATCAAGGTAAAACTTGACGCGGTGGTGAAGGCGTTTCGATAAGGAGATATGTCATGAATGCCATCAAGATTGAAATTTTGGGTGCAGGCTGCAAAAAGTGCCAGCAGCTAGAGGCAAATGCAAAAGAAGCGATCGCTAATCTCAATTTAACGGCTGAAGTTTTGCACATTACCGACCCCATTGAAATTGCTAAACGAGGGGTGATGTCTACTCCCGCCATGACCATCAATGGCAAAGTTGCCAGCAAAGGTCAAGTTATCAGTGCCGAACAAATTCAGCCTCTATTGCAGCGTTAAAGAGGTGCAGCATTAGAGAGGCAAATTCATGTTCGATCCTTTTTATCCGTTTGATTGGTTAGCAACCCAAATTGTGACTCAATTCTTGGGCTTGTCGATTTCATCGCATTTAGGATCAAGCCTGCACTTCTTCCTTTACGATGTGCCAAAAGTCTTAACGTTGCTGATTGTTATTAGCTTCATTGTTGGGACATTTCAAAGCTTTTTAGACCCAGAGCGCGTCCGCACGTTACTAGAAGGAAAGCACACATTTGCAGGGAATATTTTGGCCGCAACGGTCGGAATCGTGACACCCTTCTGTTCTTGCTCTGCTGTTCCTTTGTTTATCGGCTTTTTAGAAGCAGGTATACCTTTAGGCGTAACTTTTTCTTATCTGATGGCAGCGCCAATGGTCAATGAGGTAGCTGTTATCCTTCTCTGGGGATTGTTTGGGTTAAAGGTGACGCTGATCTACATTGGCTTTGGTGTGGGTTTGGCGATCGCCTCTGGATATATCATCGGACTCCTAAAACTAGAAAAATGGGTAGAACCCTTTGTTTGGGAACTGCAAAAATCTCGTCAAGCAATCCCTCTAGAAGGGGAAGACAACCTAGAACCAGTGGCGCTAAGTTGGGGACAAAGACTGAAGCAAGGACAGTTCCAGTCAAGTGAAATTGTGCGATCGGTTTGGCTCTATGTGGTGATCGGAATTGCAGTAGGTGCAGGGATTCATGGTTATGTGCCGACAGATTTTATTACCCAATATGCAGGCGCAAATAATCCTTTTGCCGTGGCGATCGCCGTAATTTTAGGTGTTCCACTTTATGCCAATATTGCGGGCGTCATGCCAATTACTGAAGCTTTGGTCAATAAAGGAATGTCTATGGGTACAGTTTTAGCCTTCACGATGGCGGTAACAGCCCTATCTCTTCCTGAAATGGTGATTCTTAAAAAAGTGCTGCGACCACAACTCTTATCTGTATTTATTGGGTTGATGACCGTTGGCATTGTCAGCATCGGTTACCTATTCAACGCCATCATTGATTGATTTTATTCTTTGAAATTGCACAATCATATGAGAACTGATCCCCCTAAATCCTCCTTTAGCAAGAGGGACTTTGAACCGGGTTCACCCCTTTTGAAAAGGTGTTAGGGAGAATCTGAAACAGCATTAACGACTTCTCAAACATCCTCTAAAGTCAAACATCCTCTAAAGCTTTAGTCAAAGCATTGCAATCCGCTTTACCGAAACAGATCACCTCAAGAAAGGAATTAATGAAAGTCAACGCCTACGCAGCCCAAAACGCCACGACGACCCTCGCACCTGTTGACATTCAACGTCGCGATCTCGGCAAGCATGATGTGCAGATCGACATTCTCTACTGTGGTGTGTGTCACTCTGATCTGCATACCGTCCGCGACGAATGGGGTGGCACCACTTACCCATGCGTACCCGGTCACGAAATTATCGGACGTGTTGTCAACGTGGGAACGCAGGCCAACAAATTTAGAGAAGGCGACATCGTTGGAGTCGGTTGCATGGTCGATGCTTGCCTCACCTGTGATAACTGTGAAAAAGATCTAGAACAATTCTGCGAGAAAGGTGCGACTTGGACGTACAACTCTCCCGACAAACCCATGGGCGGCATGACGTTTGGTGGCTACTCCGAGAGCATCGTCGTAGATAAAGCGTTTGTGCTGAAAATTCCGAAGCATTTAGATCTGGCCGCTGCCGCTCCCCTGCTTTGTGCCGGGATCACCACCTATTCCCCCTTGCGTCGCAACCATGTTCGCAAAGGTCAGAAGGTTGGCATTGTCGGACTCGGCGGCTTGGGACACGTAGGGGTGAAATTGGCAAAGGCGTTTGGTGCCCATGTTGTCGTCTTCACCACCTCACCCAGCAAAGTCGAAGATGCCCTGCGGCTTGGAGCAGACGAAGTCGTCAATTCCAAAAATGCGGATGAGATGACGCCACACCTAAATAGTTTCGACTTCATTCTTGATACGGTGTCGGCCCAACACGACATCAACGCCTACCTCCTCCTGTTGGGGCGCGACGGCAACCTCACCCAAGTTGGCATACCAACCAAACCGCTTTCTCTGAACGTCGGTAGCTTAATCTTTGGTCGGCGTAGTCTCAGTGGTTCCCTCATTGGCGGCATCAAAGAAACCCAGGAGATGCTTGATTTCTGTGGCAAGCACAACATCACTGCCGATATCGAACTCATTCCCATCCAGAACATCAATGAAGCCTACGATCGCCTAGCGAAGGGCGACGTAAAATACCGTTTCGTTATTGATATGGCGTCATTACAACCAGATGTATAAACCACAAATTAAATAAACCACAGATTAACCCCAAAACTAGGCGATTCCATATGTCTCCCATCACCAGCCGCGAAATTCGACTCATGTCTCACCCCACTGGGATACCAACCCCAGCCAACTTTAGCCTCGCCCAAACCGAACTGGAGCCGCTGCAAGACGGGCAGGTGCTCGTTCGCAACCTCTATATGTCAGTCGATCCATACATGCGCGGTCGCATGAACGACAAAAAATCCTACGTGCCACCGTTCGAGTTGGATCAGCCGATGACGGGCGGCGCAGTCGGAGAAGTGGTTGAGTCCCGCGCCGATCAGTTCAAGCCAGGGGATGCGGTTACGTCTAGCTATGGCTGGCGGGAATATTTTATCGCCAAACCGCAAGAGCTACACCCAGTCAGCCGCGACCTGCAACCGCTTTCCGTCTACCTCGCGGCTCTTGGCATGACGGGCATGACGGCTTGGGCTGGGTTGAATTTAGTGGATGTCAAAGCGGGTGACGTTGTGTTTATTTCGGGAGCCGCTGGCGCGGTCGGTAGCGTCGCTGGGCAACTCGCGAAATTGCGCGGGTGTCAGGTGATCGGCTCTGCCGGGTCGGCAGAGAAAATCCGGTTTCTGCTGGACGACTGTGGCATTGACAGCGCCTTTAACTATAAGACTGATGCGGTGCTCAAACAGTTGAACCTGGCCGCCCCGGATGGCATTGATGTCTATTTCGATAATGTCGGCGGTGAAATGCTCGAAGCTTCGCTCTCAGCTTTACGGGTGAATGGTCGGATTATCGCCTGTGGCGGCATCTCTGGTTATAACGCGGAAACACCCCAACCTGGCCCTCCTAATCTGTTCAACATGACGACCAAACGGTTGACAATGAAAGGGCTAATTGTTGGCGATTGGCTCAGTCATCAAGGCGAATTTGAACAGGAAGTGGGCGGCTATTACCGCGCTGGAAAACTGAAGAATAAGGAAACAGTGGTGACAGGCATCGATAAAGCGGTGGGCGCATTCATCGGTCTATTTGAAGGCAAAAATGTCGGCAAGATGATCGTGAAATTCGATTAAGTCGTGATCCATTTAAGTGACCCATTTAAAAGTAATTCAAGGAGTCTAAGATGAACATACTGATAGTGCTGACCTCACACGAACAGCTCGGCAATACGGGTAAAAAAACGGGGTTCTGGCTCGAAGAATTCGCCGCCCCTTACTATGCGTTCAAAGACGCAGGTGCAACGATCACACTCGCTTCACCGGAGGGTGGGCAGCCACCGCTCGACCCCAGCAGTGACACCCCAGATGCTCAGACGAAAGACACGCAACGCTTCAAAGCAGACCCTGCCGCACAAGCCGCTCTCGCGCAGACGATTGAGTTGAGTCAGGTTTCTGCTGGCGATTTCGATGCTGTATTTTACCCCGGTGGTCACGGGCCACTCTGGGACTTAGCTAAAGACGCATCCTCGATCGCCCTGATCGAAGCCATGCTGGGTGCGGGTAAACCCGTCGCCTTAGTGTGCCATGCGCCCGGTGTGCTGCGTGATGTCAAAGCAGTCAACGGCGATTCTGTGGTGCAAGGTAAAGCCGTCACAGGCTTCACCAATACCGAGGAGCAAGCAGCCGGATTAACTGAGATTGTCCCTTTCTTAGTCGAAGATATGCTGCGAACCAACGGCGGCAAGTATTCCAAAGTCGCTAACTGGCAGCCCCATGTTGTTAAAGATGGTCTATTAATTACTGGGCAAAACCCCGCATCTTCTGAGCTAGCCGCCAAAGAGCTACTAGAAAAGCTCAGTCTGCTTGCCACTGTTCAATAATCTGAGAGGCTCCGAAAGAAACCACCATGCAAATCCAAATTCATACTGACCACAACATCGAAGGTCACGAAGCCCTGGCTGATCAGGTCAGTGGCGTTGTCAAAGATGCTCTGGGCGGAGTTGGCGATCGCATCACCTCTGTCGATGTTCATCTGAGCAATCAGAACAGCAAGAAAGAAGACGGCAATGACAGCATGCGCTGCCTGATCGAAGCCCGTCTCGAAGGCCGTCAGCCCATCGCCGTCACCGATCAGGCCGCCACCTTAGCCCAGGCCGTTGACGGGGCTGCGGAGAAACTGACCCACTTAATCGAGCACACCCTGGGCCGACTAGAGCATGAAGCGAGTCACCGAACTGACCCGCCCCTAGCGCGGTCGAGCCATTCTTCATGACCCATCGAATCCTTAAAATCACAACGCATTGTTTATTGGCTGTCGCCGTGGCGCTGCTCTCGGTGACCTGTAGCCGTCACGTTCCCTCAATGGGAGCAGGGGCAATCGGCCAGAACCCAGGAAACTTTAGCTCGAATGGTGAGCAGATCTATTTTTCTTCCACGAGCGATCGCGGCACGAGCATTACCTACACAGGCTGGTCACCCTCGGGCGGCATGATGGGCAGCGACGGCATGATGGGCAGTGACGGCATGATGGGCAGCGACACCATGATGGGCAGCGGCGAACTGACCTGTGCCGCTTGCCATGGCTCCCAAGGTCGGGGCGGCGGCTATACCCTGATGGGCATGAGGTCGGTCGAGGCTCCCGACATTCGCTGGTCGGCCTTGCAAGAGGAATTTGACCCCGAAACCTTTCGCCTAGCGATGACTCAAGGTCAAGACCCCAACGGCACACAGCTAGATCTGGATATGCCCCGCTGGCAGATGAGCAACGATGACATGGCAGATTTGATCGTTTACCTCAAGACCTTACCCTGACTGGGGCATCCCACTTCGGCAATTTATAGCCCGCATCCCCTAACCCCTTCTCCCTTGGGGCGAAGGGGAACCGGAATTTCAAAGTCCCTCTCCCTGAGGCCAATGCTCGATAGTCAGAAAACGGGCTCATCTTTGGCACCCCTGACCCAAAGCCATGCTATTTCCCAATACAATCCTTAATTCTGGAGAATCACCATGTTAGATATCGATCTCATGAGCACCCAAGAAATCCACAAGCTCTTGAAAAAAGTCGGCCACGGTCACTTGGGCTGTTGCTTTGAAGGGCATCCCTACGTCGTGCCGATGCACTACTATTTCGATGAGCCAAACCTTTACATCTTCACCACCATTGGGCTAAAAACCCAGTACATGGATGCGAATCCAGAGGTCTGTTTGCAGGTGGAAGATGTCAACAATCTAGAGCACTGGCGCAGCGTCACGGTCATGGGTCGAGCCGAACACATGAGCGATCAGCCAGAGATCGATCGCGTCATGGCATTTGTGAAAACCCAAAATCCCAACCTTTCCCCCGCCATCAATCGCACCTGGGTCGATGCCTGGGGTCGTGCTGAGGTGATGGCGCTCTATCGCATCCATCCCACTGAGATGACCGGGCGCACCACCAATGGCCTGAGCAGCCAATGAGCAAGCAGTTAAGACTATGGATTGATCAATAACAATAATGAAACCCATTCGTATCTTTTACTTTTCCGATGTTCTATGCGTTTGGGCTTATATTGCGCATATCCGTCTAGATGAGTTGAAAACAACCTTTCAAGACCAAATTTCGATTGAGCCTCACTTCGTCTCTGTCTTTGGTACTGCCCATGAAAAACTAGAGAACGGATGGCGCGATCGGGGAGGGTTGCAAGGATACAGTAACCATATTCAGGCCGTTGCGAAAAAGTTCGATCAAATCACCGTTCATCCTGATATTTGGACTAAAACTACGCCAAACTCTTCCATGTCCTGTCATTTGTTTCTCCATGCAATTCAACTACTAGAAACAAAGGGTTTGGTAGAGCCATCTCAACAGGTATCTGAGAAAGCAATCTGGGCATTTCGGGAGGCGTTTTTTACCCAGCTTGCTAACATTTCTGACCGCAAGGTGCAATTTGAAATTGCGGAGGAGCTAAAACTGCCGATCGCTAGTATCCAAGCTCAGATTGATAGTGGTGAGGCGTATGCCCAGCTATCGAAAGATTTTGAATTAGTCAAAGAACATACCGTTACGGTCAGCCCCACCCTGATTTTTAATGAAGGACGCCAGAGACTCAACGGCAATGTGGGCTACAGGGTGATCGAAGCCAATATTCGGGAGTTATTACACAATCCTCCGGGAGAGCAATCCTGGTGTTAGGGATGTTGTGAATTACTGATTCACAACATCCATTAAGAGGATGTTTGAAACGTGTTAGACGACACGCTGAAACAACTCGATCCCCCTAAATCCCCCTTTTTTAGGGGGACTTTGACGGCGATTCCCCCTTTTTTTTAAGGGGGGCAAGGGGGATCTTGAGAACTTTGGTGATGAATTCTACCTGCGTTAGCGGATCTAATATCCGCCCCATACGCTGGCTAATGGCTGCTTTGACCTGCATTGTTGCGAGCGGAGACACCATTGCCATTACGTCTGCCAATCATCGGCGGGAAAACCGTTAGTTTATCCATTCCATCCGCACTGATTGACGTTGCATCTGCTAGCTTTAGACGTTTCTCTTAGAACAGTTTGGTGGATGGGGTCGGCGCTTTCTACATCCATAATTTTGCTCACGAATGGTTGAGTAAGCGTTTGAATTAGCCATAAATTGTATAAGTTCTACTAAAACGTTCTAAAGGTAGAGAGCATCTGGTAAAGCTTCTGTAACCATTAGATATAGAGATGTAGGGTAAAAAAACGAACTGAGATTTAATCGACTATCTGGTCAATAACGACTTGTACCATCCGCATAGCGAACACTGCAACGATCACGATCCGGTGACCATTGTTACTGCGATTAGATAGCTCTGGTGAGATGGCACAAATAGTCCTGACAGAAGTGCTGACAGAAGTCCTGACAGAAGTCCTGACCGACCGAGATACACTACCCTCTGATGCATCACAAGCAGGGTTAGTATCGCCCGCTTTAGACCTTACTTTTCAACCAGATTCTGGCAGACATTTTTATTCTCTATCGCTATCCTAAATGATGTTCGTACCTAATCAGAAAGGAATTGTATGGTAAACAAAATTGATTTAAGCAAAACTGTACCGCGTGAACGCTGGGGCGAATTTTTTGATCAGTTTTCTAATGGTAATCGTGGGCGGCGGCTTGCCATCGAAACCATCAGTGCCGGACTAGGTGATGAAACGCTGGTTCAGAATACCCCGTTGCTGGCAATTGTTTACGATCGCCCTGGCAAGGGTAACGACCTAGTCATTGAATTGGGTCAGGATGAAGTGACGTATGCTCACACGATCGATGCACCGACTGAAGTCTTAACAGGACAGAACGAAGTCGGTCAAATCGTAGCAGTTTGGATTACTGAAGCTACCGGAACGAAAACGCTGATCAAGCTAGCAGCCAGTTGAGCGATCGCAACAAGCGTGTAAAAGCAGCCCTATGTGACGCGGGAAAGTCTCTTCAGAAGAAAAGCAAGGAAGCACCATGAGTACTGCAATTGACAACTTCACAAAAAATCTTCACGACAACCTGGAAGCCATTGAAGACCGAGCAAAAGCGCTGAAGAATAGCATTCGATCGGCACCCAAAAAGACTCAAGTAGAAATTCAGTCAAAGCTTGACGAAGCAAAGGCAAGTCTGGACGCCAAGAAACAAGAATTTGATGAGTACCGGGCAAAACTCAAAACTCAATTTGAGGAAAAAGAAGCTGAGATAAAAGCCGATGTGGAGGAATGGAAAGTCAGTCGTGAAGTCAAAAAGCTTGAGCATCGAGCTGAGCAGGCTGAAGGCCATGCCGATACGACAATCTTTTTAGCGATCGCCATGCTCGAAGAGGCCGAAAAATCAACCTTAGAGGCGATCGCCGCCAGACTGGATGCTGAAACCGCTGCGGACACTACAAAGCAGTAAAACACACTTAACCAGAGGCATCTAGACACACAGTAATCGCTGAGACCAGTAATCGCTTGCTTGGCTCATAAAACACCCCTCATCTGTTCACCTAGCAGGCGCTCGATACCATTCTCTCAGTCACGATTCAGTCACGATCGCTCATCAAAAGGAGACGCTTTCGATGCTAGATAAAATCAAAACCCTGGACGGTTACAAATTATCAAACCAAGACGAGGGTGACATTGGAACGGTCAAAGACTTTTACTTCGATGACAATCACTGGACCATTCGTTATCTGGTCGCTGACACAGGGAGCTGGCTGACGGGCAGACAGGTACTCCTCTCGCCCTATGCACTGATCTCCGTGATGCCAGAAAAGCACCACATCACCATCAATTTGACCAAAGAGCAGATTGAGAGCAGTCCCGCATTGAGCAGCGACAAGCCCGTCTCGCAGCAATTTGAGACGGCCTATTACGGCTATTATGGCTACCCGATGTATTGGCACGGTTTCTATTCGTGGGGAACCTATCCTTACCTGGCGCGTGACCATAAACCAGAGCCTCAACGAACCCCGGAAGAGAAAGGGTGGAACCCCAATTTGCGTAGCACCCGTGAAGTGATGGGCTATCACATCCACGCCACAGACGGTGAACTGGGTCACATTGCGGATTTTGTGATTGATGATGAGACCTGGGCGATTCGGTATCTCATCGTCGAGACCCGGAACTGGTGGCCAGGGAAGAAGCTGCTGATTGCACCGCAATGGATCGATCGCGTCAGTTGGAGCGAGTCAAAAGTCTTCATCAACCTGCCCCGCGAAACCATTCAGCAAGCACCGGAATATACAGAGGGTTGTTTGTCAGATCGGGATTACGAGATCAGGCTGCATCGGCATTACAACCGCCCCGGCTACTGGGAATCGACGGCTAAGGAGCTTGCCCGTTGACGCGGGTACGAGAAAAGGACGTTCTGATCGACGTGTTTTGCCGCCCCCGTTGCAGCATGGCCTACGACGGGGGCGATCGCGCTTTTTACGCTTCGGTTCATCACCTACATACAGAGGTACATCATGAACTTATTCACAATTGATGAATTAACCACTTTAACCACAGCATCAGACTCGACCTGTATCTCTATCTATGCGCCAATGGAGCGTTTGGGAAGCGAAACCCAGCAAAATCCGATTCGGTTAAAGAATTTGGTTCGACAAGCGGTCGAAAAATTGCTGGCGCTGGGACTGCATGAACAGGATACCAAAGAGTTGCTGCAACCCCTTTATGAGCTAGCTACCTATGACTTCTGGCAACATCAAAGCGATGGACTGGCCATTTTTCTATCTTCCAATCAGTTCCGCTACTACTGTTTACCGATCTCGTTCCCTGAATTAACGGTAGTTGGCGATCGCTTCCACCTCAAACCACTCCTGCAACTCATGTCAGGAGATGGGATATTTTCTGTTCTAGCCTTGAGCCAAAACCAAGTTCGGCTATTTCAAGGAAGCCTTTATCACCTGGATGAAGTTGAGTTAAAACCGAGCGAAGCCGAGGCGTTAACCCTGAGCCAAGCCAAAGGGTTAACGGATGTACCGACCAACATTGCAGCCGCCTTGCAGTACGATAATGCCGAAAAAAGCCTCCAAGTCCATGCAGGTTCATCAAAAGGAAATAGTGGAATTTTTCATGGTCAAGGAGCCGGAAACGAAGATCAAAAAAATGATTTATTGAGTTACTTTCGTCAGGTTAATAGCGGTTTAGAATCTTTCTTGAAAAACCAGCAAGCACCGCTAATTTTGGCAGGAGTTGATTATCTATTGCCGATTTATCACGAGGCAAATACATATTCTCACTTGCTACCCGACGGTATCTCTGGCAATCCAGAAGCGTTGACCCTGGAAGAACTGCATACCCAGGCTTGGCAGATTGCCCAACCCTATTTTGATCTCGCCAAAATATCAACAATGTCCCATTACGGGGAACTGCAAGGGAGCGAAGAAACGGCTAATACGATCGAAAAAGTCGTACCTGCCGCTTATTTCCAGCGGGTTGAAACCTTGTTTGTGCCAATTGATAAAACCGTTTGGGGAGTCTTTGATCCCGTGAAAAATTCTATTCAGATTCATGATCAACAGGAAACAGGTGACGAAGATTTGCTCGATCTAGCAGCACTCCATACGCTGACAAATGGGGGAACGGTTTACGCCGTAGACCAGGAAGATGTGCCTGAACATAAGGCGATCGCCGCTATCCTGCGCTATTAAATCATTCGCAATTCGTAATCACAATGCCAAAAGGAAACTACCATGCAAATCCAAGTTCATACCGGACATAACATCGAAGGTCACGAAGACCTATTCACTCAGACTAGTGGTGTTGTAGAAGAGAGCCTCAGCCGATTTAGCGATCGCATCACCTCTGTTGATGTTCATCTGAACGACGTGAACAGCGACAAGAAGGGCGGCGATCACGATATGCGCTGTGTGATCGAAGCCCGCCTCGAAGGACTCCAACCCCTTGCGGTAACCCATCAGGCAGAGACCTTAGACCAAGTTGTTGACGAGGCTGCGGAGAAAATGACCCACTTGCTCAAACATACGCTTGGGCGACTAGAGCACGAAGCAAGTCACCGAACTGACCCGCCGCTGTCTCAAATGAACACACAGCTAGGACTATGGATTGACCAAAACAAGGCGACTATCGTAACGGTTACAGAGAAAGGAGAAGAGATCAGCGAGATCCTCGCGGATGCGGAAAAACAGCTCCAACGGTCTGGAGATTCACCCCTGAAAGGCTCCTATGAAGCCCTTCAAGTGCCCGCCGATTACAGCCGTCAGAAGGTGCTGACAGTAGAACTGAATACTTACTACGACGAAGTGATTGGGCAGATTCGTGATGCAAGTTCGATTTTCATCGTAGGGCCAGGTGTCGCTAAGCATGAACTGCAAAAGCGTCTAGAAGACAATCACATTGGCGCAAAGGTTGTGGGGGTTGAAACGGTTGATAATCTGACCAAGCCTCAGCTCGTAGCCATGATTCGTCAACAGTTTACCCCATAGCCCTAATCGTATTGGCTCAAGATTGGCTCAAGCACATCGGGTCGAGAAGATAACCGGAACGGCAGCATGAACACCATCCTTCCTGCCCTCTGCGCCTTTACCTGATCCGACACGGCAAAACCGAATGGGTGCTCTATTGAAATACGCTAAGGTCACTAAAGTTTGGGACTCATTACATTCTAGTTTCTGGTTTGTGCCATCCCTGATGGTGTTGCTGGCGATCGCACTTTCGTTTATTACCATCTGGATTGACCATAGCCGAGAAGCCACGATCGTCGAAAGAATAACCTGGGCTTATTCTCTAGGGCCGAGTGGTTCACGCGCCATTCTTTCTGCGATCGCGGGTTCAATGGTGAGTGTTGCTACCACTGCCTTTTCGATTACGATCGTGGCACTTCAGCTCGCCTCTTCCCAGTTTGGGCCGCGCTTGCTGCGGAGCTTCATGCAAGACACGGGAAACCAAATTGTACTGGGAACTTTCATTTCCACGTTTGTGTATAGCTTGATGGTGCTGCGAACGATCAATGGGGTGGAAGAAGATGAGTTTGTCCCCCACCTGGCCGTGACGATCGGCCTTATCTTGGCGATCGCCAGCGTTGGCGTATTAATTTACTTCATTCATCATTCAGCCTTATCGATTCAGGTCAATCATGTGATTAAACAAGTGGGAGGTGATCTTGATGGTGCGATCGATCGGCTCTTTCCTGAAAGAATTGGACGGAATACATCAAAGCATCCAGAGGAGGAGAGCTTAGCCGCTATTCCTGCCGACTTTGATCGACTTGCCTATCCCATTAAGACTATCTCCAGTGGCTACATTCAAGCGATTGATGACGACCAACTGATGCATGTTGCGACAAAGAATCATCTGTTATTGCGGATTCAGCAGCGCCCTGGTCGCTTTTTGGTCAAAGGAAGTGAGCTTGTACAGATATTTACTGAAAAAAAGTTACCCAAAAAGCTTGCTGTCGAGATCAATGAGGCCTTTGTTCTCGGTTCACAGCGCACAGAGCAGCAAGATGTGGAGTTTCCCATCGACCAACTGGTTGAGATTGCAGTCCGCGCCCTTTCTCCAGGCATTAATGATCCGTTTACTGCCGTCCGCTGCATCGATCAACTGAGCGCTGCCCTTTGTCATTTAGCCGAAAGAGAAATTCCTTCTCCCTACCGCTACGATGACCACAACCAGCTTCGGATCATCGCTGAACCGATCTCGTTTGCGGATGCGACGGATACTGCCTTCAACCAGATTCGGCAGTATGGAAAGTCGAGTGTCGCGGTCACGATGCGGTTGTTAGAAGCGATCGCGGCGATCGCGCCCTTTACTCACCGAGCACCAGACCGAGCCATACTCCAGCGTCATGCTGAGATGATTGAACGCGGTAGCCAGGAGGGAATTGCGGAGGAGTTAGACCACGAAAATGTGAAGCAGCGGTATCGTGATGCGGTGAAAGCGATAGGTCAAGCTTAATTAAAGTGAATCGCTGGGGAAAAGCGCGATCGCCTGTAGAGACTAGATGAGGCACGTTAACAATGGCAGAGCGCAACATGGGGTTTTGGTCAGTAGTTGCCGTCGGCATCGGTGGCATGGTGGGTGGCGGCATCTTCGCCGTTTTGGGGTTGTCGGTGCAGTTAGCCCAGGGAGGCGCACCGTTAGCATTTGCGATCGCCGGAACGATTGCCTTACTCACGACCTATGCCTATGTCCAACTCTCGATCGCTTTCCCCAGTCGAGGCGGAACCGTCACCTTCTTAAATAAAGCCTTTGGCACAGGCGTTCTGACAGGCGGCATGAACCTCTTGCTGTGGCTGAGTTACATCGTGATGCTTTCTCTCTACGCCTCTGCATTTGGTAGCTACGGTGCCGTGTTTTTCCCAGAGTCTGCCCAAGTCTGGATCAGGCATCTGCTGATCAGTGGGGCGATCGTCGGCATCACTGGACTTAACTTTCTGAGCGCCGATTTGATTGGTAAAGCCGAAAGCTGGATTGTTGCCTTCAAACTGATCATTCTGGGCGTATTTATTGGCGTTGGTGCGATCGGCGTTGATCTATCGCAATTACAGCCCTCTACTTGGGCTTCACCTCTGTCGATCATTTCAGGCGGCATGATTATTTTCTTAGCGTTTGAAGGCTTTGAGCTGATGGCTAACACCGCCGAAGACGTCAAGAAGCCTGAGCAGACATTGCCTCGTGCTTATTATTCAGCAGTGATATTCGTACTTTTGCTATACGTTCTGATTGCTGGCATCACCGTCGGCTCTTTACCGACTGACCAAATTGTTGCGGCGAAAGAATACGCATTAGCGGCGGCGGCAAAACCATTCATGGGGCAGGCGGGTTTTAGCTTGATTGCGATCGCCGCTTTACTCTCAACGGCTTCAGCCCTCAATGCCACCCTTTACGGCACTTCACGCCTGAGTTTTATCATTGCGAAATCTGGCGAGTTGCCCGTTGCGTTAAAAAGAAAGATCTGGGATCAGCCACTTGAGGGGTTGTTAATTACCAGTGGCTTAACCCTAATTGTTGCCAATGTGTTCGATCTCTCTGGCATCTCGACCATGGGCAGCTCAGGCTTTTTAATCATTTTTGCGGCGGTCAACTTTGCGAATGTGCGGCTTTATAAACGCACGAATAGCTATCGATGGATTTCATTGTTGGGTACGGTTGCCTGTCTGGCGGCTGTGGTTGTGCTGCTCGCTCAAACCGCGCAAACCAATCCGAGAAATCTCTGGATCGTGATTGTCATGGTAGGTCTGGCATTTGCGATCGAGATCGTTTATCGACGACTAACCAATCGCGAAATTCATCTCAGCGTTCGGCGTGATTGAGATCAATAGAATTAATTTTTTTGTGAAAAATATGAAAGATCATCACACTAATCATAAGCACCACGAAGGACACGATAAACATGCTGGACACAGCCCAGCCATGTTCAAACGGCGCTTCTTTATTTGCCTAGTACTGACGCTACCCGTCCTCTATTTTGCGCCCTCATTTCAGCAGTGGTTTAACTACCAAGCGATTCAGTTTCCCGGTTCAAATTGGGTAACGCCCATTCTCTCCACCATTATTTATTTCTACGGTGGCTTGGTTTTTCTGAAGGGGGCTTACCACGAACTCCGCAGCAAAATCGGCATGATGACGCTGGTTGCACTTGCCATCACCGTCGCGTTTGTCTACAGCGTGGCCGTGTCTCTAGGATTAGAAGGCAATTCCTTTTACTGGGAACTGGCAACTCTCGTATTGATCATGCTACTCGGTCACTGGATTGAAATGGCTTCCGTGCAAGGAGCCAGCCGCGCTTTAGAACATCTCGCCGACCTAGTGCCGTCCGTCGCCCACAAAAAGATCGATGGGCAGATCGAAGATGTGCCTGTGAGCGCATTAGTTGAAGCCGATCAGATTCTTGTTCGTCCGGGTGAACAGATCCCCATTGATGGTGAAGTGGTAGACGGCAACTCCAGCGTTAACGAAGCGTTTCTCACTGGAGAGTCGCGTCCGGTGGTCAAAAAAGCCGGTGATGAAGTGGTCGCCGGAGCGGTGAATGGAGAAGGGGCTTTGACCATCAAGGTCACTCGCACCGGAGATCAAACCACGCTGAGCCAGATTATGCGCCTGGTTGAGGAAGCGCAGGCTTCTAAAAGTCAGTATCAAAGCTTGGCCGATCAACTGGCTGGCTGGCTCACGTATACGGCGATCGCCGTTTCTACCCTGACGTTCATTGTTTGGCTATCGGTGGGCACAGGCGGTTTAACCTTTGCCATCAATCGAGCGGTGACGGTGCTAGTCATTACCTGCCCCCATGCGTTGGGCTTAGCGATTCCCCTAGTGATTATCAACGCTACGTCAATGGCGGCGAAAAACGGAATTTTGGTACGCAACCGCGATGCCTTTGAACGAGCGCGAGACATTAAAACCATCGCCTTTGATAAGACCGGAACCTTGACCAAAGGACAGTTCGGCGTAGGGCAAATTTATGCTGACGGGATTGAGGAGCTACCCGCCTTAGTGATTGCGGCCTCTTTAGAATCCCTGTCAGAACATCCATTAGGACAGGCGATCGTTCAAGAAGCCCATGACCGCGATCGCCAGCTTGATAAAGCGACAGACTTCAAAGCTGTGCCGGGTCAAGGGGTTGAAGGCGTGGTAAACAATCAGCGCTATCGGGTTGGCAGACCAGAATGGGTTGAGGAGCTGAACTTAAAGTTTCCTTCAACCTTGCAAAAAGGGGTGCAAGAAAGTGAATCGCGGGGGGAAAGTGCGATCGCCCTGATGGATGATCAGCAAGTCCTGGCTGTCTTTGGACTCGCCGATCAGGTGCGCGAATCAGCCCGAGAAGCCGTGAAAAAACTACAGGAAATGGGCGTGCAGGTGGTGATGATTACGGGCGATGCCGAAGCCGTTGCCAAGACCGTTGCTGAAGATTTGCACATCGATCGCTACTATGCCCGTGTTTTGCCAAAGGATAAAGCTTCGTTGATTCAGAAGCTCAAAGCTGAACAGCCGACCGCCTTTGTGGGCGATGGCATCAATGATGCCCCGGCATTAGCTGAGGCAGATTTAGGACTGGCGATCGGCGCTGGCACCAATGTCGCGATCGAATCAGCCGATTTAGTGTTAGTTAAAAGCGATCCGCTGGATGCGACTTATGCACTGAAACTTGCCAAAGCCACCTACAACAAAATGATTCAAAACTTATTTTGGGCAACTGGATACAACGTCATTGGCATTCCCTTGGCGGCAGGAATTGCAGCACCGTTTGGCATTATCTTATCGCCAGCCGTGGGTGCAGTCCTGATGAGCATTTCGACCGTCGTGGTTTCAATCAACGCCATGTTGTTACGGCGCGTGCGTTTGCATGATTAGGTATAGAAGAGATTCTGAATCGCTTACCTAAAATTAATATTTGAGAGTTAAATTTTGAGAGTTAAATACAGTACAAGATGCAAGTCAATAAATTTCATCAGTCTGTGGTTCTTGAAAAAAAGGCAACAAAAAAATTGAGGTTTGGCAAGAATAGCGGGTTTAAGACGGAACTAAAACGAAGAGTTGACGCACTTTTTCAAAATTCTGATCGCAAGGCTCGTGATTGTCCGCAAATGTATGCGAAAACCATTATCTTGTTGCTTAGCTTTTTCGGATTATATTCTCTATTAGTTTTTGCAGCTCAGACATGGTGGCAGGTCATTCCCTTGTGCATTATGCTCGGTGTCGTTACCGCAGGCATTGGGTTTAGTATTCAACATGACGGCGCACATCACGCCTATTCCAATTCGCTATGGGTGAATAAGCTCATGGCAATGAGTTTAGATTTGATTGGCGGCAGTTCTTATATTTGGCATTGGAAGCACGATGTTTTCCATCATACCTATACGAATATTGCTGGTTATGACAGGGATGTGGATGTGGGGATTTTTGGGCGACTGGCTCCGTCTCATCCGCACTTAGCCTTCCATCGTTGGCAACATTATTATTTGTGGTTTTTGTATGGATTGCTAGCGATTAAGTGGCATTTTTATGGTGATTTTTATTATCTGATCACTGGCAAAATTGGCGATCGCCCCTATCCACGTCCTAAGTTCAGTAATCTGGTGATATTTTTTGGTGGCAAACTGGTATTTTTCGCGCTTGCCTTTGTAGTTCCGTTACAATTCCATGGGCTATGGCAAGTTTTAGGGGGCTATGGATTAGTCGCTGTCACCTTGGGAGTCATGCTGAGCGTCGTATTTCAACTAGCCCATGTGGTCGAAGAAGCCGATTTCCCATTACCAATTGCCGAGGTGAATCTCATTGAGAAAGAGTGGGCAGTGCATCAGATCGAAACAACGGTGAGCTTCTCTCGGAATAACCATTTGATGACATGGTTTCTGGGTGGATTAAATTTCCAAGTCGAGCATCATTTATTCCCCAATATCTGCCATATTAACTATCCTGAACTATCTAAAGTCGTAGAGCAGACTTGTCGAGAATATGGAGTAAGGTATAACCAACATATTTCTTTTTGGTCAGGATTATCATCTCATTATCGTTGGCTACGAAAAATGGGAACTACTTGTTAGATTTTTTGAATCTTTTTCGGCAAGGGCGATCGCCCTTCACTAGAGTATGACTCTCCAGAGATGGGCATTTCGACAGTTGTTATTTCAATCAATGCCATTTTCAATCAATGCCATGCTTTTACGTCGCGTTCGTTTGCATGATTAAGTGCAACGCATTCGAAAGCAATACAACTGGCAGGTTTACAAATCCCTAATCCCCACCGCAATGAACGTTTTATGCTCTCATGCTTTGCTTTATACAGATTGGACGCTAACTGAATCTCAATTCGCTCCAGATCAGTTGCGTGCTAGAGAAACCGTCTTTACGATTGGCAACGGTTATTTAGGGACGCGGGGCACCTTTGAGGAAGGCTATCCACAATCACTGCCAGCCACCTTCATTCATGGGGTCTACGACGACGTACCCGTGATCTATACCGAGCTGGCAAATTGCCCTGATTGGTTGTCTCTGGTCATCATCATCAATGGAGAACGGTTTCGGCTCGATTCTGGCAAAATTCTGCACTACGAACGGCAGCTAAATTTACAGGATGGGGTGCTGAGTCGTTTGGTGCGCTGGCGTAGCCCGACTGGACAGACGGTAGAGTTACGGTTTGAGCGGTTTGCCAGCCTTGCCGATCTGCATGTGGTAGGGCTGCGCTGTGAGATTACGCCGATCGATTTCGATGGCACCATCGCGATGCAGTCTAGCCTCAATGGCTATCCCGACACTCAAGGCTTTGACCACTGGGAGCAACTAGAACAGGGACAGATCGAACCAGAAACGGGGCAGGGCGTTTGGCTGCGGGTGCGCACCCGCAGCTCTCACATTGAACTCAGCATGGCAGCCAAACTGGCGGTGATCGGCACCGACGCCTCGTTTCAGGTGACGAATGCTCGCGGCTACTCTACCTTAATGGTCGCCTTTAGTGCGATCGCAGGACAGACCATCAGCATAGAAAAGGTCGTGACGGTGTTTACGTCCCAGGATGTTGAGATACCAGTGCAGGCGGCTCAAGCCAAACTGGCGAATCTACCAGCCTATGGGGTACTCCTCGATGCTCATCGGCAGGTGTGGGATGCTTTTTGGCAGCACAGCGATATCGAGATTGAGGGCGATCGCACTGCACAACTAGCCGTTCGCTACAACCTGTTTCAACTCTTCATTGGTGCCTCCGCAGACAGCGATCGGGTCAGCATTCCCGCCAAAACGCTGTCGGGCTTTGGCTACCGGGGTCACGCCTTCTGGGATACCGAAATTTTTATGCTGCCCTTTTTCACCCTGACGCAACCCGCGATCGCCCGCAGTTTGCTCGCCTACCGCTATCACACCCTGGCTGGGGCCAGACGCAAAGCCGCCCATAGTGGCTATCAGGGAGCCATGTTTGCCTGGGAAAGTGCAGCCACTGGCGATGAGGTGACACCCGAATGGGCAACGCCAACGGATCCCTATGCAGAAGCCGTGCGGATCTGGTGCCGCGATCGCGAAATTCACCTGAGCGCCGACATTGCCTACGGGGTCTGGCAATATTGGCAGGCCACGGGTGACGACAGCTGGCTGCGCGACTACGGCGCTGAAATCATTCTGGACACGGCCCGTTTCTGGATGAGTCGGCTAGAGTGGCATCCGAAGCAAGCCCGGTATGAACTGTGCGGAGTGATTGGAGCCGATGAATACCACGAGCAGGTGAGTAACAATGCCTTCACCAATCGCATGGCGCAGTGGCATCTCGAAAAGGCTGTGGCCGTCTATGAATGGTTGCAGCGCACGTTTCCCGATCAGGCGGCGGCCCTGGCGCAGCGACTGCAACTCACCCCAGAGCAAGTGCTGGGCTGGCAAACGGCGATCGCACAGATCTATATTCCTGACGATGCCGCCACTGGACTGATCGAGCAGTTTGAGGGCTTTTTCCAGCTTAAGGATATCGACTTAAGCGACTATGAACCGCGCGATCGCTCCATGCAGTCGGTACTCGGCATTGACGAAACAAATCAGCGGCAGGTGCTCAAGCAACCCGATGTCTTAATGCTCCTCTACCTGATGCGCGACACCCAAGCCGCCTCAGATGACGTACTCCAAAAAAACTGGGACTACTACGCTCCCCGCACCGACATCACCTACGGCTCATCTCTGACTCCAGCCATTCACGCGATCTTGGCCGCCAAACTGGGTGCCGCCGCAGAGGCTTACCAGCAGTTTATGCAGGCGGCGATGGCGGATCTTGACGATAATCGGGCGAACACCGCCAGTGGCATTCATGCGGCTTCCGCAGGCGGTGTCTGGCAGGCCGTGGTGTTTGGCTTTGGCGGTATTGAACTCAAGGAGAATGGCCCCGTTGCGACGCCTCACCTCCCCGCCACATGGACTCGCCTCAAGTTCAAATTATGCTGGCGCGGCACCTGGCACAGTTTCGATTTAACGCCTGACTCTGGCGCACTTGACTCTGGCACGCCTGACTCTGGCGCACCTGACTCTGGCACACCTGAGATCCGGGGGGTCATTTTCGACCTAGATGGGGTGTTGACGAACACGGCTGAATTTCATTACCAGGCTTGGCAACGGCTGGCGGATGAAGAAGAAATCCCCTTCGATCGCGAGGCAAATGAGGCTCTGCGGGGTGTCTCTCGGCGCGAATCGATGCTGCTGATCGTGGGTAAGCACGAGTACTCAGAAGCCCAGATCCAGGAAATGATGGAGCGCAAAAACAATTACTATGTGGCGTCGATCGAATCCATCACCCCCAAAAATCTGCTGCCCGGAGGCGTGGCGCTACTGACTGAAATCAGACAAGCGGGTATAAAAATTGCGATCGGCTCTGCCAGCAAGAATGCAAAACCCGTGATTGAGAAGTTAGGGATTGCCGATTATGTGGATGCGATCGCCGATGGCTACAGTGTTGCACCCCCCAAACCCGCCCCTGATATCTTTCTCTACGCCGCAAAGCAGTTAGGGCTTAACCCGGCCCACTGTGTGGTGGTGGAAGATGCGGCTGTTGGAGTTGAAGCGGCGATCGCCGCAGGCATGAGGACGATTGGAGTTGGCCCTGGCGATCGCTTTGGTGGATCGGCACATCTGGTTCTTCCTAATCTGGCAGGCGTTCACCTCAGCGATCTCCAAACTCAATTAGCCAAGCTCAATTAGCCAAGCTCAATTAGCCAGCAGCCTCACTGTTTTCTAGACATTCCCTTGATATTTGAGAGTCAAATAAATGACCAAATCGAACCCCTTTCCCCTCGAAAACCTTGGCGATTTGATTCGTCCCTTTATTGTTCCACCAGGGCAGAAAATCTCTCTAGCCAAAGACTATGACCCAGACTACAAAGCCGATCATCTAAAGAAGTCGAAAGCGAAAGGTAAATTAAAGGAATGCATTGAGGCGTTAGCTGAATATCAGGATATTCTCTATGCCCAAAACACCCATTCTGTCCTAATCATCTTGCAGGCTATGGATGCGGCTGGTAAAGACAGCACGATCAAACATGTGATGTCAGGGATCAATCCTCAAGGCTGTCAGGTGCATAGCTTCAAAGCGCCCTCTACAGAAGAGTTAAACCATGACTATTTGTGGCGCTGTTCCAAAGATCTACCAGAACGCGGAAAGATTGGCATTTTTAATCGCTCTTATTATGAAGAAATTTTGGTGACACGAGTCCATCCAGAAATCTTAGAGCAACGACCACTCCCGGATAATTTAATCGGCAAGCATATTTGGTGGCAGCGTTTTGAAGAAATTAATAACTTTGAGAAATATCTGGTCGATAACGGGACGATTATTCTCAAGTTTTTTCTAAACGTATCTAAAGAAGAACAAAAAGAACGCTTTTTGGATCGGATTAATCGTCCTGAAAAGAACTGGAAGTTTTCTGTGAATGATGCCAAAGAGCGTGCTCTTTGGGATGACTATATGGCTGTCTATGAGGATATGTTTAATCACACCAGCACGCCATCGGCACCCTGGTATGTGATTCCGGCAGATCATAAATGGTTTACTCGCCTAGTCGTCGCTAGCATTATTTACACCCAGTTGAAGGAACTCAACCTCAGCTATCCCGAGATCAGCAAGGCACAACACCAGGAGCTTTTGCAAGCAAAGGTCATGCTTGAGAGTCAAAAATAGGTACAACAATTCGGTGTTGCACATTCGAAGAATGATTTTGGTAGGGGCATCGCATTTTCTCGTGTCTCTTTCTGCTGAAGCGGCAAAATTTTTAGTGCTTTTTTGGTGCTTAACCGTCTAGGGCTTAATCGAATTTTTATCTAGATTGTGAATCCTTGATTTCTAATATAGCGATCCTAAATGATGGGTGAGAGATGGGGCGGGCAGTGCCCGCCCCATCTCTCACAATCTATTTCACAATTGATGTGAGACTGCTATATCAATAAAAATCAAGTTATTAAACAAATCAAACAACTCAAACAGTGAAAACGAGAAATAAGTGTCAGGATCATATCTATTCATTCAGCATATTTCGATTGGATAGAACACAGCATTTTCACACTAATCAATCACGATTTAAGAGCCTCGGTTACTTGATGTGCAATTCATTTTGTACGACGAATATAGCCGAAAAAATTAGCAAAGATTTCTGCAAATCAATACCTCTGGAGATAACACCATGATTAGTCAGCAACAACAGAAAAAAGAAAACACCACGAACCCAGAAAATTCCGTTGTGGCCATCTATCCAACGCATATCGCTGCCGAAACGGCTGTCAAAGAACTACAGCAATCTGGCTTCGACATGAAGAAACTATCGATTGTAGGACGCGACTATCACACCGATGAGAACGTAGTCGGGTACTACAATACGGGCGATCGCATGCAAGCCTGGGGGAAGGTCGGTGCCTTCTGGGGCGGGCTGTGGGGCTTTTTATTCGGTTCTGCGTTCTTTATTATTCCTGGGTTAGGCCCGATTTTGGTCGCAGGGCCTTTGGTGAGCTGGATTGTGGGGGCATTGGAAGGGGCGATTTTGATGGGCGGGCTGAGTGCGATTGGAGCCGGATTGTACAGCCTGGGGATTCCCAAAGACAGCATCTTGCAGTACGAACGGGCGATTAAGAACGACAAGTTTGTTCTGATTGCCCATGGCTCTACGAATGACACAACCCATGCCCAAGAGATCCTCGATCGCACCCAACCTGAAACCTTGGAGCACCATCAGGTCACCCGCAATGAAGCATTGATGAGCGCGACCTCTCCGCAGTAGCCAGAGAGTCTGTCCGATCGCTAATCCCAGGAGAAAGCATGAGCCGTAATCGTCGGGTGAGCCACCCCATTTAGCATCTCCTCCCCACAGAAATCGAGGGCTTTGATGCGGCCCGGAGGCATGTCTGAGATGACAGCCTCAACCCTGGGATTGGGAAAGGAGTCTGTGCAGAAAAAGCCGGAAAGCGCGATCCGTCAATGGAAGCTTAGGGCTGTCAGCAATTCTCATCATGGTTACGCCCCAACACCCGCAAATAAATTGCGGGCTACAAGTGATCAAGTCCCTGCGGGACTGATAGCCGACGGATCTTAGCCCCAACGGGGCTTTCACTGATTAGCCCGCAATTTATTCGCGGGCGGGTCGGAAGCCTAGCCAGATAGCCAACTTGCAAAACTGAGAATTGCTGTAGGGCTGTCAGTCTTGCAGCCTTGAACCGCCGCCTTCAACCATAGTGACAAAAACCTATTCCCCATAACCGTTCCATCCAACCAATGCCAAAGGAATCTCTATGGTGAAATCCACTATCCCTCAACCCAAAGCTCCCAAATCAAGTCCTGATCCGGACGGCGATCTGAAAACCCTGTCCATGTCGGCACTGGAGGCAAAGCTGGAGTCGTCCCCCGAGGGTCTCAGTCAAGACGAGGCGAGTAAACGGCTGACGCACTATGGCCCCAACGAGATTGAAGAATCGAAAACGAACCCATACCTGAAATTCCTCAGCTATTTTTGGGGGCCGATTCCGTGGATGATCGAAGTGGCCGTGATTCTGTCTGGTGTGGTTCGACACTGGCCAGATTTTTGCATTATTCTGCTGCTGCTGGTTTCCAATGCCGTAGTCGGTTTCTGGGAAGAACACGAGGCGGGGAATGCGATCGCCGCCCTCAAGGCAAAGCTGTCCGTCAAGGCGCGAGTGAAACGGGACGGCAAGTGGATCACCCCCCCATCCCGTGAATTGGTGCCAGGGGATGTCATCCGCTTGCGCCTAGGCGATATTGTGCCAGCCGATGCCCGCCTGCTGGAGGGTGACTCGGTAGAGGTGGATCAGTCTGCACTGACCGGAGAGTCGCTGCCCACTAAGCGCAAATCTGGCGAGGCGGTGTTTTCCGGTTCCATCATCCGTCAGGGTGAAATGGGTGCGATCGTCTATGCCACGGGTGAGCAGACCTACTTCGGCAAGACGGCGCAGCTGGTGCAAACGGCACACACCACTAGCCATTTTCAAAAGGCGGTTTTGAAGATTGGCAATTACCTGATCATCCTGGCGCTGGTGCTGGTGACGGTGATTATTGTCGTCGCAGTCTTCCGAGGCGACCCCATCCTGACCACCTTGCAGTTCGCCTTAGTCTTGACCGTGGCCGCCATTCCGGTGGCGATGCCGACGGTGCTATCGGTGACCCTGGCCGTGGGAGCGCGACTGCTGGCGAAGAAACAGGCGATCGTGAGCAAGCTGGTGGCGATTGAGGAATTGGCGGGCGTAGACATGCTGTGCGCAGACAAGACTGGCACGCTAACCCAAAACAAGCTGACCCTGGGCGATCCGTTTTGCATGGGCAATATTTCCGCCGAGCAAGTGATTTTCAATGGGGCGCTGGCATCGCGCGCGGAAAACAATGACACCATTGATCTGGCGGTTCTAGACGGACTAAAAGACAAAGATGCACTGAAGGCTTACGAGATTGTTCACTTTACCCCCTTCGACCCGTAGGGCTGATTCTCTAGAGAAAGGAAATAAGGGTGGGCAAATCATGGCGGAACCCGCGTATCGCTTTTGTGAGGGAGGGATGTCCGGCTTTGCGAAATATCGAAATCGCCCAGGAGCGCAGCAGCGC
>JBARXP010000184.1:0-27902 GCA_049647405.1 Elainellaceae cyanobacterium | reverse complement strand
CTCCATAACTTGACGGAGCTTGATCTTTCAAACAATCAGATCGAAGAGCTTCCCGACAGCATCACCCAACTCCATAACTTGACGGAGCTTGATCTTTCAAACAATCAGATCGAAGAGATACCCGAGTGCATCGCCCAACTGCAAAATCTGACGAAGCTTGATCTTAGGGACAATCAGATCAAAGAGATACCCGAGTGCATCGCCCAACTGCAAAATCTGACGAAGCTTGATCTTGGGGAAAATCAGATTAAAGAGATACCCGAGTGCATTGCTCAACTGCAAAATCTGACGGAGCTTTCTCTTGGGGAAAATCAGATCAACGAGATTCCGGAGTGCATCGCCCAACTGCAAAATCTGACGGAGCTTTATCTTGGGGAAAATCAGATTAAAGAGATTCCCGAGTGCATCGCCCAACTGCAAAATCTGACCACGCTTTATCTTGGGAACAATCAGATCAAAGAGATACCTGACTGCATCGCCCAACTGCAAAATCTGACGGAGCTTTATCTTTGGAACAATCAGATCAAAGAGATACCCGAGTGCATTGCCCAACTGCAAAATCTGACCACGCTTGTTCTTTGGAACAATCAGATCAAAGAGATACCCGAGTGCATTGCCCAACTGCAAAATCTGACCACGCTTTATCTTGGGGGAGATCAGATCAAAGAGATTCCGGAGTGCATCGCCCAACTGCAAAATCTGACCACGCTTGTTCTTGGGAGCAATCAGATTAAAGAGATTTCGGAGAGCATTGCCCAACTGCAAAATCTGACCACGCTTTATCTTAGGGACAATCAGATTAAAGAGATACCTGAGTGCATCGCCCAACTGCGAAATCTGACGAAGCTTTATCTTGAGCAAAATCAGATCAAAGAGATTCCCGAGTGCATTGCTCAACTGCAAAATCTGACCACGCTTAATCTTAGGGACAATCAGATTAAAGAGATACCTGAGTGCATCGAATCATTACCCAAGCTCAAAAAGCTGGACTTACGCCGTAATCCTCTCCCCATTTCTCCAGAACTCCTTGGCTCACCTCAAATATACGGGGATCCTGGCTCCATTGAAGGCATTTTCAACTATCTGCGCCAACTCCGCAGCGGCAAAGTGCGCCCCCTCAACGAAGCCAAACTCCTTCTCGTCGGCCAAGGTAGCGTTGGCAAAACCTCCCTGATCAATCGCCTCATCGATCAGAGTTTCGACCCCCACGAGTCTCAAACCGATGGCCTCAGCGTCCGCAACTGGGGCATCCATGTCAACAGCAAAGACGTGCGGCTCAACGTCTGGGACTTTGGCGGTCAAGAGATCTACCACGCCACCCATCAGTTTTTTCTCACCAAGCGCAGCCTCTATCTGCTCGTCTGCAACTGCCGCACCAGCGAAGACGAAAACCGCATCGAATACTGGCTGAAGCTGATTCAAAGCTTTGGCGGCGAGTCGCCTGTCATCATCATTGGCAACAAAAAAGACGAGCAGCCCTTCGACATCAACCGCAAAGCCCTGCTCGCCAAATATCCCAACATCAAAGCTATTCTTGAAACCTCCTGCCCTGCCAACGAAGGCATTGACGAACTGCGCGAGGCCATCACCCGCGAAGTGGGAGAGATGAGCGATGTCTACAACCTGCTGCCCCTCTCGTGGTTTGAGGTCAAAGAACAGCTCGAAGCCATGGATCGCGACTTCATCAGCTACGGCGAATACATCGGCATCTGCTATCAAAACCAGATTTCTGAAGAGCAAAACCAAAACCAGATCATCGACCTGTTCCATCGCTTGGGTTTGGTGCTCAACTTCCGCGACCATCCCATCTTGCAGGGCACAAACGTGCTCAACCCCGACTGGGTGACTCAGGGCATCTACGCCCTACTCAGCGACGACGACCTCAAGACCGAGAGCAAAGGCATTCTCATATACGACGATCTGAGCCGAGTGCTTGATCCTCAGCGCTATCCTGTTCAGCGCCACCGCTACCTCACCGAGCTGATGCAGGAGTTTCAGCTCTGCTTTGTTCTCGACTGCTCACCGCCGCAGTTTCTCATCCCCGGTCTGTTGCCCAAAGAAGAACCCGAAGACACCCAGCTCGACGGCGACACCCTCGACTTTCAATATCACTACCGCATCTTGCCCGAAAGCATTCTGTCTCGGTTTATTGTGTTGAGCCATGACAAGATTCGCGACCAGCTTTATTGGCGCAGTGGCGTTATGCTCAACTACTGCGAAGGCGATGAGGTCTGCAATGTGGCGCGGGTCAGAGCCGACTTTGAAGATAAGAAAATCTTCATCGCCATCAGCGGACGCGAAAACACCCGACGCATCTTCCTTGCTCTCATCCGCGACACGTTCACCAAGATCCACAGCAGCTTCGGCAATTTAGAATTATCGGAATGGGTTCCTGTTCCCGATCATCCCGACCATCCCCCTCTCGATTATCAAGAAATGCTAGGGCTAGAAGCCATGGGCGAACTCAGCTACCCCATCGGCAAACTCCGCATTCGTGTGGATCTGCGAAAACTGCTCGATGGCTACGAATCCGCCGAAGCCCGTCAGCGTCGCCAAATGAAAGAGCGTGGCAGGGATGGCTTTTCAATTGATGACCGCATGGACGGCATGAGTCCCAGCATTCACATTCACCAATACAACCAAGACTCTAGAAGCCGCACCACGAATCAACATGGGCAGGGCGACAATGTAGCGGGTGATCTTGTCCAGGGCGACAAAGCAGTGAACCCTCCCCATGAAGACTAATTGCTGCTCTTTTTTAGGCCGACTGGCTCGTTTTCTGACGCTGGGATAGTGAGGTTTGCGGTTCCGTTTTCGGCCTTGCGGCCACCCCGAAAACTATTGGTTTTACATCAGCGCGTAGCGCTCTAACGGTGAAAGGTTGCGCTCTAGAGCCAACCCGAGAGAGACGGCAGATCGATCTGAAGTCCGCCACCCAGAAACAAATACAAAGCAGCGGCAACGCCAGCTCCAACGAGTGGGGCGATCGCCGGAATCCATGCATAGCTCCAATCGCTATTGCGCTTGCCTCCCGGTATCGGCAGCAGTGCATGCATCAGCCTCGGAGCCAAGTCACGAGCAGGATTGATCGCATAGCCCGTTGTTCCACCCAACGAAAGACCGATCGCCAGCACCAGCAGACCTACGGGTAGCGCATCTAGTGCGCCTAGCCCAAAGTCTGGCAGCGCTAACATCAACACTGCAAATACCAGCATCGATGTACCAATGCATTCACTCAGAAAATTAGACACCTCATGACGCAAAGCGGGTGCAGTACAGAAGACAGACAGCTTCACATCTTTGTCAGCCGTTGCTGCAAAATGGGGATAGTAAAACATCCAAACCAGTACGGCTCCAATGGCGGCTCCGATAAATTGCGCTACACAATACATCGGTACGTCGGCCCAGCTAAACTTTCCGGCGATCGCCAATCCTAACGTCACAGCAGGATTTAGATGCGCTCCACTAAACGCCGCCACCGAAAAGACGGATACAAAAACGGCCATGCCCCAGCCCAGACAAATGACATTCCAATCTGCTGACTCTGCTTTGGTCTTGTCGAGGGCGACATTCGCAACCACTCCATCTCCTAGCAAGATCAAAATGGCGGTTCCTACGACTTCTCCGTAAAAAGGATTCATAGTGAAATTTACAGAATTCTACATTGATGCACCGTGTCGAATGGGTATGGGTTTGGAGCCAACAAAATTCTCCATCGATTAGATTCAACAGGCTCCCCATAGAACCCTTCAGAAATCGAAGCATGCATCCCTGTAGATCATCCTAACGAGAGGTTAGCGAGCCAAGTTACAGAACACCCGTCAAAAAGGGGTTACTCTGTCACGCTTCTGTGAGAAAGCACGTTTAGCTTTTCTTTACATAAGCAGTCCTACCCCTTTCCTGTTATCCATTTGAGTTATTGCATTCTCCTTCTTTTGTGAATGTACTGATTCAATACGTCAGCGAAACTCTATTCCATCGGCCAAGAGATTGGTTTTATTCAAGCTTTGATCGCTATGTTGCGCAAGGAGTTGATGACATGAATTGGGAAGCGGAAGAGTCAATTTTATTTGGAGATAAGATTGGGGTTGAATCGTTATTGAATGTTGGGTTTCGCGTTGCCCAACCCAATCTACAGAAAATACCGTTTGCGGAGAACTTCCAGCATGTCTAACACCATTCACCAATACGGCTCAGGCGATAACGTTGGCGGCGACAAGGTCATGGGCGACAAAATCGGCACCCAGATTAACAATAGCCAAAACCTTGCCCAGGCTGCTCAAGATATCAAAGAACTGCTTGATCAACTTGACAAAGACTACGACAGCTCCACCGCTACCGGACAGGCCATGATGGGCGCGAAAACTGTCGAAGCCATCGAAAGCAATCCAACATTGAAGGCGCGGGTGATCAATGCCCTGAAGGAAGGCGGCACCACCGCCCTCGAAGAAGCCATCGATCATCCTGCCGTCAAGCCTGTTGTGGCGATGGTAAAAGGGTTTATTGAAGCAGAATAGCCCTCATGTCGAGCCATCTCGACAGCTACTTCAGCACAAACAGCTCATACAGCGACAGCAAAATTTCAATCACAATCAGCGCTACGATATACCACTCGACTCGAAGATTGGTGTTGTGTTGAAACAGCTCTAAAACCGTCTCTGCTGTTCTAGACATCAGGTCAAGCTTTTGCTGCAAAGCAGTGTGCCGTTCGCTGATTTCATATTCATCTTTAAGTCGAGAATAGATGACATCTAAATCAGGTCTATCCCACAGCAAATCGGGCTTATCAATAATTTCAACGCGACCCACAATTTTGTGCTGAATCGAGAGGGTATTGCCAAGCTGCCCCAAAAGTTTATTGCCAAGCTTTTTGCTAATCGTGTTGCGCCGCAAGCCTTCCGCAAATGGATCAATTTGATCAAACCCTTTTGCAGTTCCAATCTCGTAGTGATCGAGCACTACACTCTTTGCCAAAACATCCGCTACGATTTGCAGACATTCAACATTAAACTTCTGAAACCAGATCGTTCCATTTTCTGCTCGATTAGTTTTTTCAGCATCAAAAATGAGCTGCACTTCTTCGGTTTTTGGAGTCTCAAACTTGCCGATTAATAGCGAACTAAGCTGAGTCAGAAACGCAGCTTCTTCGATTGGCCCTAAGCCAAATAAAACCACCGCACCGTAGGGAAAAAGAACGGCATATCCCGACTGCCCAGCACGAACCGTTAACGGATCATCCGCAACTACTTCGCCCTGAGATACCGTATTGAGGTCGAGTTTTTGCGCGAGAAAAATAGCGTAGCCTCGCATAACAGAGGCAAGATGAGGGGCGATCGCTTGATCTGCCTCACTCACCTGAATGGCAGATTGATCTGGAGACACAGGCAGTAGCTCGCTTCCACTTGAAGACATCGCTTGAGAAAATTGTGTTGTGAACTTTAGTTTAAATATTGATATTGAAAGGGCTGTCTTTGCCAGAGAGCAACGTCAGAAGCGCTTAAGCCTAGAGCATCCATCGAAATTAGAGCTTGACAATTAGAGCTTGCTCGCAGGGTTAGGTTTTGCCTGCTGATCTGTAGTCAGCATTGATGCACCGTGGATTTTGAGTATATTGGCATACCTTAGTCCACAAAACGGGGCGAGTGGTCGGAGCCCCAACCGAAAAGACGACGCGATCGCCCGCCGCTGCTTGGATAATTTTGACGCCACAGACTGGGCAGGTCAGGGGTGCAGAACTATTCATGACGCAATGTTATTAGGGGTCTCAGAAGAACAAATGCATTATAAAAACATATATCTCAAGAGAACTGTTGTAGGAGGGTGAACCTCTGACTCATCTTAATCGCTAACGGCCCAAGGCGTGAAGTAGAGTTAGGCATGACCCATGATCAGATCGTGGATATCCCAGCCTAGAGCGCTTGTCGATTCACTTTGATTGCTAAGAATCACAACATCAGTTTCTAAGTGAGAATAGTGATAAAAACGACAGCTCACACCTTCTTCTTCGCCAGTATGTCCCCAACGAATCAGATGTTGATGATCGTCGAGCAAAAAGAAATTTCCAAATCCATATTTCCAGAGATATCCTCGGTAGTTTTCGTCGTCTTCTAAGACCTTTGGCGTTAAAAAGTCTTGCGTCCCTTGAGGTGAGAGCAGCTTACCCGTTCGAAGCGCTAATGAAAATCGTTGCAGATCCTGCGCTGTTGAAACTGCTCCTCCATCAGCCGCCGCTTCGGGCGTGATGGAATAGATATTGCGTCGCCACTCGATAATTTCTTCTGCGTCGGAGGCTTGCGTTTCTCTAAACCTAAAAGCATCAGATTTTGTAATCGGAATATAGCCTTCGGCGATCGCCTCTTGAGCATCATCGATCGCTACAAACCCCGAATGATGCATCTGTGCGGGCTCAAAAATATGACGTTGAATATAGTCAAAATAGCGAATGCCTGTGATGCGCTCAATCAGACATCCGAGCAAAATATAGCTCGCGTTGTTGTATTGGTGAACCTGGCCTGGAGGGTTCACCATTGGTTGGTCTATAAAGAGCGGCAAATAGTCTGGGTGCTGTCGAAATAAGTAAATAGGGTAGCGATGGCAAAACTCGATCCACTGATTTTCTGCCTCACCCGATTCTTCAAACCAGTCTGCAATGCCCGCTGTCATCGTCAGTAGGTGATAGACGCTGACCTCATCAGGAATAGAGGCCGACTGAATCCCCAGGCTCATGGGCACGGGGGTATCGAGGGTGCAGTGGCCCTGCTCAATCAACTGCAAAATGGCGATCGCCGTAAACATTTTTGAGATTGAAGCAAGCCGAAACCGCGTATTCATGAGATTAGGAATCTGCCAAGGGCGATTAGCAAACCCTACCGCTTTTTGGAAAAGGGGATGTTGCCCCTGCTGAATCAAAACGACTCCTGAAAACTGATCACAATCGAGCTTCTGGTGAATCGACGTAAAGAGCTGGTCGGAAAGACGATACTTTGAGGTCACAAACTTACTCCAAAGACAAATGACACACTATGGAGTCACTTCAACTATGAACCTGTCTATTTACGAAAGCCTGTATAGTTTAGAACACCGACGCATGTTTGATTAGTTAAACTTATGAGCCGAAGCTTATGAATTGATGCGATCGCCTGCCACTCATGGCCCGCGACTCATGGCCCGCCACTCATCCTCAACTCAGTGGCCATGCAAATCTGCGATCGCCAACCAGCCATCTTCATGAATAGATGCTTATTTAGCGTATCGCGAGAATACGTCTGGTGACGTTTTTACGCAACTTGATACGAGTCTTCTGCGAGTTGATGATACCAGGAAAAATTCGCTGCTACGGTCAGATGCTGGCTCACCTCCATCGATTTACCTCCATCGATTTAATATAGCGATCTCAAATGATTCGTGAACTTGAACCGTGAATGGTGGGCGCAGCCCGCCCACCATTCACAAATCATTTCGGATAGCTATATTGCAAACTGAGGCAATTTTCCTTGAGGATTCTTTCTTAAAGATTTCTTGACGATCGATAGTGGCGATCGGTCAACGTTAGGTTTGTGTAACTCAGAAATATTGCAGCCAGCCAAACAACCAACTATCTAGTATATCTACTGAACCACGCTCAGATTTTCTTGAAAAAGATAACGGTTAATGGTGACAAATTTTATATCTCGTCTGGGCAAAATAGACCTACAGGCACCTCGGTTAATTACTATTTTGCTAATACGTAGCCCAGCATAATTAACAAGATCAGTTTCTAAATTTAATGCTGTCAGCGTCAGATTTAGAAGTTTTAGATCTAGTTGTGTCTGCCTATTGATTAGAAGACTGAAATCGTCCAAATCTTGTTTTACTGTGTAGCGAGATTTATTTTTTTGAGGTGTCTTTATGCACCTACAGGGGGGAAGTGAATTGCTATGGCTCAACCAGATAGAGTTAAGAATTTTCTAAAAGGTGCCAAACGAGCACGGCTCAACGGTCGGTTCAAATTCAATGACTTTATCGGAGACGGAGATGATGACGATATCTACAAAGTCAGAATCCGTTCCTCCAGCGAGTTGAATCTAAAGCTAAAGCGACTGCGAGATGACGCCAATGTCGAAATCTATGCGTTCGACAAGCCCAAAGCGAAAGTTCTACGAAAAATTGGCCAAACGCCCTTCAGTGATATTCCCAGAAGAAAAGTTAATAAGTTTCTCAATCGCGTCGCTCGATCAAACAATCGAGGTCGTTCTAACGAGAAAATTGTTACAGACTTAGAGCGAGGTCTTTACTACGTAAGAGTGACCCCTCGTCAGGCAAATCGCAACAGCACCCGATATCGGCTCATTATGAAGAGCAAGGATCTGCCGCCTGTTGTCGATCCACTAGACCCAACCACTCCTGGTACCGATCCTGGCACTGGCGGTGGTACCGATCCTGGCACTGGTGGCGGCACCAATCCTGGGACGGGTGGCGGTACCGACCCTGGCACTGGCGGTGGCACCGACCCTGGCACGGGTGGCGGCACCGATCCTGGTACGGGTGGCGGTACCGATCCTGGCACTGACCCTGGCACCGACGGAAACGACACGGCTCTCGTGGCTCAACCGCTCAAGGTTGATTTCAAAGAGCGCACTTACAGCAATAACAATTTGCCCAATGGCTTCGCAGCAGACACCTTCTCCCTCGGCGCATCTGATGCCGAAGACTGGTTCAAGTTTGACCTTGCATCAAATTCTGTTTTCAATCTTGAACTCACGGGTCTATCAGCAACGGAGCTGGGTACAAATTTAGATGTAGAAATCCGTAGTGCAAACGGTGAGTCTCTCACGCCTGCTCTCGGATCTTTCGAGTTAGGAACAGCGGCAGAGAGTATTGTCGAAGCAAGCTTAGATACAGGGAGTTACTTAATTCGAGTGAATCGCGTAGGTGGTGGAGAATCTGACTATGCGTTAACTCTCTCGGCTATGCCCGCAGATGTTGACCCTAACAATGCTGGCAATGACTTTGACAATGCCCGTGTGCTCACCCTTGATGGTGATTTAGCAGACTCTGGCTTTGATAATCGCGTTGATCTGCTAGATGATTTTGTCGGAGGTACCGACAGCAATGATTACTACAAAGTAACGATACCTGCTGGAGGCGGATTCATTAGCGTCTCCATCGACGAAATTGAAGATAATGACGTAGATGGAATACCTTCTAATATCAATCTACAAATCATTCCAGGGGCAGCGATTGAGAATGGCGTTATCGTCAATCCTGATTTGGTTATTACATCCAGTCGAGGATCAAACGTCGCAGAAGAGTTAGCGGGTTCCTTCGATGAAGGTGACTACTTCATTCGGGTCTATCCAGCCTCTGAAGACGATGCTGCATTTTACAAAATTAGCGTCGCGGCTTTCAGTACGCTTGATATTCCGGCGTTGACTCGCGATATTAACGTAGGAATAGCCCCTTCCCTAACAGGAAGCACTCTTATCGGCGACACAGGGAGTGGAACGGGTATTCTTTACTTTGCCGCAAATGATGGCAGTGGCGAGGCCCTCTGGAAAAGTGGAGGAACGTTTGCCACTACAACTAAGATTGGAGCTGCATCAAACATTGCCAACCTGACCAATGTGAATGGAACCATTTACTTCACCTCCAATGGAGGCGGCAGTGGCACTGAGCTTTGGAACTATGACGGCAACACGATCAGTCAAGTACTCGACATTGCGCCAGGAACTTCTCCGGGTATTTCTGATCCGAAATTTACGATCGTGAGTGAGACTAATCTATTGTTCTTTGTCGCGAACAATGGCGTAAACGGTGCAGAGCTGTGGGCTACAGATGGAGCCAACACAAAACTGGTTGCAGATATCAATATTGGCGATGCTGGCTCTAATTCCAATCCCAGCTCTCTTACCGTTGTCGGCGATATGCTTTACTTCAGAGCAAGGGATAATAATCGCGATGATAGGCTATATCGAATTGACACGAGCACGTTGGACCTGAGCACCAACCTAAACCCAGAAACCTCTTACGAAACCATCACTGCTGCTGCGCTTTCCTCTGACGCGGATCCAGGCAACTTAAAAGTAGCCAACGGCAAGCTTTATTTCACAGCAGATGAAGAAGCTGCTACTTCTATCGAAAGTCTCTGGGTGATTAATGATCCAACTGCTGCGACGGCAAATGCGACTCGGATCGTGAATCCTACGGCATTCGGCTTAGCAATAAATGACAACCCTGAATATGGTGAATTCGTAGAATACGATGGCACACTCTTCTTTGTTGCAACCGATGCTGCTGATGCTTCCGGTATCTGGAAGGTCAACGCAGCAGGGAATGGGGTTGAGCAGGTTGCTGCGTTAGGCATAACAGCTACGGGTGGAACGGCGAAGTTGAATCCGGAGCAGCTCACTGTTGTGGGTGATAAGCTGTATTTTGTTGGCAACACGGTTGGGACTACTGATCTTGAGCTTTGGATTAGTGACGGTTCACAGCAGCTCAATTTGAATAATGCGGTTGGCAGCTACGAAAAGACGACTGGCCTCAACAACTTTGATAATTTAACCGTCGTTGGAACAACGACTCCGCAGCTCTATTTCACAGCTAACGATGGCACGAATGGCATAGAGTTGTGGACGAGTGACGGTGATGTTGCAAGCACTGAACTGGTAGCTGACATCAGACCTGGCACAGCGTCTTCGAGTCCTGAAAACTTGGTTGTGGTTGGCAATCGTCTCTTCTTCAAAGCTAATGACGGCCAAGTCGGGCAAGAGCTTTGGGTGCTTGGTGTAGAGGCTTAGGGGTTTTGATGCCCTGCTTGTCGCGTTAAGCGCAGGGGTTTCTAAAACTCGACACTTGTAGAGCGATCGCCAACTAACGGGCGATCGCTCTTTCTTATTGGCCGTACTCAGCCCCCCAATTGACTCAACCCAGCAGCATCGTAAGTTGGCGAACGTCTTTGTCAGCACGGCAAATCGCGGGCTCGTGTTTTAGACGACCTGGCTGAATTGATTGAGAGAACTTGTTGCAGCCTAACTCCGAGTCTGAAGCGGTGCGTCCAAAAAGGGTGGAATAGGACAATCTAGAGCAATCACCACTGCGCGCAGAAGTTCAGCCTCTCGCACGGTGACTTCTTGATCTACGAGAACGGTATGGGCACAAGCATCAACAATGGCCTGCTTGAGCTTGGGCGAACTCTGAACCAAGCGAATGAGGCTTTGACCAATCTCAGGTAGAGTGCAACGGGGTGGGGTGTCTGGAATTTTGCGCTGGCTAGCTCCGGGTAGGCGAAATGTGCCCGATCGAAACGCATAGGCGATCGCCTCAGAGTCTGAGTGCCCGACTCTGGCTAGCCCCGAAAGCACGGCAAGGCAGTCATCCCAGACGGCGTTGAGTTGATGATGCACAATCTTAGTTGGTGTGTTGGGATGCAGATAAGGCTGAAGCCGACGCTGGAGAATGATTTGCAGCGTATATTCTGACAAAGACAGTCGCCCATCAGCTCGAACTAAGAACTGGATTTGCTTGAAAAAGCGGGCAATTTCCTTCGGCTTTTGGTCGCGCAGGGCTGGGATGGTGAGATCGACAAGGGGCAAGCGGATGCGCGGGTCAAGGGTAGACAGCTCCTTACAAATGCGCAAACTCAGATTAACGACATCTTGAGTTTCAGTTTGCTTGAGCTGAGTCAGTTGGCGATCGCGCACGTCAGAATGTTTTGCATCTATTAACAGCCCATAAATGACAGCCTCTGCTCCCCAAGCAGTTTTCAATGCCGTTCTCAGACCTTGCGGCAATTTTCCTAATAGGTTTTGGGCATAGGCGAGATGCTTAGGGTCAGTGGTGCCGATGCCCGTCACGACTTGGTCAGCATTAACCCGAATCTGGCCTGACGCTGATCTAGAGCGTTGAGCAGGTTGACCCGTTTGGCCTGAAAGTGGAGAAGAACGCCCTCCGGATTGAAAGCCCATGACACCGACTGTCGATTTTGAAGAACTCGCCGCAGGTGAAACCTTAGGGGAGATTGCAGCCGTCTTGGGTAAAGATCTGAGCCGTCGAATTCGCTCGTTCAATGGGGGATGGGTTGCAAACAAGTCAACAAAGCTACCTCTGCCAATGGCTCCAAAAAACATGTGGCTAGCTTCTTCTGCCGTAGGACTGACGATGCTTGACCCGGTGCTATAACCCCCAATTTTTTGCAGAGCTGAGGCAATGCCATGAGGATTTCGGGTGAACTGCACCGCCGAGGCATCCGCCAAAAATTCTCGCTGGCGAGACACGGCACTTTTGATCAGGCGACCACAAAGAAAACCAACGCCACCAATCGTTGTGAACGCTGCTCCTATCGCGACCAACGTAGCAGCAGATCGTCCTCGCAGCTCCAGGCTACTCCGCATCAACATGCGGCCACCGATATACATGATGAGAATGCCTTGCAAGACTCCAATCATGTTTAGGTTTAGCCGCATATCGCCGTTGAGAATATGGCTAAACTCATGGGCAATGACGCCCTGCAATTCGTCTCGGGTCAGATTCTGCACGCATCCGTGGGTAACACCAATGACGGCATCATTAAGAGAAAACCCAGCGGCAAAGGCGTTAATTCCATCTTCTCCCGTCATGACATAGACAGGCGGCACGGGCACACCGGAGGCGATCGCCATTTCCTCGACAACATTGAGCAGGCGACGCAAATTTTCGTTTTGAGTTTGAATACTGACTTTTTTTCCTCCGAGGCTCTGGGCAATGACCTTCCCGCCGCCTTGGAGCTGCACTATTTTACTGAGGCTACCGATCCCGACCACACCGAGGGTGCCTGCCGCAACCATTAAAAACAGTCCGGGCTGAAAAAATCCACTCACTCCCGTGGCAAACCTCACGTTATAGGCTGTGAGAGCCATGACGGTAACGATGTAAAACGCCACGATCATTGAGGCGATCGCCACTCCAAACAGGAAAATCAGCAAAGCCGTGTTGCGTCTTGCCTCATCCTGGTGCTCGAAAAAATTCATGGGTATTCAGACGATAGCTGACTCAACGACATCTGCTTAAGGAGAAAAAACTAAGGAGAAAAAACTGAACGGCATCCGGCTTCTAATCGGACTTCTAATCGGATTTCTGATTGGATTTCTGATTAGACGGTGAGTAGGCCAGATCCTGGTGTATTCAGATTCTGGTGTATCCAGATCCTGGTGTGTTCTCCCATTTCTACTGGAAACTTAGAATGAAACGCGAGGGGCTTCCTTCACCTCTGGAGCACTTTCTTCCAAAAGCTGAGCAGAATTAAAATTAAACATGCCAGCAATGATGTTGCTGGGAAAAACTTCTCGCTTTGTGTTGAATAGCGTTACAGCGTCGTTAAACGCCTGCCGTGCAAACGCAATCTTATTCTCCGTCGAGCGTAGCTCTTCCATTAGCTCTCCCATGGTCTGATCTGCTTTCAGGTCAGGATAGGCTTCGGCCAAGGCAAACAATCGTCCGAGACTGCCTGTCAGAGAGGCTTCTGCTGTCCCGAGTTGCTGCATGGCTTGGGCATCTCCTGGAGATTGGGAAGCTTGGGCGCTTGCATTAACGGCGCTGTTGCGGGCACTAATGACAGCTTCGAGGGTTTCACGCTCATGCTTCATGTAGCCTTTCACCGTTTCGACCAGATTCGGAATCAAGTCATAGCGACGACGAAGCTGAACATCAATTTGGGCAAAGGCATTTTGGTAGCGATTGCGTAGCTTTACTAGGCTGTTGTAGCTACCAATCACAATCGACGCGATCAAAATTCCGAAACCAATCAGGATGGCTAAGAAAATTAGAAAAGGACCCATAACTCAAAAAAATAGATTGGACAAAACGAAGGGAAACCACAGAAGGGTGCTTGTCTCGTTAATATTCCCCACAATGCCTACTTCAAGCTCTGAAGCCAGGATTTCCAACACAAATAATTACGAAATAAATTACGAAATGACTTTTTTATAAAAAAGAACTGAAAAAAAGCTGCATCAGTTATCCTGATATCTCGCGATATCGATAGCAAATGTCAAGAGCACTCTGTTCCACCCTGAAAACTGAACTGCTGAGTCCCTTCGATTTAAGAAGGTTGGTTGTAAAATTCACGAATAGATAGATTGACCGCCGTTAAGCGTCACATCGCACCCATCCTTAATACTCATCCTTGAATTCGCCTTCCGTCCACATTGTTGAACTGACATCAGAGGTTTCTATGAAACGATTTTTAGCTCTTCCCGTGGCGATCGCCACCATCGTCGGCATGGCTCCTCAAGCTATGGCTCATATGGTCGAGACCTTCTTCGATTTCAATCCTGAAGGATTAGAGTTTCAGTCTCAATTCAGCTCGGGTGAGCCAGTGGACAATGCTGAAGTCCTCATCTACGCGCCTGATAATGCCGATGAACCCTGGATGCGCATGACTACTGATGAGGAGGGACGCTTTAGTTTTGCTCCTGATACCTCTATTCCTGGTGAGTGGGAAGTCAGAATTGAACAAGGAATCGGCCACGAAGATCTATGGATGATCCCGGTGTCAGAACAAGGCGTCATCGAATACGAGAACATTAGTCAGGCTGACGAAGTTCCTGTGATTCAGATTGCAGATTCAGGCAATCCGCTTTTGGTTGCTGGGGCGATCGGTCTAGGAACCTGCATGGCGATCGCCGCCTACGCTTCCCGTAAAGAAGACTAGCCGGACGCATTCCACATTATGTAGGGACACAGCAGTGTCCTTGTTTTGCGTGATGCTCTGCCAGATCCCCCTAAATCCCCCTTATTCAAGGGGGACTTTGAACCAGCCTTGAAAAGCCCCCTTTTTAAGGGGGCGGCGACAGCGGGGGATCGTACGCCTGCGCTCAACACATACAGTGCTGTGTCCCTACGGATAATTCCGAAATCCAGAGATTGATCTGGATTATTTTTTCTCTTTCCAGTCTGAAGAAACGTGTAGTTCCTTCAACTGTTTTTTGTCTACATCGGACGGGGCATTGGTCAGCAGACAGCGAGCCTGCTGAGTCTTAGGAAAGGCGATCGCATCTCGAATCGACTCTTCACCCGTGAGCAGCATGACCAGGCGATCGAGGCCGTAGGCAATGCCGCCGTGGGGCGGAGTGCCATATTCAAAGGCTTCCAGCAAAAAGCCAAACTTGTTGTCGGCTTCTTCTTCAGATAACCCAATGGTTTCAAAGACCCGCTTCTGCACGTCGGGCTGATAGATTCTCAAGCTACCGCCGCCGATCTCAAAGCCGTTGAACACAATGTCGTAGGCGATCGCCCGCGCAGTCTTCAGATCGTCGATGTCTTCAGGGTTGGGAGCCGTAAACGGATGATGGAGCGCTTCGAGGCGCTGCTCATCGGCATTCCACTCAAACATGGGGAAATCGGTGATCCACAGCAGGTTCACGGCGTCGGGGTCGATCAGATCCATTTCCTTTGCTACGACCTGCCGCAGCCGATCCAGCGTCTTGTTGACCGTAGCCGTGTCTCCCGCACCAAACAGCAGCAAATGACCGGGCTGAGCATTGGTCAGCTTCAAGATCTCTTGCTTTTGCTCCTCTGAGAGATTGTCTTTGATCGCACCAATGGTGTCGATCGCCATATTTTCCCGCACGCGAATGTAGGCAAGCCCTTTCGCACCTGCTGTGGCGGCTTCGTTGAACAGATCGCCACCGGGCTTGATCCGAACATTGGACACGCGATCGTTGCCCCCCGGAATCGGCAAGATTTTGACAATTCCGCCCGACTTCACCGCACCCGAAAAGACTTTGAAGCCGCAGTCTTGGACGATTTCTGAAACGTCTACCAGTTCTAGACCGTAGCGGGTGTCGGGCTTGTCGCTGCCGTAGCGATCCATCGCATCAGCGTAGGTAAGGCGCGGAAATGGCAGCGGCAAGTCGATGCCTTTGACCGCCTTAAACACATGGGCCATCAGCCGCTCGTTTAGCTCAAGAATTTCTTCTTGAGACATGAAGCTCATTTCCATGTCGAGCTGAGTGAACTCAGGCTGGCGATCGGCTCGCAAATCTTCGTCGCGAAAACAGCGGGCAATTTGATAATAGCGATCTAGCCCAGACACCATTAGCAGTTGCTTAAACAACTGGGGCGACTGAGGCAGGGCATACCACTGACTCGGGTTGACCCGGCTGGGCACCAAATAATCTCGCGCCCCTTCTGGAGTAGAGCGGGTGAGAATCGGCGTTTCGACCTCAAAGAACCCTTCGTCATCTTCCAAAAACCGACGAATGGCCTTAGTAATGTCGTGGCGCATTCGCAAATTATGGGTCATGCGATCGCGCCGCAAATCTAAATAGCGATATTTCAGCCGCAATTCTTCTTTCACGGACTCTGTTTCGGCCATAGAAACCTGAAACGGGAGCTGCTTGCGCACGGCGTTGAGCAGCTCGATCTGATCGGCATAGATTTCGACTTCTCCCGTTGGCAGCTTAGAATTGAGAGATTCTTCAGGTCGCCGAGACACGCGCCCCACCACCTTCACCACATACTCATTCCGCACATCTTCCGCCATCGGATAGGAAGCTGGAGTCCGTTCGGGATCACTGACGATTTGGGCGATGCCCGTGCGATCGCGCAGGTCGATGAAGATCACACCTCCGTGATCTCGGCGTCGATCGACCCAACCATAGAGAGTGACCGTTTCTCCAATGTGAGTAGCGCGTAATTGACCGCAGTAATGACTCCGCATAGTTTGTAAAAGGGGTGACTCCAAAACGTCGCAATCTGGTCATGGATTCGTCAGTGACTGACCTTTCAGCACATTTCAGCACATCAGCCCAGCCATTCTTTTAGCCCTCACGGACTTTTCCAACGAAAACCTTCTCATTATCTAGCATCGTTGGACAGGCAAATCATTAAAAACTAGGGAATTTCGCAAGAAATCTGTAAGTTAGTCGTAGTCGTGATGAGTGTCTTCTCTTAAATGCCCCAAGTCTCTTGTTCTCAACTCATTTCTGTTGCCCGCGAAGGAACCGGATTAGTCAGTTTTCCGACCGATACCGTTCCGGCTCTGGCGACCCGTCCCGATCGCGCCGAGATGATCTTTGAAACCAAGCAGCGCAGCAAAACCAAACCGCTGATTTTGATGGGAGCTACTGCCGAAGACCTGTGGCCCTATGTTCAGGGCAGCTCTGAGGAAATTACGATCTGGTCTAATTTGGTGCAGGAACATTGGCCGGGAGCCTTGACGTTGGTGCTGCCTGCGAGCGATCGCATTCCCACAGCGATGAATCCGCTCAGCCCTGATACCCTGGGCATTCGCGTTCCCAATAGTGCGATCGCCCGTCATATTTTGGCGCAAACCGGGCCTCTAGCCACGACCAGCGTCAACCGTTCTGGCGAACCTGCTCTGATGACTTTAGCCGCGATTAACGCGACGTTCCCTGCAATCTTGACGTTGACTCCGGAAGAACTCAAGGAATTAGGGCAATCTTTCTCAGAGTCAAACGACTTCACCCCCTCATTTGGTGTACCCTCAACGGTTGTGCAATGGACGACTGATGGCTGGATTGTTCTGCGTCAGGGAAGCGTAGCTCTACCGCTAGATGAGTAACCCACGGATTGGGAAAAGGTTCCCCTTGACGATCCCGAATGGGCTGAGAGACAAAGCGACATTGCGGAACAAACTCACCATTACGGATAGTCAAATTGTGCAAGTAACCGTTATGATTCCTTGAAGGTAATGTAGGGAGGTGATATTTCCTCCTGTTCTAACATTTCCGGCTAGAGAGAGTTAGGTGGGTGAGGGGTTAATAGAGTATTGCTGTCGATAATCATGTTGCTGTCGATCGCATAGTTATTTATCCCACGGGTGATTTACCCCACGGGTGTGTTGCAACTTATTGATGATGGTGTGGGTCGAAGAAAAGATGCACGAACAAGTTAGAACACAGGTGATTCGTTGGGCGAGTGTGCTGATATGTAGCGGACTTGCCGTCGCTGTTCCGTCGCTGATGGGTGAGCAGCGGGCGATCGCCCAAGTTTCCACAAGTCAAGCCGACGAACGCCTCAACGATTTGCTAGAAGCAGGCCAAGAACTGGTTGAGCAAGAGAATTATGCTAGCGCCCTCAGCATTTACCAAGAAGCGGCAACCCTAGAGCCTGATAATGCTCGAATTTTTTCGGGGATTGGTTATTTGCAGGCCAAGCAAGGCAACTTTGGCGCAGCCATTGATGCCTATGAACGAGCGATCGCCCTTGAAGATGACAACGCAAACTTTCACTACGCGCTGGGTTACAGTCTGGCTCAGATTGGAGACTACGAAACCGCAGCAAATGAGTATCGTCGTGCCACAGAAATTAGCCCCAATAATGTCGATGCCCTCTTGGGTTTAGGCGTTGTGCTGACTCGTCAGCAGCGGTATCCAGAGGCATTGGAAGTTTATCGCAAGGTGACCGAGCTGCGGCCAGGTGATGCCACCGTATACGACTTCACGAGCGCCATGTATATCGAGCAAGGCCGCTATGGAGAAGCTATTGAGATGGCACAGCAAGCCATCGAAGTCGCACCTCGACGTGGCAGTGCCTATCTAAATCTGGGTGTTGCTGAAATTAGACAAGGAGATGCAGCCGCAGCCCTCACGGCATTTCGCCGAGCCGCTGAGCTAGAACCCCAGCGAGCAGATGCTTTTCTCCAGATCGGTGATATCTCCAGAGCCCAAAGCAATTTTGAGGACGCGATCGCCGCCTATCAACGTGCGGCCTCTGCTGACCCGAGTCTGGCTGAAGTTCATGCCCTCTTAGGAGATACTTGGGCAGAGGCTGGCGATTATTTACAGGCCATCGTATCGTATCGACGGCTGGTCTACTTGATGCCCGATAATCCAGAAGCTCACATGCGCTTGGCTCAGGCATTGCAGCAGCGTAGCCGCACCCAAGAAGCCGCTGAGTCCTATGAGCGAGCACGCGAACTGTTTCGTCAGCAGGGCGATCGCGCAGGCATTGCGCGAGTTGATGCTGTTTTAGAAGAACTGTAGAAGGGGCGCTATGTGATGCCCCAGATGTAGGGAGAGCGAGCCAGAACTTCTGGCTCAGGCTCGCTCAGAGGCTGTAGCACGACTCTTGTTTTGCACCAGGGGAATGCGGATGCGAAACTCAGTGCCCTCTTCTCCATCAGAACAGCACTCTAGGGTTCCTTGGTGCCATTCATTGACGATGCGAAAGCTGATTGATAACCCCAGCCCCGTTCCCTTGCCGACAGGCTTGGTCGTGAAGAAGGGGTCAAACAGCCGACTCTGAGCTGCGTATGAAATTCCCGGCCCGTTATCTTTCACATGGATAGAGACGTAGCGATCGCCCTCTTGTTGGGTCGTGACCTCAATCTTGGGTGGGGTCATCGGCTGATTGTCTATCGAGGTGCCGTCGTTGGCGTATAGCTCTTCTAGAGCATCGACAGCATTAGCCAAAATGTTCATAAAGACTTGATTGAGCTGCCCAGGGTAACACTCAATCTGGGGAATTCTTCCATAATTTCGAATCAACTCAATGGCAGGCCGAGTCGGACTCGCCTTGAAGCGATGCTGCAAAATCAAAAGCGTGCTTTCTAGCCCCTCATGAATATCAGCAAATTTCATCTCGGTTTCATCGACCCGAGCAAAATTGCGTAGCGATAGCACAATCTCGCGAATTCGTTCGGCCCCAACCCGCATTGAGTGCATCGTCTTGGGCAGATCTTCTAACAAAAACTCCAGCTCAATTTCGTCTGAGAGTTCTTCAATTTCTTCATGCTGCTGCGGATACGTTTTTTGATAGAGGCGCATGAGAGTGAGCAAATCTTGGGTATAGCCATTGACATACACCAGATTGCCGTAGATAAAGTTAACCGGATTGTTGATTTCGTGGGCGACGCCAGCGACGAGCTGACCCAGACTTGACATTTTCTCGGTTTGAATTAGCTGAGTTTGAGTATGCTTCAGATCTTCTAAGGTGTGGGCTAGTTTTTCTGACTGTTGCCGTGTCTGGTTAAATAGCTCGGCCTGATTGAGGGCGATACCTAGGTGTACCGCGATTTGGCGAACGAACTCGATTTCCCAACTTTTCCATTCGCGCGGAGTCGCACATTGATGAATACACAGCAACCCCCAGAGGCGATCGCCCAGCCGAATCGGCACGACTAAATTGGCAATCACCTGAAACTGAGCCAGCACATCAATATGACAGTCTTGCAAACCTGCATGATGGATATCGGCGACAGCCTGAATTTGACCCAAGTGATAGTTGCTAGCGTAGTCTTCTCCAAAACAGCGATCGTTTACCGGAGTCTCTAGCGCTGAGTCGTAGCCCTCAACAACATCCTCTGATACAAATTGCCCCCATTCATAATCAGAGTTCTCATCAAATTTGTAAATGCCTGTGCGATCGGCATTAAGGAGTTGCCGCACCTCTATCGCAGCAAGCTTAAAGATCTGCTTCAGCTCTAAAGACCTGCGAATATTAGTCACAACTTTAAATAAAGCCTGCTGCTGCTCTGTTTGTAACTGCACCTGCTGCAACAGCTCAGCCTGAGTCAGTGCGACATCCAAATGCACCGCAAATTGCTCGACAAAGGTGACCTCCCACGGCTGCCACTGACGAGGCTTGTCACACTGATGCACATACAGCATGCCCCACAACATTCCGTCGCGAAAAAGGGGCAACAAGAGATAGGCCCTAATCTGGGAGTGCTCTAGCGATTGTTGATGCAGGTCTGAAAGCTCACACATCTGAGTGTCTGCCACCGCATAGGGCTGGACAGACTCGCTAGATTGAATGTTTCCAGGTGCTCTCACTAGAAAAAAGGTGGCCTGTCCTTGTGTCGGGGCTACACCCTCAACTACATCTTCCGCGACTAGCTCCCCTGCCTGCTTACTCCGCGACTCTTCTGGTTTTTGAGAAGGAGAGCTGAATGAATCAGAGTTAAACCGAACGATGCCCGCTCGATCAGCATGGAGAAACTGCCGAATGGTTGCGGCAGTTGTTCTAAAAATAGTTTGAGTATCTAGAGATTCGCGAATTTGGGCGATGACTTGAAAAAACGATTGGTAATGCTCAGGCGTTGGCAAAGCACTGTGAGGCGATCGCCTTTCATCTGCGATGAAGGAGTTTGAATCTGAAGCATCTGAATCTGAAGCATCTGAATCTAAGTCATGATCAAGATTGAGAAGCTGCTTGAGGCGTTCAAACGACTCCTCATCTCGACAACAGGCTTTAATCTGGTTCATCCACTCAGGAGTCATTCGTTATGGCAAGAAAATATGAATGAGCATGCGGTCAGAGAAAAGCGATGGTCTGTAGCTTAGACGCTAGCATAGGCAGGCTTGTTGTGTCGTTTCATTGGGAGTCTTCAAGAAGATGCCTAGTTGAAAGAACGATCTACAGCAGAAGCGTTCCCCAAAGTAGCCACATATATTTGAATAGCCAGTCTTGGATAGCAAAGATAGCGAAACCAACGCCCAAGCGTGCATTGGGCAACCAAGCGTGTATTGAGATTGAGGCAGTTTTGGTTCACGCCTTCGTCTTTAAATCCTAGAGTTTTTTGATGCACCTGTTCTTGAAGTATTTAATCTAAGTCAAATTGCAGCGTCTTTTCAACGAGGTATTCTCTAGAATCGTTTGAGGAAAGGCTTAATCGACCCAGAAATCACTGTGCTTTGTCCGGAAATCACTGAGTTCCATCCGGAGATCACCCCATGCAGAGTGAACTATTGGGGTGAGTCAGCTCTCATTGGCAATGAGTATTAAACAATGTAAGGCATCAGAGCGAGAGTCATATGACCTCTTGAATCTGACCTACTTACCAATTTGAGCGTTGGGCGTGGGCATGTTTCTCTGGGAATCGTATACTGGTTCAACAGAAGAACCATTCCTACAGTCGTTCCGAGTTACAGCGACAGCGACAGCCCGTGATTAAGGGCTTTATTTTAGAGGCGGCTTCTCCATCATCGCTAAAACAACCCCTAGAACAGTCCCTAAAACAGTCCCTAAAACAGTCCCTGAAACAGTTTCGTTCTTAATGCCTATGGCGATCGCCATCGTTTTGAGGCTTCGCTGGATATCTTGCAGTCAAAAAAACCTGGGTTTTAGATAGATCCCCAACACCAATCTTCTCAATACCGATATTCTCAACACAGACACAGTCAGGCAGGAAGAGTCATCGTGGCCCCAAACAGCTACAAACAAGGAAAAGGCAGCCGTCGCGAGATCCGTAAGCGGCCCCCCCAGCGTGACCGACCTCCGGTGGTGACGCTGTTTCAGTTTGTGCAGGCGGTGGGTAAGGTAACGGCGGGCACAATTTTGACCGTCACCATGTTGGGGAGTTCTGTGGTTGCAGGCGGTCTCATGGGGTTAGCCCTTAGCTTTCGCAATCTGCCTGATGTGCGCGTGTTGCGAGACTACATTCCCACCGAAACGTCTTATATCTATGACGTAAACGGAACGTTGCTGAGCAGCATTCACGATGAAGCCAACCGTGACATGGTGGAGTTAGATGAAATCTCGCCCCATCTCAAGCGAGCCGTATTGGCGATCGAAGACAGTAATTTCTTCATCCATCGCGGCATCAATCCCACGAGTATTGCCCGTGCCCTCCTGGCCAACCTAGAGCAAGGTGACACCGTAGAGGGAGGCTCAACGGTGACCATGCAGCTGGTCAAAAACCTCTTCCTCTCGCCAGAGCGAACCATTAGCCGTAAGACCGCCGAAGCCGTTCTTTCTCTACGGCTTGAGCAGATTTTTGATAAAGAAGAAATTTTGGAAATGTACCTCAATCAGGTGTATTGGGGGCACAACACCTATGGCTCAGAAACTGCGGCTCGGAGTTATTTCAACAAGTCTGCTAAAGATCTATCTCTTGCCGAGTCGGCAATGATGGCAGGGCTGATTCAAGCGCCGGAAACCTACAGCCCATTTGTCAACTACCAGCTGTCTAAACAGCGGCAGGCCATTGTGCTTGATCGGATGCATCGACTGCGATGGATTACAGATGCAGAGCTTGAGGCCGCAAAAAGTGAACCGATTCGACTGGGGCAAATCACGTCCTTTCGCCAAAGCCTTTCGCCTTACATCACTGATGCGGTGATTCAGGAACTTTCTAATCAGTTTGGGCAAGATGCAGTTCGTAAGGGGGGGATGAGAGTTCAGACGACGATCGATGTTAACTTTCAGCGGCAGGCTGAGGAAAACGTTCGAGCCTCTTATCAAAATCTCCGGCGGCGAGGGCTATATGCCGATCAGATGGCGCTTGTCGCGGTTGATCCGCGCACCCACTATGTGAAAGCGATGGTTGGCGGTGTCGATTACCAGGCAAGCCAATATAACCGCGCCATTCAATCTAAGCGCCAACCCGGCTCAGCCTTTAAGCCGTTTGTTTACTATGCGGCACTGGCATCAGGAAAATATACGCCTCAGTCTTCGATCGATGACTCGCCTGTCTCTTATCCTGATGGCTATAACACCTACTCACCTCGCAACTATGACGGCAGCTTCTATGGGCCGATGAGTTTGCAGCGAGCATTGGAATATTCCCGTAATGTTCCTGCGATTAAGCTAGGTCAGGCCGTTGGCATCGACAAAGTGATTGAGATTTGCCGCACGTTGGGAATAACGAGTCCGATCGAACCCGTGACCTCTCTTCCTCTAGGTGCAGTTGATCTTTCTCCTCTAGAGATGGCTGGGGCTTTTGCGACGTTCGCTAGCGGGGGATGGTATTCGAAAACAACCATGATTGTGCAAGTGACCGACAGCCACGGCAATATGTTGCTAGATAATGCACCCGATCCACAATTGGTTCTTGACCCGTGGGCGGTGGCTTCGCTCAATCAGATGCTACAAGGCGTCATTAACCAGGGAACAGGGAAGTCTGCTCAACTCAATCGACCTGCGGCGGGTAAAACCGGAACAACTTCATCTGAGCGGGATGTTTGGTTTGTGGGCTATGTGCCTCAGTTGGCAACAGCCGTGTGGATCGGAAATGATGATTATCGGCCTCTCCCTGGGGGAACGACTGGAGGCGGTCATGCGGCTCCGGCCTGGAAAAGCTTTATGAATCAAGCCCTAGAGGGTGCGCCTGTAGAGAGCTTTCCGCCGCCATCTCAGTTTCCTCGTCCTCAGGGCTAGGTCGAGAGAGCAACGGATAGACTCCTATTCGAGGAATGTGAAGCGATATCAGCTATGCCCAGACAAGCCAACGCCCTCGATACTCTTTCCCGCTGACATTCTTCGTGCTTACACATTACGAATTATCAAGTTTTCCTAGACCTCTGATTAGATTTGCTGTGCCCAAACCTTGCGACTTTGGGAGACAATTAAAGAAACATAAATGTTTCTAAAGTTCGTTGCGACTATACTCGCATGACACAGCAAGCACGGCGAAACAGAGATAAGGAGGTTGCTAATGGTTGCTACAGCCCAGCGCACCGAAAAACGATTGACGATGCAAACGGCGCAGATCGCGCCCAATACCACCACCATTCGATCCCTTGACTGGGATCGCGATCGCTTCGATATTGAGTTTGGTCTGCAAAACGGCACTACCTACAACTCCTTCATTATTCGCGGTGAGAAAACTGCTCTGGTGGATACATCCCACGAGAAGTTTCGCCAGCTCTATCTCGATGCCCTCAAGGGTGAGATAGACCCCGCCACCATCGACTACATTGTCATCAGCCACACCGAACCCGACCACAGCGGGCTGGTGAAAGATGTGCTAGAACTCGCCCCCAATGCCACGATTGTGGGCGCTAAGGTGGCGATCGCCTTCCTCGAAAACCTGGTGCATCGTCCTTTCGAGCGCCTTCAGGTGAAAAGCGGCGAAACCTTAGATTTAGGCAACGGTCACGTGCTGGAGTTTGTCAACGCGCCCAATCTCCACTGGCCTGACACAATCTTCACCTACGACCAGAAGACCCAGATTCTTTTCACCTGCGATGCCTTTGGCATGCACTATTGCAGCGACGCCACCTACGACGAAGATCTGAAGTCTATCGAGGCTGACTTTCGGTTTTACTACGAATGCCTGATGGCTCCCAATGCGCGATCGGTGCTGGGTGCGATGAAGCGCATGGACAAGCTGGGCACGATTGAGCAGGTCGCTACAGGTCACGGCCCGCTGCTAAAGCACAACCTGATGGAGCTAACCGGGCGCTATCGAGCTTGGAGCGAAGCTAAGGCAACCGCTGAAACCACGGCAGCCGTGTTTTACGTGTCAGACTATGGCTACAGCGATCGCCTCTCTCAGGCCATTGCGCGAGGCATCACCAAAACCGGGGTCGCAGTGGACATGATGGATCTCAAATCTGCCGATCCCCAAGAGGTGAACGAACTCGTCAGCCATGCTGCTGCTATTGTTTTGGCGACGCCACCCGCTTCAGGTTCCTTTTCTGACCAGGCTCAGGCTGCGGTCAACACTGTCCTAGCTGCGGCAAAAGATAAGCAAGCGATCAGCATCTTTGAGTGCTACGGCGGCGACGATGAGCCGATTGATCCGCTGCTCAACCGCTTTATGAATTTGGGGCTGAAGCAGGGCTTCCCCTCCATTCGGGTCAAAGACACCCCTAACGAGCAGACCTATCAGCTTTGCGAAGAGTCAGGCACTGACTTGGGGCAGTTGCTCACTCAACGCGCTAAGACCAAAAAGATTAAGGCGATTGATAACGAACTGGAGAAAGCCCTAGGACGTATCAGCAGCGGCCTTTACATCATCACGACTCAGAAAGGCGAACTGAATGGTGCCATGCTGGCGTCTTGGGTGTCTCAGGCCAGTTTTGAACCGCTTGGCTTCACCGTGGCTGTGGCAAAAGACCGAGCCATCGAGTCGCTGATGCAGGTGGGCGATCGCTTCATCCTGAATGTGTTGGAAGAAGGCAACTATCAGAGCCTGATGAAGCACTTTCTCAAGCGCTTCCCTCCTGGTGCTGACCGCTTTGCAGGCATCAAAACCCGCACGGCTGAGAATGGCTCTCCCATCCTTGCTGATGCTTTGGCGTATCTAGAATGCGAAGTGTCAAGCCGGATGGAATGCAGCGACCACTGGATTGTCTACAGCAAAGTGGACGCTGGGAAAGTCTCCAACCCCGACGCACTCACCGCAGTTCACCATCGCAAGATCGGCAACTATTATTAATAGAGTAACGATTAATAGAGTAACGGGAACAGGCATTAATGTCGTAGTGGCAACAGGTGAAGCCTTTCTCGCCTGATTTAACTTCACTAGGGCAGAATTCTATCGAGGCTCGATAGAATTCTGCCCAGAGTGCCTAACCCACAAGGCTGGTTGGAGGCCCGTCTTATGACAGTGCTGTATGAATCTGATTTTTATGATTGGCTCCAGACTCAAGCCAGTTATCTGAAGAAACAGAAATGGGAACAGCTTGATATCGAGCATTTAGTGGAGGAGATCGAGGCATTGGGGCGGCAAGAACGGCGTGAACTCACCCATCGCCTGGGAGTTTTACTGGGTCATCTGCTCAAATGGCAGTTTCAGCCCGCTTATCGAAGTCATAGCTGGGAATCCACCCTACGAGAGCAGCGCCGTCAGATTCAGCGTCTTCTTGCCCAGAGTCCTAGCCTCAAGCCTTATTTGCCGGATGCCTTGTTAGAAGCCTACGAAGACGGCTTAGACTTAGCGGTTCGAGAAACGAACCAGCCTTACGATCTCTTTCCTGCATCGTGTCCCTATAGCCTAGATCAGGTGCTCCGACCAGACTTCTTGCCTCCAGAGTCATCTCTATGACGCTCGCAACGGCTAGATGGAGTCTAGATGACGACAGCATTTTGTAAGGGCAGTTTGTGAGCCGTTGCGTGGAGCAATTTTAGAATGGGTCTGGGCGAACGGTGTGGCGATACGGGCTACACCCAGGCAAGCCAACGCCCCTTAGCGCCGACTACCAATCTCAGCAAACGCTTATTCAGGGAGTCCTCCAGCCGATCTCATTTCCCAACATTAGCTTCTCTGTCGAATATTTTTTGACGTAAGGAATCATGAATACCAAAGCCCGCGATGTCCAAATTCTCCCGATTGCTGCCGATACCACTATTTATCGATCGCGCAGTTGGAATCGTCTGCGGTTTGAGATTGAATATGCGCGGGAGAAGGGAACTACGGCAAATTCCTATCTGATTCGGGCGGAAAAGTCGGCTCTCATTGATCCGCCGGGGGAGTCGTTTACCGAAATTTTCTTGAACGCGCTGAATGATCCAGCACCCGACACCGAGACAAAACCTCGCCTGCCCCTGTGGAGTGACCTGTGGGCACAGCTTCGATGGATCGTGCAGCAGCATCAAGAGACTCAACTGACGCCCTTCGATTTGAAAGAGCTGGACTATATCGTGTTGGGTCACGTCAATCCCAACCGAGCCGAAACCCTGAAATCGATATTGGCGATCGCCCCTCAGATCACCATCGTCTGCTCAAACCCTGCGGCTCAGACCCTCAAATCAGCTCTGCCCGATGTGCCCCTCAACCTCAACATCATGAAAGGCAGCACCGGAGAAGTGCTGGAGTTGGGGGGAGGCCATCGGCTGCGATTTACGCCCATTCCGACGCCTCGATATCCTGACGGACTCGCCACCTACGACCCCCACACGGAGATTCTCTATACCGACAAGTTCTTTGGTGCCCACATCTGCGGCGACGACATCTTCGACGAAAGCTGGGACAAGTTGAAAGACGATCGCCGCTACTATTTCGACTGCCTCATGGCTCCCCATGCCCGTCAGGTAGAAACTGCCCTCGAAAAATTAGCCGATCCGGCTCCAGTGCGCCTCTATGCCCCCGGCCATGGGCCGCTCGTTCGCTATGGCATGATTGAGCTGACCCATGCCTACAAAGCCTGGTGTCAGCAGCAAAAGAGCCAAGGGCTGATGGTGGCGCTGCTCTATGCGTCGGCCTATGGCAACACGGCGACTTTGGCTCAGGCGATCGCCCGTGGCATGACCAAGGC